>CANHCU010000104.1 GCA_947459185.1 Planctomycetaceae bacterium | reverse complement strand
GTCGGCGTCGAGCGCGGTCAGGCCGTTAAGGGTCAGGGTAAAGCCCGTGAACTCCGCGAGCGCCTTCGCGGCGTCGGCGTTGAGCGTGGCCAGGCCGTTGAGGTACAGCCCGCCGCCCTTGAACTCCGCGAGCGCCTTGGCGATCTCGGCGTCGAGCGACTTCAGCCCATTCAGGGGAAGGCCACGTTGTGTAACCGTAACGAAATCGTACTTGAACACCACCAACTCCCCCGGAAACTCCGCCGCCAGTTTCTTGGCCTGCTCCGGCGTGAGGCTCTCGATCTGGTTCGTGTCGTTCGGCAGTTCGTCTGCCAGTACACGAGCTGGGCTGAGCCACACGAGCGACACAATCAGGGCGGCAGCGAGGATCGACGAGCCACCGGCATGGGCCTGCCCATACCAGTGTTTCACAGAAGAAACGTTATACAACCCACACTCCGCGTGATCTTGAACATCGTCTTCACTGGCTGATTGTTTATTTCACTGACTCATACGTACTAAAAGGTAAGGCAGGCAAGCCGTCCTTGTTGAACAGGTTCGCCCATGGATGCTCTTTGGCCCAGGCATAGCGGACTGCGACAGGCTTTAAAACCTTGTCGCTCGACACAACAACGGTATTTCCCTCAATCACCGCATCGGCCCAGACAAATCGAGGTCTGTTGTAGTTGAAGGTTTTTTCATCTCCACTGATCGTGAAACCCTGCAGCTTGTCAATTGTCTCACCCTTCTTGAATACCAGCCCCTTGCCTACATGATCAAAGCTGATGATCACCTTGTTGCCCTCGATCTTGTAGGATTTATAAACCGGCCCGTAGATCTCCACATCTTTGCCGTATACCCCACCAAGTGCTACCCGTGCGGCCCTCGCCCCATACCCTGATTTGTTGACCGGATGCATTCCGGAACCGAGATCACTGCTGGTGGACATCAAGGTGTCCGGATAATTCCTGATCCGTAGGTAATTGTCCCGTCCTTCGCCACCTTCTTTACCACCCGGAACCAGGTCCGGAAGCGGCACGAGCGGGTCGCCTTTGGACGTAACAGGATCGGTGGTATCCCAGGCGCACCCGCCGCCACTGTCTTTCTGCACATAGATGAACGGGAAATCCTGTCCCCAATCCTTGCGCCAGCCTTTAATCAGCGCACCCATCGCGGTGTATTGATCAATGCCGACTAGCCCCGTGCTGCTCTCGCCCTGATCCCACAGCACACCGCGTATGGCATAAGGAACAGCAGGTCTTATGATTCGTTCATAGAGATTGCCAATCACGTTGTCATAGGTGCCGCCGACCTTCAATGGCTTCGCTGGCGCCCTGGGAAGCTTTTTTTCTTCGACTCCCTCTGCCCTGAGCTGTTCAACGTCTTTCTTCCACTTTTCCATCGCCACTTCATACTTCTTCACGGCTTCATCAAACTTCTTTAAGGCTTCATCGGAATTACCCTTAGCCACCAAGTCTTGGCACGCTGGGTCGCTGTTGAATGCCTCCTCGCTGAGAAAGAACCCTGACGGTTTACCAGCAGCTGCGCCGACCAGCAGGCCAACCGGAACATTCAGTTCCTTCTGCAAAGAGCAGCCGAAACTGAACAATTGAGCCGAGAATGCCCTGAGATTTTCAGGGGTCGCTTCCGTCCAGCCTTTTGAAGCTGCTGTATCTAAACGATTCAGCCTGATCTTCGGATAGGGGCCGGCAGCCACCATTTTTGCCAGCACTTCATCGTCTTTGACGTACTCGCTGGCGCCGCCGAACATATTGGATTGACCCGAGCCGAGCCAGACCTCTCCAACGAGGACATCTTCCAACTTCAGCGTGTTGGAACCGGCCACGGTCAGAACATCTGGCCCGCCTTCTTTCAGCGAATCAAGGCTCACCTTCCATTTGCCCTGCGCATCGGCCGTGGTCGATTTCTCCTGGTCGCGGAATTTCACCGTCACCTTTTCGCCGGGTGCGGCCGTTCCCCATACCGGCACTTTCATCCCACGCTGCAGCACCATGTGACTGCTCAACACCGGCGGAAGGATTACCTCGGCAGACCCCGCCGCCTGCAGAAACATCACACACGCCGCCGACACGATCATGACTCTCCAATGTGCCATCACTTTATCTTTTTGAAAGAGTTTCACGAGCATCCCATCGGGTTTGAAAGATATAGTATAAAACATCAGCGTTTCTGACGCTGCTCTGGCGTCGTTACGTTTTCAACCGCCGCCTTGCCCAGCCGCGCTTCGAGTTGGGCGTAATAGAGCGAGCCTGGGGTAACCATTTCCGTGGGGCACTCTTGCCATGCAGAGCCTTGAAAAGGACTCTCGACGAACTCATCATTCCTGCCCGAAGCCGAATTCGCCACCCTGACATACCCCTCGGCCCATTTGGGATCGAATAGACTGGGATCCGAGTTCCCGATCATGAAATTCTGCCCAAGCGGAGGTTGACCGGCAAAGATTATCGGGGCGGCGCAATTCCAGAACACAGTGGTGTTGCCGCTCCATCCGTGACCGGTGGTATCGGGACCGCCTGTGCCGCCCCAGCGACCGCGGTTGATCGCACACAGGCCGCCATTTTTCCCAGACACCCGGACGTTGTCGTACAGGGTCCCCATCGCCCATTTTTGATGGTTTTCGCTGCAATTCAGCGCCAATTCCGAACTGCAATCGACGAACGCGTTGGGGCCAACGGACATACCCTGTGTTAAGAAATCGTGCCTTCCTTCGCGACTATAGCAGCGTTGCATGAGGATGGACGGTCCTGCCAAATCCGCGATTAAAAAGGCGTAGCGACGCCCCCCCCCAATCACGGAAACTGGGTCCAAGGCCTTGCAGTCCTGCACGGTAATATTGCGAGCGTATCTTCCGACCGTCACGATGCCATGCTTCATATGTGTGGACGTACAATTGCGAGCCCAAGCATTTTCGATTTTGCTGAAGCCCATCGCAAAGGCACAATGATCGTCATCGCTCGCATACTCTTCGCCCCCTTCCCACGGCTTGGGTGTTGTGCGAATCGTAGCGTCGTAGGTGCTATCAAACCGGAGATGCTCGATGCCACACTCGCGAATGCGAAAATCCGGGGGTGCCGGAATAACGTAGCCGCCTCCGTATTTCCCATCGAGAGATTGAGGCAAGGGAATATCAAAAACCAGTTCGCCGTTTGATATCGAGACGATCTTCCTCTCGAAATGAGCATACGCGGTCCAATATTTGTAGATATCCATGCCCAGATCTTTTACCCACGCCTCGTTTTTTGGCTTGAATAGAAGGATGCTATCCCCGGGCTTGAGATTCTTGATAAGAGAATCTTTGTCAGGAACTTTGGCATACCTTTTATCTCCATGCTTGAAAATTTTGAATCGGGTCGCACCTACTGGAATATAGGGTTGCGCAATGATATTGGTTGAGGGCGGATTTCCTGGCCAAGGCGGGTCCTTCTGAGGGGATTGTGCGTCTATAAGTATCCATTTCATCTTCGCTAGCAAAACCGTTCCGTCCTCGCCGTCTCCTTCACCCCTTAACACGACACCAGAATACGACATGGTGAGAGTCGTATTCACTTTCCACAGCCCCTTTTTAAGGAGGAGTGCGCCCCGCGCACCCGGGGTCTTCTCCAGATTCTTCCCCAGGTCGTCCAATGCAGCCTGGATGCGTGCCGATTCGTCCTCTGCGCCGCTTGGTTCAAGCGTGACAAGAGTCGGAACATCGGGAATCTTCACGCCCCCATTCTGATAGCCGCAGTAGGAAAAGTCGGGGATTCGGTCCCCTTGCTCATTCCATGGCAGCATGACGAGCCGGCCATTCGTCATCGGTTTGACCAGTTTGCTTTCAGCACATTCGACACGCTGGGCGTTATGCAGGCACAGGAAGATCAAGAGGCTGAGAGTCGCTGATGTGCGGTTCATTGTGCATCCTTCCATTCCGTGAACTGAGTGCCAGGGGTTTGGGTTTTTATACCTCGAACTCCCTCTGAATCCTCAAGCGGGACACTTCAGCGAAAAAACCTTCGGTTTGAGGCAAACGGCTCGCGGCGGGATAATGCGGCGATGTCCTCGAAGGTATTCGCGCGGGAAAACAAGGCGATTACGATACGCTAGACAGGTCGCGATCTGGCAGATATCCTGCATTAGGAGGGGTTTGCCCCATGGAAAAAGTCGAAATTCGCAAGCGGCACGAGCCGGTCACGATCAGCGTCTGGGAACGCGGAGCGACGTGAGGCGGGGCGGAGTTTCGATGATTGGCTTTTCTCATCTTTTCTTCTCTTTTCTCTGCTGGAGGTGTGTCATGACGATGAAGGTTTTCGTAAGCCGTCGAGCATTCACCCTCGTGGAACTGCTCGCGGTGATCGCGATCATCGGCGTGCTCGTGGCACTGCTCCTGCCTGCCGTGCAGGCGGCCCGCGAGGCCGCACGGTCGAGCGCCTGCCAAAACAATCTCAAGCAGATCGGCATAGCCCTCAACAACCATCACGACGCGAAGTCGTTTCTGCCCGCCGGCGTGAGACTACCGCCCGTCGGCTACGGGGCGTCATGGGTGACGAAGACGACGTACATTAACACTCCGGGCTGGGGTTGGGCCGCCATGATCCTACCCTACATGGAGCAGGACGATCTCTACGCGAGGCTGCGAATCTCTGAGGGGATCGAACTTGATAAGGTGGCTGACAAGGTGGGTGTCTACATCAGTGGGCTTGCCTGCCCGTCCGACATGACCGGTCCCCGCATCTTCCAGCACGAAACCACCTTCAAGAACGCCGGGGCAAACCATGGCATGACGAACTACGTCGCGATGAGCCTCACGAAGCAAACCCATCTGAAAAGTGACGGGCGACAATTCCCAGCATACCGGACTTACAAAGAGGGAGAAGGCGCCCTGGCGATCGATACCAAACGTCGTTTCAAGGACATCACGGATGGCACGAGCAAAACGCTCGCGGTCAGCGAGCGGGTCTACCGGCTGGGGAAACAGCTCTGCAGCGCGGCGGCGTGGCCGGGATCGGCGGCCGCCGATAGTCACATTTCTATTAACTGGGACACGCTTGGGACGACGGCGTTCGTCGTCAACGACCCCGTAGAGCTTAATTGCAGACAGGGCGTCTCGAGCTACCACGCCGGGGGAGCCCAGATGCTTTTTTTGGACGGATCGGTCAGATTCATTAACGAAACGATCGACGCCAAGCCCGACGCGAATGGCTGGGACGTCTGCGTCATCGATAGCGTCTACGAGCGGCTAGTCGCTCGTAAAGACGGTCAAGTCCTGGGAGACTACTGAGTGTTCCGCCACATCGGCCTGACCCGCCCGACCCCGCCGCAGCGCGGCAAATCGGCGGTGAGTTCCGGCCAGCTGCGATCCTTGGGCGGCCCTCGCACAGCGATCTCGCTGATACCCATGGCGTGCATCGTGGCGCTCGTGGCGACCGGGGGCTCCGGCTGTCGCCCGGGCTATCAGAACGTGTCGCCGGTGACCGGCCGCGTGACGCTCGACGGCATCCCCCTGTCGGGAGCGCAGGTCATGTTTCTACCGACGATCGGTCGGCCATCAAAAGGCGAGACCAATGCGGACGGCGTCTACGAGCTCGTGTACACCTACAAACAGAACGGGGCGGAGCACGGCATGCATACGGTGCGGGTGACGACGGCCCTTCTGAGTCAGGACGGCACCATGGCGCCGGAGCGGGTGCCCAAGATGTACAACGAAGAGTCGCAGATGCAGCAAGAGGTCCGCAGGGGCCGCAACACGATCGATCTCCCGCTGGTCAGCGGTGGTGCTGCAAAAAAGTGACCGTCGCCTGACTGTCACCTTTTCACCCGCGATCAGCGGCGCCAGGGGCAATCGCATCTTCTGAGATCGGCATACGTGTTGCAGTGACTCTGCGGCCGTATTGCAGTGACTCTGCGGCGGGCTTCTATCTACCCTGCTGCCGTGCCTTCTGCCGCGATTGAAACCCTTTGGGGATCACGAAGTCTTCCGTGGGGCTGCCGTCAGGCTCCTGAATCAACTCCAGCCTCTCGATCAGAGGGATCTCGACATCCTCCTTCTCAATCAGTCATCGATAGGGCGTGCCGCTATCGTGTAGTTCGCTGATTTCGTCGTCGCTCATCGCGCGGCCAAGGACCGCGAATTCGTCGATGCGGCCGCTGAGCGAGCGTTCTTCGGCGGACCAGTTGCCGATGCGGGCGAGGCCCAGCACGGCAGGCGGCGCGACAGCTAAGCTCGACTCGTGATCGAAGATACCGTTGATATAAAAACGCACCGTGCCCTGTTCGCAGTCATAAACGGCGGCGAGATGAAGCCAACGGCCCATTTCTTCAAGAACGGGCATGCTAGAGTCTGGCTCGCCCGACGGTTCCGGAGAACCAGGCTTCAGGACGGAGTGCCTGAGAGCGAATCGCATGGTACCTCGAGGGGTGATGATCCAGTGCACGTATCCAGCGCGGTCCTGCCAGCCATTGGTGTGGTAGAGCGACTGTGGGTGGGGCCGCACGTTGTCGAGCCGCACCCAGGCGGCGAACGTGAGTTGCGGCCACGTCTGCCCTTCGCCGAAGTCGACCGTCATGTGGTCGCCCGCCTGCGCGAAGTCGGGCGCCTTCGAGCCCGGCCAACGCCCCTGCACCATCTGGTATTGGCCGGCAGGAATGTCCGGGCCCTCGAAATCAAAGAGCGCGATGAGGGCCGGATCCCGCCGCAGCCGGGCGACAGCCTCCTGCGACCGTGCCATCTGGCCGGCCAACGAGCCGCTTTGCAATGAGGGCATCTCTTCGTCGTGAATAAAGGCCGCCGAGCGGAATTCGCGTTTGCCGCCGCCTGAGGCGGTCTGGCCCACCGACAACGCCGTCGCCTCGCCGTTGCGGACACTGCGTCTCTCTCCCTGTGCGGCCTCGGCGATTACCTCTCCCTCGAAGACATGGATTTCCGTTACGCCAGACGGGCTCACGTCGATGCCGAAGCGCGTGCCGAGATCGATGGCTTTGCCGGACGGGGTGATGACCGTGAAGCCTTTGCCTGTGGGCGGCACGTCCGCCGCCAACCGTCCCTTCTCCATCCGCAGCCGCTGCGCCGATTCGAAAGTGAATGCGGCCGGCGCCTCGATCACGATCTTGACTCCCGAGGTGGTCACCAGTTCCGCCGTGCCCGCCGTGATCTCATAGCGAGTCCCGCCGATGGCGCCGCCAGCGAGCAGCCTGCCGCCATCGCCTACCAGCCGTAATACCGTGGCCACCGGATCTGGGCGACGCGAGACATCGTGGGCCGCGCCTTGACGGGAAGAATCGCTCTGCAGCAGCGAGATTCCGAGCGGCACGGCCGCGGCCAACAGCATCAGTCCGACCGCGGCCGCATACCGCAGCGTCTTGCGACGGGCCGCCGGTTGGGGCGACGATGGCATGCCCTGATGCCTGTCCAGTGCTTCCTGCTCGAGAGCAAATGCGATATTGGAGAGTTCCAGGAATGTACGACGGGCATCGGCATCCTCCTCGAGCAGCGCGCCGAGCCGTTCGCCCTCCTCCGGAGTGGCTCGTCCGTCGGTGTATTTTCCGATCAGGTCGTTGAGATCTTCTTGGTTCATGGGTATTGGCACTCTAAGCCTCGCCGAGCCTTTCCATCTCCGCACGCACGCAATCGAGCAGGAGCCTCTTCGTGCGGTGCAGCCATTGATAGAACCCGCCCACGGTGCGGCCGCTTCGCGCCGCGACGTCCTGGATTCGGGTCGCGGGCGCATAGGCGGCCAGCAGGAGTTCCCGCTTGTCGTGTCCTAAACGGCTCAAACAGTGCGCGAGAAGCTCCCGTTGCCGCGCAAATCGCGAATCGTCCCGCGCGGAGTCCTCGGCCATCAGATCGATCACATCGCCCGCCAGCACCACGCGGGATCGTGCCTGCCTCCGCCGCCAGGCGAGCACCTCGTATTTCGCGACGCCGAAAGCCCAGGATACGAAACTGGCCTGTGGCGAAAAATCGCTGAATTTACGCCATAGCACGACCGCGACCTCCTGCATCACCTCGTCGGAGTCGGCATGTGTCGGCACGAGCCGCCGGATGTGGGCCCGGATGGCGTGCTCGCTGGCGGTGAAATGCCGCAGGAATCGTTCGTTAAGGTCGTTTTCCACCGCGGATTTCCCAAGGACGGCAGGCAAGAGTCTGCCTCAAATCTGCCGCGGGCAAAGAATTTTTACGGTCGGCGCGTAAAAAACGACGGTCTAACGCAGATATAGGGCTGTGGACGGCGGTGTCCGCAGATTGGCGGTGGGATGGTGCTCGCTCTGGCGTTGGAGAGGCAAAAACCATGCGGGTTTCCATGATAGCAGGGTGGGTGGGCACGCCTCGCACGAACCTTTGGCTGGCGGTGGTCGCCACCTGCGCGGTCTCGCTGCCGGCCGTCGTTTCCGCCGCCGACCCCGTGCGGGTGGTCATCTGGGACGAGCAGCAGCCGGCGCAGAAACAGGCCTACGAAAACTTCCTCGGCAACTGCGTCGCCGATCATCTGAAGGCCCTGCCGGGGCTCGAAGTGCGGTCGGTCTGCCTCAACGACGGCGAGCAGGGGCTCTCCCCCGCGATCCTCGACTTTGCCGAGGTCCTCATCTGGTGGGGTCACGTCCGCCAGGCCGAGATCAAGCCCGAGACCGGCCGCGACATCGTGGCCCGCGTCAAGGCGGGGCGACTCACGCTGGTGGCGGTCCACTCGGCCCACTGGGCGACGCCCTTCATGGAGGCGATGAACGAACGGGCGCGGGAGGATGTCCGCCGTGCGTTCGCCGACGTGCCGGCCGACATGCTCTCGATCGAAGAGGTGCCCGTCGCGGGTCGCCGCCCGCCCGGCCGCGAAGCCCGGCTGACGCCGACGAGCGACGTGAAGAAATTCCCGGACGGCCGCGTGCAGGTCCGTCTCCACCTGCCGAACTGCTGCTTCCCGGCCTACCGCAACGACGGCAAGCCGAGCCATGCGCGGGTGCTCATGCCCGAGCATCCGCTGATGAAGGGCCTCCCCGAATCTTTTACGCTGCCCCGCACGGAGATGTACGACGAGCCGTTTCACGTGCCAGCCCCAGACCTTGTGCTCATGGAGGAACGCTGGGAGCCAGGAGAATGGTTTCGCAGCGTAATGGTCTGGCAGGTGGGCGAGGGCCGCGTGATCTACATCCGCCCCGGCCACGAGACGTATCCGATCTACAAGGATGCCAATATGCTTCGGATCATGGAAAATGCGGTCCGTTCGCATGGTGCACCAGCAACGCCAGTTACACCACAGTGAGAACTTCTTGAGACCCGATTTCCTCCGCAGCCGCTGCGATTGCCTCGATCGTCGGCAGTGTTCTTCGAGGCACGCCCTGCTCCTCGTCGTGGTCGTGGTGAGTTGCGTTGGATGGCTTTCCCCGCTCGCCGCTGCGGAGGCGGGCACACTGACCGAACGGCTGGCCCGCGAGGGCGTGGCGTCGCTCGCCGCCGCCGCTGAGCAGTCGGGAGATCCGCGCAAGGGAGCCGTGGTCTTTCACACGCAGCATCTCACCTGCACCAAGTGCCACGCCGCCGGCACGGGCCCCTCGCCGCTGGGCCCGAATCTCGCCGAGGTCCGCGGAGAGGGAGCAGGACCGCAGGCGGGAACGTCGGCCGAGAAGGGCGCCGCCGCGTCACTGGCCGAGCACGTGGTCGAGTCGCTTCTCGAGCCGTCGAAGACGATCCGACCAGAGTATCGGCCGGTGACGATCCTCACGGAGGAAGGGCAAAGCGTGTCGGGCATCGTCGTCCGCGAATCGCCGGAGGGAATCGTGCTGCGCGACGCGGCCGATCCGGGCCGGGAGATCACGATCCCCAGCGGCGACGTCGAGTCGCGGTCGGAGTCGCCGGTGTCGCTCATGCCCGCAGGCCTCGTCAACCTGCTCGCCGATCGGCAGCAGTTTCTGGATCTTGTGAAATACCTCGCCGAGATCGGCCGCGGCGGCCGCGACCGTGCCGACGAGCTGCGGCCCGATCCCGCGCTCGTGGCACCGGCTGCGCCGGCAGCCTACGAAAGCGACATCGATCATGCCGGTTTCATCGCCGACTGGAATGATCCGGCGAAGGGGGCCGAAGCGTTCAAGCGGGGCGAGAAGATCTACAACCTCTTCTGCGTCAACTGCCACGGCACGAGATCGGCCCTCGGTTCGCTCCCCACCGCGCCGCGGTTCGCCACGTCGCCGCTCAAAGCGGGGGCGGATCCCTACGCGATGTACCGCACGCTCACGAATGGGGCAGGCCAGATGGTGGCGCAAGCATGGATGGTGCCCAGCCAGAAATACGACGTCATCCACTACATCCGCGAGGCCTATTTCCGCGGGAACAATCCGACGCTCTATGCGAGCGTCACGGGCGACTATCTCGCGGCGCTCCCGAAGGGCTCAGGCCGTGGGCCCGCTCCCACGAACATCGAACGCTGGCGAACCCACGACTACGGGCCATTTCTTGCCGCGAGCATCGAGGTGGGCGACGATGGCACGAACGTGGCGCGGAAGGGTCTTGCGGTTCGGCTCGATGCCGGCCCCGGCGGCATCACCCGTGGCCGCGCCTGGATCCTCTACGAACTCGACACGCTCCGGGCGGCCGCCGTCTGGACGGGAAGCGGCTTCATCGACTGGCACGGGATCAACTTCGACGGCCTGCACGGCAGGCATCCGCGGATCGATGGGCAGCTCATTGCGTCCACGCCCACGCTCCCCGGCTGGGCCGATCCGCAGAGCGGCTCGTTCGATGATCCGCGGCCGCTCGGGCGGGACGGGCAGCCCTACGGACCGCTGCCGGCGTCGGGAGGGAAATTTCAGTCGCTGCATCACACCGGCGACCGAGTCGTGCTCGAATACACGGTCGGCGACACCCGGGTGCTCGAGACTGCGAGGCTCGAACAGGCATCCGCGGACGCCGTCGATCCGGTGGTGACCAGGACCTGGCGGATCGAGCCGCATGCAGGCGAACTCGCCGTGCGTGTGGCGAAGGTGCAGGCAGGTGATGCCAAGGCGGACGCAGCGATCGTGGGGGCGATGCCTGCCGCCGACGCGAGGCTGGAAAAGTCGGACGGATTCCACGTGCTCACGCTGCCGCCGCGAACCACGCCGCTCGTGGTCGGCGTCGCCCTCACCGCTGCAGGACGCGAGCCGATCGCCGAACGCACGTCGAAGCTGCCACCGCTCGACGATCCCGCATCGCTGATTCAGCAGCCTGCCCACAACAACTGGAACACGGTCGTCGAGACGGCCGTTGTCCGGGCCGCGGATGCAGGGCCGTTTGCAGCTGACGTGCTGAAGCCCCCGGCCTGGAACCCATGGAACGCCCAGGTGCGGTTCAGCGGGATCGACTTCCTCGGTGACGATTCGGCCGCGCTGTGCACCTGGGATGGCGACGTCTGGACCGTCAGGGGGCTGGCGGCCGCGGATGGAAAACTGTCGTGGCGGCGGATCGCGTCGGGGCTCTATCAGCCGCTGGGACTGAAGGTGATCGACGGGGCGATCCACGTCGGCTGTCGCGATCGGATCGCCATGCTCCGCGATCTCGACGGCGACGGCTGCACCGACCGCTACGACACGTTCAACAGCGACCACCAGGTGACCGAGCATTTTCACGAGTTTGCGATGGGGCTCGAGACCGATGCGGAGGGCAATCTCTACTACGCCAAGAGTGCGCGGCACGCGTTGCCGGCGGTCGTGCCGCATCACGGCACGCTCCTGAAGGTTGCACGCGACGGCTCGACGACCGAGATCGTCGCCAACGGCTTCCGGGCGGCCAACGGCGTGTGCGTCGAGCCCGACGGCACGTTCTTCGTGACCGATCAGGAGGGGCATTGGAATCCGAAAAACCGAATCAATCACGTCCGGCGCGGCGGGTTCTACGGCAACATGTTCGGATATCACCACGTCACCGACTCGAGTGACGCGGCGATGGAGCCGCCGCTGGCCTGGATCACGAATGCGTTCGACCGCTCCCCCGCGGAGATGCTCCGCGTCCCGGCACACGCGTGGCCGGCGCTCGAGGGCCGACTGCTCGAACTCTCCTACGGCGAGGGCCGGATTCACCTCGTACTGCCGCAGCAGGTGTCGACTTCGCAGGGCACGGGTGCCCCGTTGCTTCAGGGGGGGCTCGTCCAGTTGCCGCTCGCAGACCTGCCCACCGGCATCATGCGGGGGCGTTTTTCCCCTGCCGACGGCCAGCTCTATGCGTGCGGGCTGTTCGCCTGGGCCGGCAACCGTACCCAGCCCGGTGGTTTTTTCAGGATCCGTCGGACGACTGCACCGCTGCGGATGCCGCTGGAACTGGAGGCGACCGCAACGGGCCTGCGGCTCACGTTCAGTGATCCGCTCGACCGAACGCGGGCCGCCGATCCAGAAAACTGGACCTACACATCATGGCGGCTCGAGCGAACGGCGCGGTATGGCTCGGATCACATCGACGAGCGCCGCCATCGTGTCGAATCCATGGAGGTGTCGAGCGACGGCCGCATCGTGACGATCGGCATCGAGAACTTCGCGGCCACGATGGGCTATGAGCTCGCGTGGGACGTCGTCGCTGCCGACGGCGGCGACGTGAAGGGCCGCATCCACGGCACGGTCCATGCCACGCCGTAGCAATCTCCTGACACGCACTCCTTTCGACTGAGCGATCAGCCCAAATGAACGGAATGAATGCGACTATGGGACTACAACCCCCTGCTTTCATCGTGTCAGTCATCCGCCTCTATCGATGATAACCGAACATATCCAGGATATTTCCTACGACACGCTTGGGACGGCGATGTTCGTCGTGAACGAGCCCAGTTTTAATTGCCGCCAGGCGGCCTCGAGCTACCACCCCGGGGGAGCCCAGATGCTTTTCGTGGACGGATCGGTCAGATTCATTAACGAAACGATCGACGCCAAGCCCGACGAGAATGGCTGGAGCGTCTGCGTCATCGATAGCGTCTACGAGCGGCTAGTCGCTCGTAAAGACGGTCAAGTCCTGGGAGACTACTGAGTGTTCCGCCACATCGGCCTGCCCCGCCCGACCCCACCGCAGCGCGGCAAATCGGCGGCGTGTTCCGTCCAGCTGCGCTCCTTGCGAGGCCCTCGCACAGCGATCTCGCTGATACCCATGGCGTGCATCGTGGCGCTCGTGGCGACCGGGGGCTCCGGCTGTCGCCCGGGCTATCAGAACGTGTCGCCGGTGACCGGCCGCGTGACGCTCGACGGC
>CANHCU010000103.1 GCA_947459185.1 Planctomycetaceae bacterium | reverse complement strand
CGACTGGTCCTGCGAACGGCGTGGGTGCACTGAACGAGACGATCAGTCTGGCGGTCGGTGGCACGGCAACGTTCCTGTTCACGGTGAACATCAAGTCGGATGCCACGGGTGACATGACGAACACGGTGACGGTCTCGCCGCCGGAGGGCACGACTGGTGAGACGGCGACCGCGACCGACACGAACACGGTCAATCCGACAGTGAACCTCGCCATCACGAAGACTGACGGCTCGCTTGTTTACATTCCGGGCACATCGACGACGTATACGATCGTGGCTTCGAACTCCGGCCCGAGCTTCCTGGCGAATGGCAAGGTGGTGGATGCCCTGCCGCCGCAGGTGAGCACGGCGACCTGGACGGCGACCTACAGCGGTGCCGGCTCGACCGGTCCTGCGAACGGCGTGGGTGCACTGAACGAAACGATCAGCCTGGCGGTCGGTGGCACGGCGACGTTTCTGTTCACGGTGAATATCAAGTCGGACGCCACTGGCGACATGACGAACACGGTGACGGTGTCGCCGCCGCAAGGCACGACGGGCAACACGGCCACCGCGACTGACACGAACACGGTCAATCCGACCGTGAACCTCGCCATCACGAAGACGGACAGCTCGCTCGTCTACGTTCCAGGCACGTCGACGACGTACACGATCGTGGCTTCGAACTCGGGGCCGAGTTTCCTCGCGAACGGCAAGGTGGTTGATGCGTTGCCGCCGCAGGTGAGCACGGCGACCTGGACGGCGACCTATACAGGCGCCGGCTCGACCGGTCCTGCGAGTGGCTCGGGCCCGCTCAACGAGACGATCAGCCTGGCAGCTGGCGGTACGGCGACATTCCTGTTCACGGTGAACATCAAGTCGGATGCCACGGGCGACATGACGAACACGGTGACGGTCTCGCCGCCGGAAGGCACGACGGGCAACACAGCCACCGCGACCGACACGAACACGGTCAATCCGACGGTGAACCTTGCCATCACGAAGACCGACGGTACCGACACCTACAAGTCGGGTGGGACGACGACCTACACGATTGAGCTGAAGAACAACGGGCCCAGTGATGCCAACGGCGTCACGGTCATCGATGTGCTGCCACCGGAAATCGACATCACGACGACGACTTGGTTCGCATCGTATTCAAACGCCAGCGGCAACCTGCCTACCGTGCCCACCAAGGGCAATATCTCCGGACTGGTCAGCCTGCAGGGAGGTCTTGGCACGGTGACGATCACGATCAACGCCACCATCGTGACCGTGCCTCCGCCGCCGCAGACGAAGTTCGGCGACATGATCAACACGGTCACCGCCACGCCTGCAGAGGGAACCGGCCAGCCTGTCTCGGCGACCGACATCAACGCCTACGACGGCCCGATCAACCCGCAGGCCGATATTAGAGCGCTGGTCACGGGGAGCGACGATGGCTGCAATGACCTGCCGTTGGTCCGGGTGCTGGACCCGGAAACGGGAGCGCCGATCTTCCAGTTCCTGGCCTACGAGCAGAGCTTCCGCGGTAGTGTCCGCGTGGCGACCGGTGACGTCACCGGCGACGGCATCCCGGAGATCATCGTGGGACCGGGCCGTAATCGCGTCGGCCAGATCCGCGTGTTCACGCCGAACCCTGTGGGCTCGACCAACTACAGCGAACTTCCCGCCTACCGTACGCTCCCCTTCGGTGCAGCATACCGCGGCGGCGTCGAGGTGACCGTCGGCGACGTGAATGGCGACGGTGTGGGGGACATCATCGCTGGGCAGTCGAGTGGTGCCGGCCTCACCAGGGCATTCCTCGTCAGTCCCAATGCGGTCGATCCGGTCGCCAACACACCGTATCGGTCGTTCCGCGCCTTCCCGGGACCTTACACCGGTGGCGTCATGGTGGCGGCCGGTGATTTTGGGACCTACGCCAACGGCGTGAAGACCTCGAGCGACCCCGACGGGATCAGCGAGATTGCTGTGGGCAGCAACGCCGGCATCAAGGCGACGGTGAAGGTGTATGACGTGTCGGGTGCGCCGAAGGTGGTTCGCACGATCCAGCCGATTGGACCGAAATTCAGGGGCGGCGTGACGCTGTCGGTCGCGAAGTACAGCAATGACGTCGTCGACGACATCTTCGTCGGTGCTGGTGTCGGCGGTAATTCGATCGTCGAGATCTATGACGGAGGCACCGGAGCACAGCTCGCCAAAATGTCGGCTTTTTCCAGTTTCAGTAAGCCGAACGCCCGCGTGTTCACCGCGGCGCTCGACAGCATCGCCAACCCCGGGATCGTGGAGAATATTTACGGCGTCAAGGGGCTGAGCGGTGGCGGCGGAGCGAAGGGGGTTCGGGCCTACAACCGCACCACGATGCAGACCGCCACCCTCCCGGCATCGACGCTGCTGGCTCCGCCGCTGCGGATCGCGCCGATCATCGTGCGTGTCGCCGGCTAGGCGAAGCCACGGCGCCAAGCGTGCGACGCCGACCACGGGCCTTTTCTCGGTCCAAGTGAGCGGCCCGGGGCTGACAGGAAAGATATTTTCCTAATTGTCCAAGTGGTCGGTCGGTGCTGTCGTTGCGTGCTACGGCCAGAAAACGCCGTTTTCTGGCCGGTGCGCCGTCGCCATTGGAATCGGTCGTGCTGCCGCCGAATTATGCCTTCGAGGACTTTCTCCACAGGAAACAAAGTGGAGATTGTGCTTCGCCAGAACGGCCGGTAGCGGTAGTCTGGCAGGGAGGAAGTGGGCGCGCCGTGGGCGTGCACGCAGGATGCGGATTCGCAGGATGCGAGACGCCTGATCGCAGGCGGCTGAAGGAACTCAGGGACCGTGTTGGAGAAGTCCAGGGACGGACTTCTTCGACCGGCCCGCAGGGAAGCGAGCCATTGCATGGAACGTTCGCGGGCCCGTATTCGGCGGAAGCACCAGCCGGCTGGGAATCAGCGGCTTGGTGGTCTCGAGCAGCTTGAAACGCGATCGCTGCTCTCGGGACTGTCTGTCCTACCGACGCCGACAGCGGACTTTGAAAGCATTCAATGGCGGGGGCACGCCGTCGAGGCCCGGGTGGATCACTGGGTGGGGCGTCTTGCCGTTTCGCAGTTGGGCAACGCGGCCGGGGCCAAGGCGGCTGCCGGCAGTCCGGTGCTCGTCGAGCCGCTCGCCGTTCGCCATCCCGACTGGCACGCCGCCTCGCTTGGCAACGGGTTTTTCTCGCTCACAACGCCCGGCGCGGCTCGGTATGCAGTGCTCGACTGGGCGGCGCACACGAAGGCCGTGGCGAGGCTCGAGCCCGATCTTGCCATCCGCACCGCCTCGTGGCCGAATGATCCGCTCGTGTCGTCGCAGTGGAATCTGCAGAACATCGGCCAATATGCCGCCACCGTCGGCAACGACATCAACGCCGCGCAAGCCTGGAGCATGACGACCGGTTCGCGAAACGTCGTCGTGGCGGTGATCGACTCCGGCATCGACATCACCCATCCCGATCTGGCCGCCAACATCTGGACGAATCCGGGTGACGACTCGGGCAATGCCGTTGACGATGACAAGAACGGCTATCAAAACGATACCCACGGCTGGAACTTCGTTGACAACAATAACCAGGTTTCCGATGGTTACGGCCACGGCACCCATGTCGCAGGCATCATCGGGGCCGTGGGCAACAACGGCATCGGTGTCACGGGGATCAGCTGGCAGGTGTCGCTGATGGCGCTCAAGGTTCAGGACAGTCGCGGCGTCGGCTATACGAGCTCGATCATCAAGGCCATCAACTATGTCACGATGATGCGTCGGGACCGCGGCATCAACATCGTGGCTGTGAATGCCAGCTGGGAGGCTGCGGCCGGCTTTTCGGTGGTCGTTCAGGAGGCGATCCGTGCCGAGGGGGATGCCGGCGTCACGTTTGTGGCGGCCGCCGGCAATCAGGCGTCGAACAACGACGCCATCCCTCATTATCCGGGCAACTACCGTCTGCCGAACGTGATCGCCGTGGCCGCGCTCTCCACCACGAACACGCTGGCGTCGATGTCGAACTACGGCGGCACGACGGTCGATCTGGCGGCGCCTGGCTCGCTGATCCAATCGACGTTTCCCGGTGGCACCTACGGCATCCTGTCTGGCACGTCGATGGCGGCGCCGCAGGTGACGGGTGTGGTAGCGCTGCTGGCCGCCGTCAAGCCGGGCATCACCGTGGCGGAGGTGCGTGCCGCGATCCTGGGAACCACGACACCCGTCGCCAGCCTTGCCGGAAAAGTGGCCGCCGGTGGCCGCCTGAATGCGGGGGCGGCCCTGGCATCGCTGGGGATTGTTTCGCCGACACCGGTCCCGGTCCCTGCGACCCCACTTCCGCAGCCGCCGGCGTCGTGGGTGCAGGCGGTGGGCCGCATCGCCGTCACTGCGAATACCGCCATCTCGACGAGCGTCGGAAACTCGGTCATGGTGCTCCGCGGCGTCTCGGCCGCCGATGTGCATCTGCGGGCGACCATTGCCACGCGGGCGACTGTCGGCCAGGCCGTAGGGCTGGTGGCCCGGTACGGCGGTCCCGGCGACACGAACATGTATCTGGGCCGGCTAGTGAAACGGCCGGCTGGATTCGCCGCGGAGATCTGGCGGAATGTCGGTGGGGCCTGGAAGCTGCTCGCCGCCCGAGCGGCCCCTCGAGGCGGCGGACTGCTCGGGTTTGATGTGGTTGGCAGTTCGTTGACGCTGTCGTTCAACGGTCGGACGTTGCTTCAAGTCCGCGACAACGCGATCACGCGGTCGGGCAGCGTCGGTGTGAGGATCACGGGGGCGGGGAATCGGTTTGATACCTTCGTCGCGACGTGACCCTGTCCGGCTCCGCCGGACAGGGTCACCTCACAGGGGCGCGGTCGATGATGGCGAATCAGGCCGCAACCTACCGGCGTGCTAATATCGCGCCTCCAAACCGAGATTGGCACCGCTCAGAAAGATGCCGTCCCCGGAGTTGAGACCCGTGCCGGCGATACTGGTGTTGTTGAAATCGAACTGATTCGGCGCCAGGGCGAGGCCACCGATCCAGACGGTGCTGTAGCCGACACGGATGCCCCAGACATCGTTGAGTCGGTAGATCGCAGAGAGGTTGATGTCGCCGATGAAGCCGACATCGGTGCCGGTGGCGGAGCGTGCGCCACGTTGCTCGAAGCCGGTGTAATCGATGAGCGGATCCTGAATTTGCTTTTGGGCATTGCCGAGGACACCGGCCTTCGCCCAGCCCTCGAGGGCCCAGCGATCCCATGTCCAGCGGGCCCGGCTGCCGATCTGGCCGCCGAACATGTTGTTCCGGGTGCGAACGCTGTATGGAACGGTCGTATCCGTGGTGTTGACACAGCAGGTGGTGTTGATCGATGCCTGCTCCTCGACACCCACGTAGCGGAAGCCAGCGAGCCAGTCGAGCGTGAGCCAGCTTTCGGTGTAATCCCTCCAGTAATTCGACGTACGAAAGACATTGGCTTCGGCACTGTTGATCACGGAGTTGTATTTCACCGTGGCGGTTTCACCGTCGGCCGTCAGGATTGGGCCGATGGCTCCCGGCACTTCGAGAAACTGTGGCGGCGTCGTGCTCGCAAATCGGGAGGCCGACATGCCGTAGACGCCGAAGTAGCCGAGTTCCCAGCCGCACTCGTTGGGATTCCGCTCGCCGTAGAAGGCCCGCACGCCGGCCGCCACCGGAAACTGTGGGTCCCCGGCTGAGATGAGCGTGGCGCCGCTGCCCACGGCCGTGACCAATGGAACGTCCGCCGCCTGATTGTCGCGGCCCCAGAAGAGCGCCTCGGTCAATGCGTAGTTTGTCCACAGCGGCTCGGCGACAGAGGGGATGCCACGGAAGGCAACGGTGTTGGTTTCGTAGGCCGGCTCCAGCGTGGGTACCGGCTGCAGCTCCTGTGCCGCGACCTCCGGCAGAATGCCGGCACAGGAGCAGGTCTCGATGATCAATGCGATGGCTGCGAGCAGCCATCGGGGCCGTAGCCATCGCCGAACGGAGATATCCGTGAACGTCACCATGAACCAATCTCCCCCGATGTGTCTCACCTATCGTCCTCCCCCAATCCCCCACGGCTGGCACACGATCCACCCGAAGGTGGGGATACTGTATTTTCGGCTGGCGGCGGTCGGGAAACCAGAAGTCCCGCGAAACGTCGCGTTCCGTGGGTGGGGTAATATGGACCGGCATGACGAGATATGACGGGTCGTGCGTGCTTTCATAGGCCGCCCAGCCCGGGGCCATCACCGAGCCAGAGTTCCATGCCCTCAGCTTACGACTACGACGTGATCGTGATCGGAGCCGGCCACGCCGGTGTGGAGGCGGCCTGCGCGGCAGCCCGACTCGGAGCCAGAACGGCCCTGCTCACGACCAACTGCGACACCGTCGGCCAGATGAGCTGCAACCCGGCCATCGGCGGCGTGGGGAAGGCGCAACTCGTGCGGGAGCTCGATGCCCTCGGGGGCGTGATGGCCCGCGCGATCGACGCCACGGGCATCCAGTTTCGTGTGCTCAACCGCTCGAAGGGGCCGGCCATGCATGGGCCGAGAGCGCAGGCCGACAAGAAGCTCTATCAGATGGAGGTGAAACGGATCGTCGAGGAGACTGATGGCCTCGACCTGCGGCAGGAGACGGTCGATGACCTCATCGTTGAGGAGCGGCACGCTGCGGAAGGTCCCACGCGGCGGGTCGTGGGCGTTCGCGTCCGCGGCGATGCGGAGTATCGCGCTCGGGCGGTCGTCCTCACGACCGGCACCTTCCTGCAGGCGGTGATGCATACCGGCGAGGCGCAGGTGCCTGGCGGACGGGCAGGGGAGGGAACCACGTCGGGTGTGAGTCGGGCACTGGCATCCCTCGGCTTTCGCATCGAACGCTTCAAAACGGGCACGCCGTGTCGGTTGTCGGCGCGGTCGATCGACTTCTCGCAGCTCGACGTGCAGCCGGGTGACGAGCGGCCGCAGCCGTTTTCCTTTCTGACCGACCGCATCGAGCAGGAACAGCTTCCCTGCTGGATCACGCGGACGACGCATGAGATCCACGAACTCATCCGTGCCAACCTGCATCGCGCGCCGATGTATTCCGGACAGATCCAGTCGCGTGGTCCCCGCTACTGTCCGAGCATCGAAGACAAGGTCGTGCGATTTGCCGACAAGGAGAGCCACCAGCTGTTTCTCGAGCCGGAGGGGCGACGGACGCAGGAGATCTACGTCAACGGCATCTCCACGAGTTTGCCCCGCGACGTGCAGGACGCGATGATCCGGCTCGTGCCCGGCCTCTCCCGCGCGCAGATCATTCGCTACGGCTACGCGGTCGAATACGACTACTGCCCGCCCGACCAGCTCACTGCGGCGCTCGAGAGCAAGCTCGTGAGCGGGCTCTTCTTCGCGGGTCAGATCAATGGCACCACCGGCTACGAGGAGGCGGCCGCCCAGGGCTTGGTAGCCGGCGCGAACGCGGCGCTCTTGCCTGCGGGCCGCGAGCCGCTCGTGCTCGCCCGGGAGGAATCCTACATCGGCGTGCTGATCGACGACCTGATCACCCGAGGCGTGGACGAGCCCTATCGCATGTTCACGAGCCGCGCCGAGCACCGGCTCGCCCTGCGGCACGACAACGCCGATCGACGGCTCACGCCCGTGGCCGCCACGCTCGGCCTCGCCGACCCCGTGCGGATCGCACGGTTGGCGGCGAAGACCTCCGGGATCGAGGCGGCGGTGACACTCCTGGCCGCCACGCGGGTGGAGGGCGTCTCGCTCTTCGATCGCCTGAAGCGGCCTGAGGTGGGCTGGAACGACTGCCTCGCCTTCTTGCCTGCTCTGGCGACGATGCCGCCAGATGTTGCCGAACAGGTGGAAAATGACATCCGGTACGCAGGCTATGTGAGAGTGGAGCAGGAGCGGATCGAGCGGCGGCGAACCGTGGCCTCGCGGCCGATCCCGCAGGGATTTGAGTATGCGAACGTGCGGCACCTCCGTGCGGAGGCCCGCGAGCAGCTCGAACGGATTCGTCCGCAGACGCTCGGTCAGGCGGGGCGTGTTCGAGGCATCACGCCGGCCGACCTGACGCTCGTGCTCGTGCATCTGGAAGGTCGGTCCTGAGATCCTGCCATGAAGATCGTCCACATCACGGCTGGCGCCGGCGGCAGGCTCTGTGGATCGTGCCTCCACGACAATGCCCTCGTGCGGAGCCTGCGGACGCGGGGACTCGATGCGATTCTCGTACCGGCCTATGTACCCACGACCACCGATGAGGAAAACATCGCCATCGAGCGGATCGTGATGGGAGGCGTCAACGTCTGGCTCGAGGAACACATTCCCCTCTTCCGGCAGATGCCCCGCTTCCTCGACAGCACGCTCGGCCGACTGCTCGATTCCCGCTGGCTGCTCACCTGGCTGTCGAGCCGGACCGGTTCGACACGGCCGGCTGATCTGGGGCCACTGACAGCGTCAACACTCGCGGGTGAGCAGGGGCACCAGCGGAAAGAGGTGGAGAAGCTTGTCGCATGGCTGTCGGCGGAGGTGCGGCCCGACGTGGTGCATCTCTCCAACGCGTTGCTCGTGGGCCTGGCACGGCGGGTGAAACAGGCCACCGGCGCCAGAATCATCTGCAGCCTCTCGGGCGAGGACATCTTCATCGAGCAGATTCCCGCCCCGCACTATGGCCGCATCCGTGAGTTGCTGCGGGAACGCGCCGCCGACGTCGATCAGTTCGTGGCGCTCAACCACAGCTTCGCTGAGTTCATGGCTGACTACCTTGCTGTACCGATCGAAACCATCTCGGTCATTCCCCATGGTGTGGATCGAACGGGATTTCCGGCCGTGGCTCCCGATCTGGTCGCCCGGCGGCGTGTGCGCGGTGGCCGACTGGTGGTGGGATCGCTCGCGCGGGCCTGTCCGGAAAAGGGCCTCGAGCAGCTCGTACGAAGTCTGCCGCTGATCGCCCTCGACCGTGACGTGGAGGTGTTGGCAGCTGGTGCCGAGGTCGATGCAGAACAGGGGTATCTCAGGCGGTGCCTAACGCTGGCCGAGGATCTCGGTGTGGCCGACCGGTTTCGCTGGCTTGGGCAGGTGGACCGGCCGGGCAAGCTCCGTCTGCTCGAGTCGATCGATGTGTTCGCGATGCCGACCGTGTTTCCGGAGGCGAAGGGAATTCCAGTCATCGAAGCATTGGCCGCTGGCGTGCCTGTCGTCGCGCCGGCGCATGGCACGTTTCCCGAGTTGCTCGACAACGAGCGAGCCGGCCTTCTGCATGCTCCAGGCGATCCAGCCGATCTGGCCCGTGCGATCGGCAGGCTACTCGACGACGAGGAGCTTGCCTCACGCTGCGGCTGGCATGGGCATGAACTCTCCCTCGCCCGCCATACGGCCGATCAGATGGCTGCCGGACACGAGGACCTCTATACGCAGGTGTTGGGGCGGCCGTCGTGACGGAGGACAATCTCGGAGCTACTTCTTGCCGTCCGGGCGAAGGGTGCTGCCCTCGAGCGCGAAGTCGGCGACGTTCACGCCCGGCTTGACCGTGACCGTGAGTTCGGTCTTGTCGTTGTATCGATCGGGCACCGATTCGACGTAGCGATCGATCATCTGCCCACTGCCGCCCGGATCCATCATCTTGCCGTTGGCCTGCGGCCAGTTGACGATGACCTTCATGTTTCCGGGAGAGGCCTCCATCCGATAGCGACCATCGACCACGCCGGTGCCCCCGGTCTGTCCCTTGCCGTCCACGGGAATCAACTGGATCGCACCCTTGCCAATGGGAACACTGTCCAGCGTGATCTGGCCTTCGACGACCGGCTTGCGGGTCCCGCAGCCCAGGAGGAACAGGGGCGTCACCAACACGAGCATGCAGGCGGCCGCACGGGCTGCCGGAGCCGCTCGATGATCAGTAGCCAAGAGATTCTCCCCCGTTCATGGTCCCCATCGCCTGCCAGACAGCCGTATCCACGTTATCTGAAAAAAACTGGACTGCCCCGTCGGCCGTGACGGCTTGAACGCCGCCGATGTGCTTGCTTCTCGCGGCGAAGATGAACCCGGAATTGGTGGCAACTTGCTGACACGGCAGATGCGGCGGGGCGTTCGTGCAGTTAACCCAGGTCTCCACCGAGTCGAACGAGGAGTTCGGTGTTCTCGTGGCGTCAAAATAGGAGTAGAAATAGAGAATCCCCCGCGGGTCTACCGAAGGGGCATCGTCGTTGCCGAACGACCCGACGTTGTACTCCGACATCAGCAGTGTCTTGGAGAGGCCGTCCGACATGTCCTTGTATCGGCTGGCGTTGCTGCCGGAAAAGCCCCGCGGTTCGAAACTAACCCACCCCGATCCCTGGCAGCCCTTGTATTCGTTGTCGTAGCGTTTTGCGAACGGCCCTCGACGCTTCGTGCCAGCGATCGTCACGACGGTGGAATTGACCACGTAGTTGATCCGTGGTGCCGTATAACTGTTTCCCGATGAAACTCGGTGATAGGCATTCGGGCGATCACTCGGACAGTAGTAGATCGGTAGCCTCCGACTGAGTGGGCCGACCGGATTTGCCGTCGGAGACGTGACATTCGGCCAGTCGGTGATCAAGCCTGTGTAGTTATATCTGCTGGCCAGTTCGGCCTGCTCGATGAAGGGCCAGAGCACCGGCATCCAGACTTGCTGCACGCATGGAAACGACGCATTGCCGAGCGGCAGGACCCTGTAGGCGTCGTGGTAGTTGTTCATAGCCAACCCCCACTGCTTCATCGTGTTCGCGCAGGTCGACCGTCTGGCTGCTTCCCGGGCCGCCTGCACTGCCGGCAGGAGCAGTCCCACGAGCGTGCCAATGATCGCGACCACGACCAGCAGTTCCACGAGCGTGAACCCATGAATAGAGCGATGCCTTCCACGGCAGCATAGGCGGTGATGGCACGAAGAACGCGGCGTGAGACGCGGCATGTTCATGAAAGACTCCCTCGGCTCTCGGCGGCACTGGTGCCGCGAGGAACGGCGGTCCGGGTAAAAAACAGCGGTCTATGTGAGAACAGTCTCGGGGAACGTTTTGATCCGAAACGGTCCACGACCCCACCCTGCGTGATCGTACTACTGTCCTCGGAAAACAGCCCGAACGGAGTTCCCAATATTCTCAAAAAAACGTTAGCAACCTCGCCGCGATTCTTTTGGGACCTTCGAGGAACAGGGAGAGTGCTAACGTTTTTTACTGATTAGAGACCGTCTGCATGGGGCATGTCCGTGATCAGGGCGATAGTCTTTGAAGGTACTCACTACGCGACTGCTCCATAACCATGCCCCCCATCAAAGGGATCGAAACCGTGCAGCGATTCACTGCGTCCAGCGTGGCGAGTGGCCGGGTGCCTTTATGCGGGTGGTTCGTGTCGGCTGTCGTGGTGACGGTTTTCTGCTGGGCGAGCCCGCATGCTGCGCCGGCTGGCGACCAGTTCCTCGGTCGCCATTGCGTTGCTTGCCATGACCGCGACGGCCACGAGGCCGGCCTCAACCTCGAGGACCTGCAGGTCGCGCCAGTCCAGCACGAGAACCTGCTGACGCTCGAGCGGGTGTACGACAGGATTTCCCGCGGCGAGATGCCACCGCCCGACGAGCAGCAGCCCTCAGTCGCCGAGAAGAAGGCCTTCCTCGATCGACTTCGGGCCGCCATGCGGCAGACCGGTCTGGAGCAGCAGGCGACCGAGGGCCGGGGGCCGGTGCGGCGGCTCACGCGAAAAGAGTACGAGAACACGGTCAAAGACCTGTTGCAGATCAACGCGTCGCTCGCGGAACTCTTTCCCGATGATGCGACCACGGATGGCTTCGACAAGGTCGGTGCAGGACTCACGATGTCCGCCTCCCACTTCGAGGCCTATCAGTTGGCTGCCGACAAGGCCTTGGCGGAGGCGATCCCGGAAAAGAAGTTCGTTCCCCTGCAGTATGCGGAGGATGCCCATGCGCTTTTCAACCGCAGGCGTGACACGTTCTCCACGTATGGGTGCTGGCTGGAGGATGACGCGTTCATCGTGACGTCGCGGCTCTTCTACCCTTACACCGCAATTCTCGCCCCAATGGCGCCGCGTGGCGGGCGATATCGTGTCCGGGTGACGGCCGAGGGGCGAAACAATGACGGAAAGCCTCTGCCGCTGGGCATCGGAGTCCACAGCAATCTGACGGCCAAGCCGGATGCGCCGGATCTCGAGCAATGGCACGATTTCTCCGAGCTCGCCACGAGCACGATCACGACGGAAATCGACCTCGAGGCCGACCAGTGGGTCCACATCTTCGGCGTCACGCTGTGGAGCCGGGACTGGGTGATGCCGAGGTACCGACGCGGCGAGCTGTGGGGCAAATCGGCGCTCGCCATCAAAAGGTTCGAGGTCGAAGGGCCGCTGAAGGCCGACGGCACGCTCGAAACCTGGCCGCCGGAGAGCTACCGCATCCTGTTTGACACGCTCCCTCTGAAGCTGCTGTCGCAGGTCACGAAGCAGGCTGCCGCCAAGGGCACGCCTGATCCGTGGGTTCCCGTGTCCGACAAGCCGAAAGAGGATGCCGAGCGGCTGCTGCGGCGTTTCCTGCCGAAGGCTTTCCGCCGTCCGGTCTCGGAAGCAATCGTCGCGGAGTATGTCCGCCGCATCCATGATGAACTCGACGCCGGAGTTCCCTTTCACCACGCGATGCGAAACGGCTACAAGGCGGCGCTCTGCTCGCCGCACTTCCTGCTGCTGGAGGAGACGCCCGGCCCGCTCGATCCCCACGCCATCGCGAGCCGACTGTCCTATTTTCTCTGGGACGGCCCGCCGGATGAGTCGTTGCTTGCGGCTGCAGAGGACGGGTCGCTCGCCCGGCCCGAAGGACGACGGTCCCATGTGGAACGCATGCTCGCCGACCCGAAGTCCGCCCGGTTTGAACGCTCCTTCACCGATCAATGGCTCGACCTCCGGCGGATCGAGGCAACGTCGCCCGACGGCGTGCTCTATCCGGAATTCGACGCTGCGATGCAACTCTCCTGCCTCCGCGAGACGCAGTGCTTCTTCCACGACATGCTGGCCGAAGATCGCAGTCTGCTGGAAGGCATCCACTCCGATTGGACCTATCTCAACGAGCCGCTCGCCGCACTCTACGGCCTGCCCGACGTGCAGGGGCACGAGCTGCAGCGGGTGTCGCTGCCGGCGGGAAGTCATCGCGGCGGGTTCCTTACGCAAGCGAGCGTCCTGAAGGTCACGGCCGACGGTGCGAAGACATCGCCGATCCTCCGGGGCAAGTGGGTGACGGAGCGGATTCTCGGTGTCACGCCTCCGGCACCGCCCGACGGCGTGCCCGCGATCGAGCCCGATATTCGCGGCGCGACGACGATCCGCGTCCAGTTGGAAAAACATCGCTCGAACTCGGCCTGTGTCGGCTGCCATAGGGTGATCGACCCGCCGGGATT
>CANHCU010000102.1 GCA_947459185.1 Planctomycetaceae bacterium | reverse complement strand
ATGAACCTCAGATCCCAGCGGGCCGTATGATCGACCACCAGCACCTTTGACCGACGGTCCGAGACGACGATCGATGTCTCCACGAGGTTGTTTTCGCGGATGGCCTCCTCGGCCTGCGGCGGCACGGCGATGGTCAGCAGACTGGTGCCGGCCTCCCGCGCGTGCCACTGGAACACGACCTGTTGCCGCCCCTCCTTGAGCTTCATCCGGCGCGACTCGAGCACCTCGCCGCCGGCAGACCGCAGCTCCACTGCCACCTCGCGGCCCGTCAGGCCCGACGACTGCAGCGTGGCGTTGATCGAAACGGTGTCGTTCAGGGCGACGACCGGTGCGGCCAGCACGTCGGTGATCGCCAGATCGATGGGAGCATCGATCGATCCGACCGGCACGGCCATCACAGGGGCCCGCGGCTGGCCGCCCGATGCCTCCGTCGCCCGACGCACCGCATCGAGCGGGTCGATGCCGACCGTGGAACGGCCATCGGTGACCAGCACGATGCCGGCAAGTCCGCGGCCCGACGCATCATCCATCGCCATCTCCACCGCCGCACCGAGCGCCGTGTCGAACAGGTCGAGCGGCGGCTTTGCCGCGGCACTGCCTGCTGTCGCGACGGCATCAGACACGCGGCGCACTCGGCGGGCCACCTCGTATCGCCGCAGGTCGAACTGGTCGGCGAGTTGACGCAGCGTGGTGTCGGCCTGCGCGGCTAGCACCGCGCGGACGAGTTCGCCGCGCGACCAGCGGCCAACTTTCTCCACAGCCGCCACGGCTGCGGCCTCGTCGCTCGCCGCCACAGGATCGAGACCGGCCGCCGTGGCCACGCCATCGATCGTGGCAGCCGGCAGCCGGCCGACCGGCAACTGCATGCTGTCTGACGTATCGACGATGATCGCCACGACGGGCTTCTCCTCGACCCGTTCATCCAGCCGCAGCGACGGGCCCGCCAGCACGAAGACGAGTAGGGCCAGCACGGCGATCCGGCAGGCGCTCAAGGCATGCCGCTGCCGCGGCGAGAGCCAGGGCATCCGCTCGCGGTGGCGGCGGGCGATCCACCAGCCAGCCGGCACCAGAAGCAGAAGCCCGATGATGAGCAGATCGGGACGGGCCCAATGCCACTCGACACGGTCGATTCTGGCGGCGAGTTCGTGGCCGACGCCGCAGGAGCGGGCCAGCCAGACGAGCAGCGAGCTGAGCATGGAATCCGCTGGGTTCAACTGTGCTGGGGTCATTGGGGAATGTCCCTGCCCAACTGGCGGAAGTAGGTGTCGATCACGTCCTGATAAGCGGCAGGGCCGCGCTGCCGCATGCCCTCCAGGAGCGGGTCGCGGACCCGCGGCGGCAGCTTATAAATGGCGGCCCGTCGGCTGGCGTCGAGGCCGCGGAGCGGGTCGGCCACCTCCACCTGCCCGGCGAGCGCCCCACCATCAGTCAGTTGGGCCGTCGGTTCACCGGGCTTTTGCATGTCGGACGGTTCGCCCGGCATCTCACCCTGGCTCGGCTCGGACTGCGCGGGCTGTCCCTTGGTTGCGGTCGCCTGCTGCGCCGCCTGTCTGGCCGCCTCGCGTGCTGCCCGTTCCTCGAGCCGGCGAGCGCGATCAGCCATCCCGAGCGCCTGCTGCACCGCAGTGCTTTCCAGCATCGACCCGACCGCATCGGCCGAAGACTCCGCAGCCATCTGGGAGGGGGCGGCGCTAGGATTGTCTGGCTTCGCCGCGGGTGCTGCCGGCGTGTCAGCGGGCTTCGGGCTGTCCTGCGGCCGGGCGTCGGCCGGCTGGCCATTTTCGGGCGTTGCCGCCCGTTGCGGAGAGACAGGCTTGCGGCCCGCGAGTTGTGCTGCCAATTCTGCTGCTTCGTGGCCCGCCTCGGCTGCAGCCGCCGCCGCAGCTTCCGCCGCGGCATTGATGGCGTCGGTCGAAGGCTTCATGTCAGCAGCGTTCTGCTGGCCTAGCTCCGGGCTGGCGCCTTCCGCGGGAGCATCCACGTTGGCGGGAGACTTTTCGGCGGCGCGTGCGGTGTCGTTCCCCGGCGCGGGTTCCTTCATGCCAGCGGCTTCGTTCATCGGCGCGTCCTTCGCCTCTCCCAGAATCTCCTGCACCTGCTCCACCTGCTCGCGAACAGCCTCGGGCGCCGCAGGCTGCTGGGGCAGGGCGCCGAGCGACTGGCTGCGGCGATCGAGATCCTTGGAGAGCTTCTCCAGACGTTTGGCGGCCCCGGCCGCGTTGAGCCGTTGCTCGACGTCTTTGAGTGCCTCTTCGAGCCTCTGAGCCTGTTCCGCTACGGCCGCCTGCGGGGGCGCGTCGGCCATACGGTCGAGCTTGGCGGTGTCGCCCTTGAAGGCCTCGTTGCGGGCGAGCGAATCCTTGAGCGCCTCCGCCTCGGCCGCGAGCTTTGCAAGCTGCTCCTTCTGGGCCTGTGGCACGAGTGGGCTCTGGGCCGCCTGATCGGAAGCCTGCGCAACGGACTTCGCCACCTGCGCGGCCTCGCGACTGCGTTGCTCGAGCGCTGCATCGACGGCAGCGAGATCATGCTTCCGCCGCTGCTCGAGCGACCGGGCGGCCTCGTCTGCAGTCTTCTGCGCCGCGGCCGTCTTCTCCTTCGCAGCGGTGGCGAGTTCCGGATCGGGCTCGGGCTTGTTCTCGGCCGTCGTACCCTCCTTGGTTTGTTGCTGCGCCTCTTCCTGGGCCTCCTCCGCCGCATCGATGGTAGCCAGCGGCTCTTCGCCCACCGCCTGCATCACGGCCGCACGTTTCTCATCGAGCGTGGCGGCCTGCTGCTCGGCTGCCCGGGCGGCCTGCTCCGCCTCGCGGCGAGCCTGTTCGAGCGCCGGCACCTGCGTGCGGGCCAGCGCCATCTCCGGCGGCAGCACGACCGTAATCTGAAACACCTTCGACTCGGTCTGCTGTCCCTTGGTGTCGCGGACGACGAGGCTCCAGGCGGCTGACTTGCCGGGCGCGAGGCCAAGCTGCTCCATCGTCAGCACGGAAGACACCGTCGCCTGCGTGTCGGGAGGACGGTCGGCCAGCACGACCCCAGCCAGCGGCACCGGGTCGGCAAGGTGCCTGGCATCCGGGCCGATGCGCACGGCGATTCGATCGAGCCCCCAGTCGTCGAAGGCCTGGCATCGAATCTCCACGTCGTCGGCCACCTGGAGCGTCAGCGTGGCCGGTGGATCGTCGACGACGATCGTCGGCGGACGGTCGATGGTCGGCGCGATCTCGACTGCCGGCATCGGCAGGCTGGCATGGCCTGCCGCACTTGTGAAGCCGATCGACGCCCAGACCGGCTTCTCCACCGGCACACCGCCGATCCAGATCTGCGATACAACGTCTGCCGCGTGGGCCTCGCTCCGACGTACCGGAAGCTCTCCGACCGGTCGATCGACAGGCTGCTGCACCGTCTGCGTGGTGCGGTCCACCCAGCCGGGGCGATCGAGCTGCAGTCGACCCCGGTCGACGCTGAACGTCACACCGGTCACCGGACGGCCGACGAGTTGTGGCAGTGACTTGAGCGGCGCCATCAGCCGCACCCATTCCCCTGGCGGCGGCAGTGATCCGGCGACGACGCGGAGCACGCCCTTCGCCGGGGGCACCGCCTCGGCGTCGCCCCAGACCAGTTCCAGACGGGTCTTCTCCTGCTCGAGGAGCATGGCCAGGTGCGTCGGCGGATCGGCCGGGTCGAGCCGGGCCATCAGCATGATGGACCGCTGCGGCACGAGATCCTGTGGCAGCACGAGCGGCTCGAGCCGCGTCTTCATTCCGAAAGGGCGGCCATCGAAGCTGAACGTGAAGCTGCGGAGTCCGCCCGCCGCGTGCGTCGTGGTCCATTTCCAGGGCGTCTCGCTGACGGCGTCTCGCGGCAGATCGTCCTCGAACCAGACCCACTCATCGAACCGCTCCACGTCGCGGCTCTCGAGTGTGCGTTCCGAAAGCTGGAGTCTGCCGTCCACCGCATCGGCGGAGACCTCCGCCACGAACTCCACCGTCGATCCCTCCGGCGGCTCGATGCGGCGGGCGTCATCGGCCACCGGCAGCTGTGAGTCGATTCGCATATAGTCGGGAAGCCGGATTCGCCGCGTGAGCGTCGTGATTTCCGGGCGGTGCAGCAGCGTGATCGCATGCGTCTTCGTCCAGGTGCCGCCCCCTTCGAGCCGGTAGGTCGCCGCGCGATCAAGGCCGTCGAGCGTGGCGACGAACGTGTCGGCCGCGGTGCGTCGCGTCGGGTGGCGGTGCGGCTGGCCCGCCGCATCGAAGATCACGAGATCGACCTCGTCGACGTTGCTGCGGGCGACGCGGGCCTCGATTTCCAGCGGCTCGCCCTCCAGGGTCTCGATGTCTCCCGGTGAACGCAGCTGAAGCCATGTCGCCGGCGGAATGTCGGCCGTCGGGTGCAGGAACCGATCGAGCGTGACAGTGAGCCGTTCGCCTAGCGCGAGCCAGAGCGCTGCGACCAGCCCCACGGCGCCGGCCGCGAGGGCCGCATTACGGGCGAGGGCCTGCCACCGCACGACCCGCGACGGACGGAAGCCCGAGAGCTGCGCCTGCGTCTGCTCGAGGAGCCGCTCGACCATGTCGGGCTCGAGCTTCCGCCCGGCATGACCGCCACGGGCCAGGTCCACGACGGTCAGCAGCCGATTGTGGATTCCCCCGAGCGACTTCTCGATCCGCAGGCTCACCGTATCGAGCAGCGGCCGCCGCACCGCCGGCAACAGCACGAACGCGGCGCCGGCCGCCGCCACCGCGGCCCACCACGTGCAGACCGCCGTGACCCGTAGCGGCACCGAAAGCGGCGCGGCGAGGTCGAGGAGCACGCCCCCCACGACCCACACGATCGCGGTCGCGACGGCGAGCAGCAGCCCAGCGGCCAGCGCCACCGCGACCATCCGCAACCGCACGCGGGCGACGACCGATGCGATCCGGTCGGCTCTCGATTCCCAACTTCCGCTTGCCATGTGTGGTGACCCAGATGGGGTGATGTGGGTATCGTGATTCAGGTGTTGTGATTCAGGAGGACTGTCAGCGTTGTGCCGTCATGAAGAATGCCAGATCGTGAGCGTCATCCGGCCGGGTGTGATTCCGCGGCGTTGCCCACCGCCCGGCCCAGCCAGTCGTTGAGCCTGGCCCGCCAACCACGTGGCAGCTCGGTCGTGCCCGCCGGAGCCGGCGGCCGCAGCGTGCTCAGCAGAAACTCCAGCACGAACAGACCAAACACTGCCGCGATCAGCCAGCGCCAGATCTCGCGACGGCCGGTGAGCTGCGTGTGCAGCGTCGGATCCTCCGCTGTGCCGGTGAGGAGCGTGGCCGGATGCGGCGCGAACGTGGCCGTCACCTCGGCCGGGTCGAGCGGCTCAAAAGCCGCCGTTTCCACGTCGCGGTTGACCGCCATGCCGAGCCGCAGGGGCGCTGCGGTCTGTCCGGCGGGCGGCTCGATGTCGAACTCGTAGAAGCCGACCGTGCGGGTGTCATCGAGCGCCCCCGTCACGCCGTCGTCGCCGGCCACCGTGTCGATGCCGCGGCGGTCGCCCGAGGGCGAGGTCGCCTGCACAACCGCCCTGCGCCACGCGTCCTGCAATCGAACCGGCGCCGGATCGTAGGGATGCACGCTGTCGGATGCCATCGCGGGCGGCTCCGGACGGACATACTGGACGGCCCGCAGCATCAGCGGGACAAACGCCGGGTGCACCGGGAGGTTTGACCAATCGGGAGTCACGGCCAGACCCGACACGATCACGCGGCCGCGGCCAACCCGCGCTTCCACGAGAATCGGCGTCTGATCATCGAGCCGCGCGAGCACGACGGGGCGGTTCACCTGCCGCTCGCGGGCCGTTATGTGGAGCGGGGCGTGGCGGAACACCTGAAGCGTGTCGAAGACCGATCCGCGACTGCTGGTATTGCCGCCCGCAGCCGATTCCTGTGACGGCCGGAACGCCGCGAAGATTGGATGGGAATAGTCGATCGGCCCGAGCCCGTGGCTGGAGGATTCGTCGGCGGGATCGCCGACCGGCTCGCCCAGGCTGATGGTGAGACCGCCGCGCGGGTCGGTACCGCTGGCAAACTCCGTCAGCTTCTGGGGGCTGCGGATGTGAGACCCTGCCATCACCAACAGGCCCGCCCCCGCCTCGACGCGACTGCGGAGCCAGCGCTGGCGGCCACCGTCGATCCGCGTGTCGGCCAGCACGATCACGTCGGCCGCTTTCACCTGACGCTCGTCGAAGGCGTTGGCCCGCGTCACCACGACATCGAGGCTGCCGGCGATGTCGGAGCGACCGGGAGTGTCGTTCGAAGACCGCCGCGTCGCGGCCACCGCCTCACGCGGGCTGTCGAGCGCCGCGCGGAGAAACAGGCCCGGATCATAGATCGGCTCGACGCCGGCCGGCGCGATGACCAGCACGCCGAGCCGCGGCTCGACGTTGAGCACGAAGAGCAGGGAGTCGTCCTCGGGGAAGGCGTCGGCGGGGAGTGAGACGCGGCCGCGGAGCACGCCTGGCCGTGGCGGATGAATCGCCACCGTGCTGGTGGTGACGCGGCCCGGCGTGACCACGATTGGCACCTGTGCCACGATTTCATCGTCGAGTTCGACCGTGGCCTTCGCCTCCGTGGCGGTGTCGAGCCCGGCCCCCTCGATTCGAAGCGTGAGTTCCACCGGCAGACCGACGACCGGACGCTGGGCACGCGGGGGATCGCCGAGGATCGCGAGATTCGTGACGCGGCCACGACTGCCGACATCGACCACCACCAACTGCACGCTGTCTGGGATCCGCGCCGTCGTCGGATCCTCTGCCAGCCGTCGCCAAGCCCGCCGCTCGCAGTCGGAGATGATCCAGATGCTCCGCGGGCCGCGTGGTGGTCCTGAGACCGCCTCGGCGAGGCTGGCGGCCAGCTCGGCTGTGCCGGGATCGGGCTCCAGTGTGTCGATCTCGGCAGCCAGCCGCTTGCCGTCGCCAACAGCTGCCCGGTAGAGCACCTTCGGCTCCATGCCGGCCCGAACCAGCGTCAGGAAGTCGGTCGGCCTGAAGCGGCTCGTGGCCGATCGCACGGCCTCGCGAATCCGGTGGATCGCCGACGTACCCTCCGAGACGAGTCCCGAGGTCATGCCGGCATCCACGACGAGCACCACGTCGCGGCCGCCGCCGCCGAAGAGCCCGCCGAATCGTTCGAGCACAGGCCGGGAGAAAGCCCATACCAGCGCGAGCACCACCGCCGTGCGAAGCAGCATCAGCAGCCATTCCACCAGCCGCACCCGCCGCCGCTGCTGCACGTAGCCCTCCATCAGGAACCGGAAGGTCGGCAGATCGACCTCCCGCAGGCGGTGCAGATTGAGCAGGTGCAACAGCACCGGCACCACGGCCAGCGGGAGGAACCAGAGGAGCAGCGGATTGAGCATGGGAGCGTGCGGCGAGGGCGACAGGCGGGATCAGCCCGTCATGCGGCTGCGCCTCGCGAGGTAGGATGCCAGGAGTTCCGCATAGGGCTGATCGGTCTGCGTGAGTTCGTAGCCGATTCGGCGTTCGAGGCACGCCCCGCGGATCGCGTCGAGAAACGCCCCGAATCGCTCGAGATAGGCGGCCCGCACCTGCCGGGGGTTGGTGACGATCCGTCCCTCACCCTCCATGTCGCGGAAGCGGGTGACCTTCTCGAACGGAAACGTGCGTTCGACCGGATCGACGAGGTGAAACACGAGCAGGTCGTGCCGCATATGCGCCATGAGCGACAGCCCGGTGGCGATGCCCGCCGGATCGTCAAGCAGATCGCTGATGAGCACGACGATGCCCCGCTTGGGGATGCGGCCGGCCAGTTCGCGAAGCGCCGTGCCCACCGACGTGTCGGCACCCGGAGTCGCACGGCCCAGATCGGTGAGGATGTGCCGGAAGTGATTGGCGGCCGAACGCGGCGGGACGTACGACCGCACGTCCCGATCGAACGTAGCCAGCCCGGCAGCGTCGTTCTGCTTGAGGGCGAGATGGCAGACGGCCGCCGCGAGATACCGGCCGTAGTCGAGTTTGCTTGGCCCGTCGCCACCGGCGAAGGCCATCGAGCGGCTGGTGTCGAGGATGACCGTGATGCGTGTGTTGGTCTGCTCCTCATAGAGCTTGACGTAATACTTGTCGGTCTTGGCGAGCAGCTTCCAGTCGAGCGACCGCAGTTCATCGCTCGGCGTGTAGGGGCGGTGGTCGGCGTATTCCACGCTCGAGCCGAAATAGGGGCTGGGGTGCAGGCCCGACAGCAGTCCCTCGACGGCCGTCCGGGCGACCAGTTCCATCCGGGCGACGAGCGCCAAGCCCTGCTGGTCGAGCGGCAGGCCGTCGGCGGAGGCCATGGGGGGCACGGACGACGAGGCAGTCGCCGCGGTGGCTGCGGTTGTCGATGGTGCCGAACCGTTCGGAGATGATGCCATGATGCACCTGGGTGCCGCAGTCGGCGGCAGACCGGAGTAAAAGCCGTCTGCGCCCCCGCGGCTCAGCCGGTCTCCGGCAGGGCCTCGATGATTCTGTCGATGATCGAGTCGGGGCGGATTCCCTCGCTCTCGGCGGTGAAACTGGTAACGAGACGGTGGCGGAGCACCGGCTTGGAGATCGCGCGGATATCGTCGAACGAGACGTTGGGACGGCCGTCGAGCAGTGCCCGTGCCTTGCCGGCCAGCAGCAGCGACTGGCAGGCCCGCGGCCCCGCGCCCCACGACAGCCAGCGACGGATTTCCGGCGGGCTGGAGGGATCGCCGGGCCGGCTGGCCCGCGCCAGGCGAACGGCGTAGGACGCCACCGGCTCGGCCACGAGCACGTCTCTGACGATGCCCTGGATGCGGAGGATGTCGGCCGCGTTCATGACCGGCGTCAGGTCGGCCGTCTGCCGCGACGTCGTCGATGTGGCGATGCGGATCTCATCGGCGAGCGTCGGATACTCCACGGAGATCTTGAACATGAAGCGGTCGAGCTGCGCCTCGGGTAACGGATAGGTGCCCTCGCTCTCGATCGGATTCTGCGTGCCGAGCACGAAGAAGGGCTGGGGTAGGTCAAACGACCGGCCCGACACCGTGACCTGATGCTCCTGCATCGCCTGGAGCAGAGCGGCCTGGGTCTTGGGGGGAGTGCGGTTGATCTCGTCGGCGAGCACGAGGTTGGCGAATACCGGCCCCTTCACGAACCGCAGCACCCGCTGGCTCGACTCCTTGTCCTCCTGCAGAATCTCGGTGCCTGTGATGTCGGAGGGCATCAGGTCGGGGGTGAACTGGATGCGGTTGAAGCTGATGGAGAGCAGCTTGGCGAGGCTCGAGATCATCAGCGTCTTCGCCAGGCCGGGCACACCCTCAAGGATGCAGTGGCCACGGCAGAAGATGCCGAGGAGGAGAAGCTCCAGCACCTGCTCCTGCCCGACGACGACCTGCGAGAGCGACTCGATCATGCGACGATGGGCCCGGGCCACGCCCTCCGCTTCAGCGGCTACTGAGGCGGGATCGCGGGCTGCCGCGGGCGCAGCGACGGTTGCGGACATGGGTGTGGGCCCCCGAGATGAATGCCGCTTGAGTCGCGACAGAACCCCGGCATCCTACCGTTCTGTTCGGCCGCACGCAAAAGCGGGCCACAGACTCGCGGCGTATCGTCGCCCCTGTCCCCTCGTGACCGCGACGGTGCCATCCCAGTCAGGGGGGCGCCCGTTGCCTTGCGGCGAAGAGCAAAGGGCCGCTCAGCGGCGGATCGTTTCGGACACGAGGTGCCCGAAGAGTGTCTCCCGGCCGCGGAGCACATAAAACTTGATCGGATTCAAGTGCTCGTCCTCGGCCTTGTCGAGGATGTAGGAGATGTTGTCGGGCACGATCGTCTCCCAGACATGCAGGCCGACGAGGATGTCGCCCTCGCGGATGCCCTGCTCGCTGGCCGGGCCGCCGTCGCGAACATCGCTCACCAGCAGGCCCCCGCGATACCGCGACTGCAGCCGCTGCACCTTGGCGGCCGGCATCGCCTCGACCCGCAGGCCGATGTCGCGCCAGCAGCGCTCGTCCACCGTAAGGGCGTCGCGGCGTGCTGCCGCCAACGACAAATCAAGTTTCTCCTCGGCGCCGGCCCGCATCACGGTGACCGACACGCTGTCGCCCGCCCGGTGGCCGAGCAGGCCTCGCTCGATGTCGAGCGGCCGGGCGATGGGGGTCTCGCCAATGTGCGTGATCACGTCGCCAGCCTTCACGCCCACGCTCTCGGCAGGGCTCTGGCGGAGGACCGCCTCGACGATCACGCCGCGTGGTCCGTCGTTGCGGGCCACGATGCCGTGCCATGTTCGGTCAACCCTTTCGACCGAGAGCAGCGAGGCGACCACGTCGAGCACCTTGTCTGCGGGGATTGCGAAGCCGATGCCTTGCGCTCCGGCCCGCACCGCCACGTTGATGCCGATCATCTCGCCATCGATGTTGAGCAGCGGGCCGCCGGAGTTGCCCGGATTGATGCTGGCGTCGGTCTGGATGAGGTCGTCATACCGCTGCGTGCGACTCACCTCCACGTCGCGGTGGAGGGCCGACACGATGCCGCGGGTCACCGTGTGCTCGTAGCCGTAGGCGTTGCCGAGGGCGAGCACGGTCTCACCGATCATCAGATCAGACGACGTGCCGATGGTGATCACAGGAAGCGGGCCGTCGTGCTCGACCTTGATCACTGCGAGATCGGTTCGCGGGTCGTGCGACACGAGCGAGGCAGACGTGGTTTTGCCGGAGGCGAGCGTCACCTCAATGCGGCGGACGCCCTCGACCACGTGGTAATTGGTGACGACGTAGCCCCGGGCGTCAACGACGACGCCGGTGCCCATCCCGTTCACACGCTTCAGTTCGCCGGCCCCCTCGTCGTCTGCATTGGGCACGAGTTTCTGCCCGTGGATGTTGACGACGCTGTCGCGGGTCGATTCGATGGCTTTGACGATCGCAGTCCGCCGTCCTTCGACGGCATGAGCCGGCTCCGCTGAGGCAAACGCCACCAGCAGGGCGATGGCTGGAACAACAGTCCACGGACGACGCATGAAAACCAGACTCCCGAATTCCCCCGCTGATCGACGCCATTCGGACGCCGATCAGGCAGCGATGCGGCCCGCGCATCGACGGCCCCAAGTCGGCCATCGGGCCGCTTCACTCTGCCGTATCACAGAGGATCGGACGGGCCGGGCCCGTGGTTCACCGCCTTCGACGCGGGGCGGTACAGCTTTCCCAGATGGAGGCTGGTGGTGACGGCAACGGCTTTCGGGGGCCGTTGCTGACGGTTCGGCAAAAATTAGTCATGCCGTGGCCGGTCGCCAGAATCGCCCCCGCCGGGAGGGGGTGTGCCGGCCCCGATCAGGAGCGGCAGGACCTGCAGGGCGAGAAAAAGTCCGAGCGCGGCGAGCACCACCTGGGGCCAGATGCCCGCGATCCGTTCGCCCCATTCCCAGCCTGACTCGCGTGCAATGCCTCCCACGAGGGTCGCGAGAACGAGCAGCAGAAGCGTCATCAGCACCAGTCCGCAGCCGAGCGAGGCCATGGTGCCTCGGAACGTGCCAAGTTCGGTGAACTCTTCCTGATGCAGATCGATCGCCCGGCCCTTCGCCAGACTGCGCGGCACCGTTTCGGCCAGTTCGATGGTGCGGGCGGCATCAGACCAGACTGCGGGTGCGATCGTTGTCGGCTCGCGTCGGCGATACAGCTCGTCCAGCATCAACGCCCCGCGGTTGAACGCCAGCGTTTCGGAGCGATCACCCGTCCACGTCCATGACGCGTCATCGGGATGACCGGCTTCATCCAGCGATGCGTCCGGAACGTCAACGGCATTCGTGCCTTGGGCGTGGACGAGCGTGATGCGCAGGCCCGGCCTCTCGCCTCGGACGACCTGCCACCTCACGGGCACCTGAGTCGGGCCGGTGAAGCCGACGGCCAGCGTGTTCCAGGCGGTATCGGCATCGGCTGTGCCGAGCGTGGAGAGCCGGGAGGGGTCACCTGCGAGCACCCGCACGAGATCGGCATCCACGGCCAGCGATCGGAGCACGGCCTCTCGCGACCGATCAACGAGCCTCCGCTCCATCGTGATCGTCTCGACGGGTCCCAGCGGGTCGGCCCCGGCGAGGCCGGCCTCGATCCGCTCCTGCAGGCGGCGGATGAACGGATGGAGCCGGTCGGGCAGGAACGGGATCAGCGTGGCCCCTGAGTCCCCGCGGATCATGTCGAGCTCGTAGGCCCAGAGCATCGATAGCGTGAGCGGATGGGAAAGCAGCAGGGTGCGGCCCGCCTGCACGAGCGCCCGCACGCCGGCGGCGCGGGCTTCGGTCCAGCCGTCGCAGCCGACCAGCACGGCATCGCAGACCTGGGATTCAAGCAGCGGTTCCCAGGACGAGTCGCGGGGCACGTCGGCAGCCACCACGGCGGCCAGCGGGCCCACGGTGGGCAGGTCGCAGCCGATTGTGATCGTATCGCCGCGAGCGGCGGCGACCGCCACCACCTCCGCGATCCGGGCGTCGATGCCAAGAAGTCCGAGTTTCATGCTGTCATTGTTCACCGGAGGCGTTGATCCGACCAGTCCGGGCCTGTGCAACAGGGGCCTGCGTGAGGTATACGAGGGGATATGCAAGCAGAAGTGATCGCCATCGGTGACGAACTCACCACCGGACAGCGGCTCGACACGAACAGCCAGTGGCTGTCGGCCGAACTCGGCCTGCTCGGCATTCCGGTGCTCTTTCACACGACCGTCTGCGACACGCTCGAGGCGGGAGTCGAGGCCTTTCGCATCGCGGCCGAGCGGTGCCAACTGGTCTTGGCCACCGGCGGCCTGGGACCCACGGCGGACGATCTCACCAGAGACGTGCTGGCGGCGGTCGCCGGCGAGCCGCTCGAACTCTCAGCGGCGGCGCTCGAGGCGGTGGAGTCGCGGTTTGCCCGGCGGGCCGTGGCGATGCCTGAGAGCAACCGGCGGCAGGCGATGTTTCCCCGTGGCACTCGGATCATTCCCAATCCCAATGGCACCGCCCCGGGTATCGACCTCGACGTCCGGCGACCTGATGGCGGCACGAGTCGGATCATCGCGCTGCCCGGTGTGCCCTCCGAGATGCGGGAGATGTGGCGGGGCACCGTGGAAGCCGCACTCGCGGCCATGCTTCCCGACGCGGGAGTCTTCGTGCATCGCCACATCAAGTGCTTCGGGGCAGGAGAGAGCGCCGTCGAGGCGATGCTGCCCGACCTGATCCATCGCGGCCGCGATCCGCTCGTCGGCATCACGGCGCACGAGGCCACGATCACGCTGCGGATCGTGGCGCGGGGCCGCGATGAGCTGGAGTGCCGGGCGAAGATCGCTCCCACCGAGCAAACGATCCGGGAGTGCCTCGGGCCGCACGTCTACGGCGTCGAAGACGACGAGGTGGAGGATGCCGCGGTGCGGGCGCTGGTCAGTGCCGGGCAGACGCTTGGCACGAT
>CANHCU010000101.1 GCA_947459185.1 Planctomycetaceae bacterium | reverse complement strand
GACTCGGCGGGCCACGAGTGCGGGCACCGCCTCGGCGGCGCTCTGCGGCACCGCGTTGAAGAGCGTGTTGCGACAGCCCACGTCGGCGGTGAGCGGGTGCTCCACACCGATCCGGTCGCGGAGCTTCACGACGTGGTCATCGCACGGCCGGCCACAGTTGGTCTTGTTGGTACCTGGCGAAAGCACGGCACAAAACACGCAGTGCTCCATGTGGAACATCGGCATATGCTGGTGGACCACCACTTCGAGCCACTCCGGTGGCACTGCCGCGACCAGCGCCAGCAATTGATCCCGGTTGAGGTCGTATGACGCGGTCACCCGCGAGAGCCCCTCCTCCAGAAAGAATGCGGCCGTCAGTTCATTCGTGACGTTCAGCGAAAAATCACCGGTGATCGGCAGCCCCTGCTCGCGAAAGAATCGCAGGCCGCCGACATTGCGGACGAGCACGCCGTCGGGCCTGGCCTTGACCATCAGCCGGAAGATGCCGATTTCGTCCGGCTTCTGGATTCGTGGCGTGGCGAGATGGATCGTGGCGCCTCGTGCATGCGCCAACTCCACCGCCTCGCGAAACTGACGGATGTCGGCGAAGTCGGCATAGAGGCTGCGCTCGCCGAGTTCGAGCACGTCACGCACCTGCGCGAGCGACCGCACCAACACGTGCAGTGCCACCGGGTTTGCGTGCTGCGGTCCACTGTTTTCCTTTGCATGAGGCGAAACCTGCGACGCCACCACGCCGCGATTGATCCGTCGCGGCGGCACGGCCACCACCGCCTCTTCCAGCCGGGCAACGAGGTCGTGCCGCATTTTTCCGAGCACGCTGTGCGGCACCATCGGCCCGCCTGTGATCTCAGCCGTGAGCGACTTGAGTTCGAATGGCGTGCCTCCGAGTCGGGAGAGCTGGGCGGTGAGCGTCTCGGAGGTGAGCGGGTGTTTCGTGGCAGCCACCGTCGGTTCATCCGACTCGACGAGACACTGTCTGCCCCCAATCAGCGTGGCCACGATGCGCACCGGCCCTCCCACGGCCACCGTGACGTGCAGGTCGATCGGCGTGCGGCGGTGCGGCTCGTCCGAAGCGAACGTCTTGCGGAGGCGGGCGGTGAGATGCGGATCGTCGGTCTTCCAGACGGTCTGGCCAGCCTGCACGGCATCGTAGTTGACGGCCCCATGCCCAAATGCCAACTCAACCTGACCGCGTGCCACGGGCTCGGTGAGCGACTGCCCCCCCTGAAACACCTCGTAGACGCGGCCCCCCTCCGGATCATCGACCGGCCGTCCGCAGTCGAAGGCCACGCCGTCGCCACGCTTCACGCCGGCCACGAGATCGACCACCACGCGGTCGCGGCGGACCGACACGACGGTGCCGAGTTTCACGCCGCGCTTTGCGCTGCTGGTCGCTGGCACGAGCATCTTATGGTCGCAGCCCTGGAGCCAGCCCGGCGAGAAGCCGCGGGAGAACGACAGTTCCATCTCCTCCACGTCCCGCGGCGTGAACACGGCGGGCTGTGCGGCCACCGCCGCATCGATCGCCGCTCGGTAGTGCTTCGTGATGTTGGCGACATATTCCGGCGTCTTGAGCCGGCCCTCGATCTTGAACGACGCAATGCCGGCGGCGATCAGTTCCGGAACCAGTGCATAGGCGGCGAGATCCTGCGGCGAGAGGAGATATTTCTGGTCGCCAAGATCGATATCCTTGCCGTCGCAGAGAAGGTCGTAGGGGAGCCGGCAGGCCTGAGCGCACTGCCCGCGGTTGGCACTGCGGCCGCCGAGCGACTCGCTCGTCAGGCACTGCCCCGAATAGGCGACGCAGAGCGCGCCGTGCACGAACACCTCAAGCGGCATCAACGTCTGCCGGCGGATCGCGACGATCTCGTCGACAGAAAGTTCCCGGGCCACAACGACCCGCTCCATGCCGAGCTGCTCAGCCAGACTGATGCTCTCGGCGCTGGTCAGCGTCATCTGGGTCGAGGCGTGCAGAGGGAGATCGGGGCAGATCGCCTTGATGAGCCGGGCGGCGCCGACGTCCTGCACGAGCACGGCGTCAACGCCCGCCTCGGCGACGGCGGCGATGACCTGCTCGAACCGCGGCAGTTCATCGCTGAAGACGAGGGTGTTGAGCGTGGCGTAGCCCTTGAGCCCACGGCGGTGGAGCATCGCCATCAGCCGCGGCAGGTCTTCGACCGGAAAATTCGTGGCGCGGGCCCGGGCGTTGAAGCCGGTATCGAGGCCAAAGTAGACGGCGTTGGCGCCATTTTCGATGGCGGCGCGGACACAGTCCCAGTCACCAGCGGGCGCGAGAAGTTCGGGGACGGAGGGCATGGAAGGAGTATACCGACGGGCCGTGGACGATAGGGCAGATCCCCCGGCTTGCGCCGGGGGCTTGTATCGCCGGGTGGCTGGGATTCATACAAGCCCTGAGCGCGAGCGACGGGATCTGCTCCAACCGTGGCTGTTACTCGTCGTTCCCGCGGAGCTTGGCGAGCACGGTGTAGTCCTCGAGCGTCGTCGTGTCGCCGACGGTCTCCTTGCCGGCGGCGATGTCGCGGAGCAGCCGCCGCATGATCTTGCCGCTGCGGGTCTTCGGCAGTGTCGCCGAGAAGTGGATGTCGTCGGGCGCGGCGAGTGCACCGATCTGCTGGCGGACGTGTTTCCGCAGCGCGTCCTTGAGCGCGTTCACATCGTCGGGCTCGCCGCCCTTGAGCGTCACGAACACCGCTACCGCTTCCCCCTTCACATCGTGCGGACGGCCCACCGCGGCCGCCTCGGCCACCAGCGGATGGCTCACCAACGCGCTTTCGATCTCGATGGTGGAGAGCCGGTGGCCGGCGACGTTGAGCACGTCATCGATCCGACCCATGATCCAGTAGTAGCCGTCGGCGTCCTGCCGGGCGTTGTCGCCAGCCAGATACTTTCCCGGCACGCGGGACCAATAGGTCTCTCGAAACCGCTCGTCATCGCCCCAGATGCCCCGGAGCATTCCGGGCCACGGCTTGGTCATCACGAGCCAGCCGCCCTCACCCTGCTCGACCGGATCGCCGGCCGCATCGACGATCTCGGGGCAGACGCCGGGCAGCGGCAGCGTGCAACTGCCCGGCTTGGTGGGCGTGCAGCCGGGAAGCGGGCTCATCATGATGCCGCCCGTTTCGGTCTGCCACCAGGTGTCCACGATCGGGCACCGCGTGCCACCGATCACCTCGTGGTACCACATCCAGGCCTCGGGATTGATCCCCTCGCCGACGGTGCCCAGCAGCCGCAGGCTCGAGAGATCGCGGCCCTCGATGTGCTGCATGCCCCACTTCATGAACGAGCGGATGGCGGTGGGAGCGGTGTAGAAGATCGTCGGCTTCTCTTGCTCGATGATCTCCCAGAAGCGGCCCTCGTGCGGGGCGTTGGGCGCCCCTTCATAGATCAGGATGCTCGCGCCGGCGGCCAGGGGGCCGTAGGTCACATAGCTGTGCCCCGTGATCCAGCCGCAGTCGGCGGTGCACCAGAAGAGGTCGTCGTCGCGCAGGTCAAAGACCCACTCCGCCGTGGTCTTCGCCCACAGCAGGTAGCCGGCAGTCGTGTGCTTGATGCCCTTCGGCTTTCCTGTCGAGCCGCTGGTGTAGAGGATGAAGAGTGGCGACTCCGAATCCATGGCGACCGGCGGCGTATCGGTGGGCATGCCGGCGACGAGGTCGTGCCACCAGACGTCGCGGCCCGGCACCATGTCCACGGGCTGGCTGGTCCGCTTGAGCACGACCACGTGCTTCACGGTCGGCGATTTCTTGAGCGCCTCATCGACGTTTTTCTTGAGGGCCAGAGTCGTTCCGCGCCGCCAGCCGCCGTCGGCGGTGATCACGGCCACTGCCTTGGCGTCTTCATTGCGGTCGGCGATCGCCTCACTCGAAAACCCGCCGAAGATCACGGAGTGCACCGCGCCGATCCGGGCGCAGGCGAGCATCGCGATCACGAGTTCGGGCGTCATCGGCATGTAGATCGAGACGACCTCGCCGGGCTTGATCCCGAGTTTCTGCAGACCGGCGGCACACTGGCAGACCTCTGCGAGCAGTTCGCGGTAGGTGTAGCTGCGTCGTTCGCCCGTGGGCTCGCCCACCCACACCAAGGCTGTCTTCTCTCCCCTGCCGGCGGCGACGTGCGCATCGAGGCAGGCAGCCGAGGCATTCATGTGGCCATCCACGAACCACTTGGCCGTCGGCGGCTGCCAATCGAGAACCTTCGAGTAGGGCTTCATCCAGGGGAGCAATTGGGCGCGGGCGTGCCAGAAACCCTCGGGGTCGCGGGCCGCCTCATCGTAGGTCCGCCGGTAGTCCTCGAGCGAACCGATACTCGCGCGGGAGGAAAACTCAGCCGATGGCGGAAACACGCGGCTTTCCTGCATGACACTGGCAACCCTGCCGGCAGCCTTGTGTGGCTCGGTCATAAAACTGCTCCCCCTGCGGTGCGGATCCGATGAAAATGGAAATGGGCTACGGACATTCCTGCGAACGCTCTTTGAGAAGAGCATCCGCGGGCCCGTCGGGCAATGGCCTGCAGGCGTTTCAGCCTCGCGGCGCTGCCTCGTCCAGACAGCGGCCAGAGAACGGGCTCACCCGCTCGTCCGCGTCGCCGAAGCTGATGCCAAGGGCCCGGGCCGCCTGCACCGCCGAACTGGCGGGGTCAACCCGCGAGAGTGAGCGAACCGCCGCGGCGATCGGCACGCTTTCAATATTAGGCGGCTGGTAGCAGACCATCTCGCCAAACCGCCCCTCGTGGATGAGGCGGACGGCATGGGCGCCAAACTCCGTGGCCAGCACACGGTCGAAGGTGGTCGGGTTGCCGCCACGCTGGAGGTGGCCGAGCACGACGTTGCGGACCTCGCGGTCGAGCCTCTTCGACACTTCCGCCGTCACGATCTCACCGATGCCGCCGAGTTTCACCTGCTGGTGATACCCCGCGGCCTCGCCCTTGGCATCGGTCCGGTGCACCGTGCCGCCCTCGGGCAGCCTGGCCCCCTCAGCCACCACGATGAGCGTATACCTCTTTCCTTCAGACTCGCGCTCGCGGACTTTGCGGCAGATGTTCTCGAAGGTCCAGGGAATCTCGGGCATGAGGATCACGTCGCCGCCGCCGGCGATTCCGGCGTGCAGCGCAATCCAGCCGGCGTGCCGTCCCATCACTTCGAGCACCATGATCCGCTCGTGGCTGGCGGCGGTGGTGTGGAGCCGATCGAGCGCATCGGTCGCGCAGGACACCGCCGAGTCGAAGCCAAACGTGAAGGCGGTGGCGCCGAGGTCATTGTCGATGGTCTTGGGCACGCCGATCACGGGGATGCCATGTTCGTGGAGCTGCTGGGCGATGGTGAGCGAGCCGTCGCCACCCACGCAGATCAGCCCGCCGACGAAGAGCTGACGGACGGTGGCGGCCACCTCGTCGAGGAGTGCGGGATCGATGGCCACGCGTTGGTCCTCGCCGACCGTCGCAGAGAAACGCCCCTTGTTGGTGGCGCCGAGGATGGTGCCACCCTGGGTGAGAATGCCAGCTGTGTTCCGCGCGGTGAGGGGCATGTAACTGACGGGATCGACGAGCCCCTCGTAGCCGCGCAGGAAGCCGATGCAGTCGTAGCCGAGTCGCTCCGAGCTTTTGACGGCCGCCCGAATGACGGCGTTGAGCCCGGGGCAGTCGCCGCCGCTGGTAAGGATGCCGATGGTGGGCTTGTGGGTGGGCATAGCGAGAATGTGTGGGGAACGCATTATGGCAGGCATGGCCTGCGTTGCAATCAACACACACTCCGACATGAAACTGTCGCCGTTGCCCAGAATCGCCAAAATGATGATGATTCTCGTGAGCTTGAAACGTGCTGGAGAGAGGGTAGACACCGATCGCGATTCCCGTCGGAAACCTGGCCGCGTTGGTCGTTCAACCGTCTGCCGCGCCGACGCCTGACCGAGGGAACCCGGACACATGAAACGCGACACGCCTGCTCGGTCTTGCGACGGAGAAAAAAAAGACCACGTGGCACGTCAGGCAGAACGCGTCACCGTGTTGGGAGTGGCCGCAGCGCTCCTGGCGCTGGTCGCCCTCGCCTGGTGCGCCGGCACCGGCCGTTGGTCCGCGGCCGATTGGAACACCCCAACCCAGTACCTTGACGGCTTCTACTGCGACATAATCACGACGCTCGCCGGCATGAGGGCCACCGCTGACGGCCACTGCATGCCGTTCTTCTGGAAAATCATTCCCGAACTCGGCGCCCCGTTCGACGGTAACTGGACCGACTTTCCATCGATCGAAGAACTCCAGAGTCTCTTCTGCGGGGCACTCGGCAAGGCATTCGGCCTGTTTGCTGGGCTGAATCTCGCCTTGATGGTCGGCCACCTGCTCGCCGCCGCCACGATGTTTCTCGTCGCCCGATCGCTTGACTGCTCCCCCCCATGGGCCTTCGTCGCCGCCCTCGCCTACGGCCTCGCCCCGTTCATCTTCGCCCAGTCGCCTCACCACATCACCGTCGCCTATGTCTGGCACATCCCGCTCTTCCTGCTGGTCTGGAAATGGGTCTCGACCGCGCCCGGCCTCGAGTTCGGCGAGCCGCGGTTCTTCTGGGCCCTCGGCATCGCCTTTCTCACCGGCCTTCAAAACGTCTACTACACCAACATTTTCTGCCAGCTCACGCTCCTGGGAGCTGGCTTCCTCTCGCTGCGAAGCGGCTCACGCAGACCCCTCAATGCCGCCCTCGCCGTCATCGCCGCCGCCGCCGCCGCCTTCACCCTCATGAATCTCGACACCTGGACCTTCCGCGCCGTCAACGGCCCGAACCCCGGTGCCGTCGTCCGCGAGTACAAGTGGCTCGAAATCTACGGTCTCAAACTCGTCGATCTGGTCGTGCCGCCGACCACCCACCAGTTCAATCTCTTCGCCGATTTTGCCAAGGCCCATCGTGCGGCCGCTCCACTTCAGGATGAAGGCTCCTACCTCGGAATCGCCGGCCTCGCCTCGCTCGGCCTGCTTGTTGCCACGGCCATCTCCGCCGTTGTCCGAAACCGGGCCAATTCGATCCCCATGGAAGCCTGGCAGGTGCTCTGGATCGTGCTCTGCTTCTCGACAGGCGGGCTCAACGCGATCCTCGGCAGCTTCGGCTTCACGCTCTTCCGCACCGGCTGCCGCTACAGCATCGTGATCCTGGCGATCGCCCTGGTCTATGCCGCCCAGCGACTCACAGCCCTCCAGAAGGCCGCGGCGTTTCTCACCGACCCCGCAACGCTGCGGATCGGCACGGCGACCGCCGCCATCGCGGCCGTCCTCGTCATCCTCTGGGACCAGGTGCCGCAGGCCCCAACACGCGAGCAGACGGCGAAGATCGCCCGTCAGATCGAGGCCGACCGGGAGTTCGTTGCCCGAATGGAAGCGGCCCTGCCACCAAACGCGATGGTGTTTCAACTGCCAATCATGGAGTTTCCCGAGTCGCCGGCCCCAGGCGTGCCTCCCTACGACCACCTCCGTCCCTATCTTTATAGCCGGCAACTGCGGTTCTCCTTCGGCTCGATGAAGGGCCGGCCTCGCGATCAGTGGCAGCAGGCTCTCGGAAAGGTGCCGTTCGAAAAGGCGATCGAGGAGATCAAGGGCCGGGGCTTCGCCGCGATCACCATCAACCGCAACGGCTTCCCCGACAAAGGCAAGCAATTCGAGGAGAAACTCCGCGGAATGGGCTTTGAGAAGCCGCCGATCGACAGTGCCGCCGGCGACCTCGTCTGCATTCCACTCGAGAAAAACTGAACGATGGCCTGGAAGCCCTGGCAACAGGCGGCCCTGCTCGCCGGCATCACGTTCGCCGTCTTCTCCGCCACGCTGTCAGCGGACTTCGTCTACGACGCCCGGATGCAGATCCTCACGGGCGACTTCATCCACGACTGGCGCAACTGGCTGGCTGTGCTGACCGGCCGCGTGCTCGGGATGGACGTGCTCGACTTCAATAGGCCCGTCATGCTGGCCTCGCTCATGCTCGACTCCGCGGTCTGGGGGAGGGACCCATTTGGATACCACCTCACCAGCGTGCTCATGCACGTGGTGAACGTGATCCTCGTCTGGCTTGTGATTCGGGAGCTGACAGGCGGCGAAGGCGGAACGAAGCAGGTGCTCGGCCCGCTGCTGGCCGCGCTCGTCTTTGCCGTCCACCCGATCGTCACGGAGGCCGTCTGCGAGCCGACCTTCCGCGAGGATCTGCTCGTGGCACTGTGCACGCTCGCCGCCCTCGTCCTCGCCATGCGACACGACCCCGCCACCCCCGGCTTCGACACCCGCCGGGCCATCGGCTGCACAGGCTTGTGCCTGGTGGCCATCGCCAGCAAGGAGGCGGGAATCGTTGCGCCCATGCTGCTGGCAGCCTCTTGGTGGCTGTTTCACCGCGGCGAGCCGGGCCGATTCTGGGCCGTCACCATCGGCGGCGCGAAGCTTGTCGTCGTCGCATTCCTCGCCGCCCGGTTTCTTCTCGAACCGAGCCCCTCTTCGATCTTTGAATCCAAACCGGGATACCCCGGGGGCTCTCTGGCTCAGGCCATGCTGATCGAGCCGCGGATCCTCGCACTCTATGCCCAGCTCATCCTGTTTCCGGTCAATCTCTGCGCTGACTACGGGCTTGCATCCATCGCCCACCTTCCTTTGCCGGTGGCCCTCGGGCTGCTGGCCGCGATTGCCGTCGCCGGTGCGATCGCGGCCCGGTACGACCGTCGCCTGCTCTTTGCGTATTGCATGATCCTGCTGCCGCTTCTGCCCGTGGCCAACCTGATCCCGATCTACCGGGCCGCCGCTGACCGGTATCTCTATCTGCCGATGGCGGGCGTGGCGATTGCCGTGGCCTGCCTGCTCGACGCCCCCTGGCTCATCGGCCGGGAGACGCTCCGGCAACGGATTCTCGCCGGCTGCATGGCGGTGGTCGCCGTCCTCGGGATGGCCTGCATCGAGCGCCAGACCGTGTGGGCCAGTTCGCTCGCCCTCTGGGACGATTCCTATCGCAAAAATCCTGGCTCAGTCACGACCGCCACGGGCCTTGGCGAGGCGCTCCGCGAAGCGGGCCGACTGCCTGAAGCCGAGCAGTTCACCCGCGAAGCGATCCGGCTCTCGAACAGCGAGCGGGGAGACGTCTGGGCCACGCTCGCTCTCATTCTCGACGAGCAGGGCCGTGCGGCCGACTCCGCCGCGGCGCTCGCCAAGGCATTGGAGCTCGAGCCCAGGCTTTCCGATCCCGAGGCCCGAGTGAAGTCGTTGTCGATGGACGGCGCGATGGCGGAAGATCTCAAGCGGCTGCTCGGCACGACCAAAGTCGGCTGGCCAGAGCGGGAAAAAACAGGATACTGACGGAATGGCACGCCCACCTACCGCAGCGATCCAGGCCCGCGACACCGTCCCCAGCGCCACGGAGGCCGGCCGCTGGCGTGACTTTCTGCTCCATGCCGCGATCATCGCGCTCGCATGCCTCTGGGTCTATTCGCCGTCGTACCACGGCGACTGGCTCTGGGACGACGACCAACTGCTCACGGCCAACCCGGTCGTGCAGTCGGGCTCGCTCACGGGCCTCTCCAAGCTCTGGTTCAACCCCGATGGCGCCGACTTCTTCCCGCTCTCCTACACGGCGCTCTGGGCGCAGTGGCCGTTCTTCAAGAACCAGCCCACCGGCTACCACGTCACCACCATCGTGCTGCATCTGATCGGCAGCATGCTGCTCTGGGCCCTGCTCGATCGCATGCGGATCCCAGGGGCCTGGCTGAGCAGCCTCATCTTTGCCATTCATCCGGTCGCCGTGGAATCGGTGGCATGGGTATCGGAAACCAAAAACACCCTCTCGCTGCCGCTGTTTCTACTCTCCTGCCTCTGCTGGGTCGTGCAGGATGACGAACACGAAGGCCCCCGTCGCACGCGGTTCTATCTCCTCTCGATCGTGTTCTTCCTGCTGGCGATGCTGGCGAAGACGTCGATGGTGGGCCTGCCGGTGCTCCTGCTGCTCCACGCCTGGTGGAAACGCGGCACGGTCACGGTGCAGGACCTCATCCGGACATCCCCCTTCTTCCTGATCTCGCTCGTGCTCGGCCTGATCACGATCCAGTATCAGCACGGCCGGGCCATCGGCGCGGAGAAAATCCTCGTCGGCGGCGTGGCCTCGCGGATCGCCACCGCGGGCATGGCGATCCTCTTCTATCTCAAGCAGATCGTCTGGCCGGTGAACCTGCTCCCGATCTACCCACGGTGGGAGGTCGATCCTCCCAAGGTCTGGCAGTTTCTGGCCTGGCCGGTGATCGCTGCCGCGGCCGCGTGGCTCTGGGCCAACCGCGGCACGGCCGACCGCCCGGGCTGGGGCCGGCATGCTCTCTTCGGGCTCGGCTTCTTTCTGCTGATGGTGCTGCCCGTGCTCGGCTTCGTCACCATCTCCTACATGCGGATCACGTGGGTCGCCGACCACTTCATCTACCTGCCGATGATCGGCGTGATCGCCCTGATCGGCGCCGCTACGACGCGGTGGTACGAACGATCGACGCCATCGGCGCAGCCACTGATCCTCGCCGGTGGGGCGATCCTGCTGGCCACCTGCGGGCTGCTCGCGTTTCGCTACGCCAATGCCTGGGCCAGCGAAGACGCCCTTTGGACGCACACGCTCAAGACCAACCACGACGCCTGGCAGGCGCACAACCGTCTCGGCGCCAAGAAATTTTCCCGCGGCGACATCGAGGGTGGGTTCTACCACTTCACCCAGTCCACCAGACTCCGGCCCGATCTCGGTGAAACGCACAACAACCTCGGCTCGGCCCTCTCCGCCAAGGGCCGTCTCGACGAGGCCATCAAGGAGTTTGCCGTGGCCTGTCAGCTCACGCCCCACGTGCCGGCGATGCGGGTGAATCTCGCCAACGCGCTCTTTCAGGCCGGCCGCTTTGTCGAAGCCAGTGATGCCTTCCTGTTTCTGCTGGAGAAGGAGCCAAATAATGCGACCCTTCTCAACAACTATGCCGTCACCCTCTATCGGCAGGGCAACAAGGACGAGGCCATTCTGCATTTCCGCAAGGCGCTCGAGATCAACCCCACGCTGAAGGATGCCCGTGAGGGGCTCGCCGTCGCACTCGGCGAGCAGCCCGCTGGGCCGGCGCCAGGACGGCCACTGCAAGCGGAGCAGCCCCTGCAACCCCAGCAGTCCCCGACGATGCCGGCGCAATCGACCCTCGGTCCGCCTCCGTTCTCGACGCCTACCCCCAAGGGCAAGGCCTTCGATCCGCTCGGCATTCAGGGCAAGTGAGTGGGAGATGCCACATCCTTGCACAAGAAGCCCCCGGCGGAAGCCGGGGGACTCCGGGAGTGAAGACCAGCCCGTGTGCCATACGAATCCGGGATCGCCCAAGAACCCGGTGTCCCCGGACTTCCGTCCGGGGCTTCTTACGGCGACTGATGGAATGCTTGAAGACAACGTCCCGCTTCACCCCAGCCATGTCTGCCGGGCGAGCCGCAACAGTTCGCCGATGCTCCGTCTACTCTCGGCGAAATCTGCCTTACTGGAGCCCCGCTGCCGGTCGGTGAACGTGATCGGCACTTCCGCAAGCAAGCCGCCGGCCCTGTGCACCCTCCAGAGCAAGTCTTCCTGGAACGCATAGCCTTGTGCGAACGGCCCGGCCAACCGGTCGAAGATCGCCAGTCGCACCGCCCGAAATCCGCTCGACGCATCGCGGATCGGCACCCACAGCACCCAGCGCGTGAACCAGCCGACCAGCCGGCTCGCCACATGACGCGAAAGGGGCCAGCCCACGGTTTGTCCACCCGGCACCCGCCGTGAGCCCACCACCACATCAGCTGCTTTTCCCCCCACGGGTTCGAGCGCCGCCAAGAGCCGCGGGATATCCTCGGGATCGTGACTGAAGTCGGCGTCCATATTGACCGCCACCTGAAACCCGCGCCGGCGGCCAAGTGCGAAGCCCTCGAGAATCGCCGTGCCCAGACCGCGCCGGCCGCGCCGCACCAGGACATGGAGCCGCGGCTGCTGCTGCGCGAGGTCGAGGGCGAGTTGCCCCGTGCCATCGGGCGAGTCGTCGTCGACGATCAAGAGCTGCAGTTCGGACGAGACCGTCAGCACGCGGTCGATCAACGCCGCGACGTTCTCTCGCTCGTTGTAAGTTGCCGACACGACAAGGAGGTGGCCCGAAGGCCAGTCGTCGCGTGAGTGGATGTCTGCGGTGGATGACATGGCGACGGCCAGATTAGCACGCGGTGGGCAAAGTGCCGAACCGGCCCAAAAGGGCTGTTTTCACCAGCGATTAGCCGCCACGACGCAATCGTGCAAACAGCCGGCGGTAGTCACCCAACCGCACCGCCGCGACCGCCGGCCGACCGCCAGGCTGCGCCAGCAGATCTTCCTCGATCACGACCATGTCGGAGTCGTCCACTTCGGCGGCCGCCGTCGCGACGAGCGGTCCCTGCTCGACCGGCGGCTCGGAGTCCCCACCGGACGGCCCGGCGATTCCGCCGCGCGACCGAAGGATAGCCCGGTCAATGGCACCTCCGCACCGGTCTTCGGGCTGATGAGCGACTCGTGAGCCTCGGGAGGAGCGGCCCGGGCGTCCGGAGCGGGTTTCTCGAAACGCCCCGCACCCGCTTCGGTGGCGTTTTTCTGGCGTCTGCGCAGACCGCGTCCCAGTCGGCCGTTCCCGGGGCTTCGACGCCTCGCGTCCGACGCCGGTCAGAGGCTGTGGATGTCGATCACGGGCAGCTCGTCTATCCGTCCCTGAAAGATTGCCCGGTCGTCATGGACCTGCACGAGCTCTCGCCAGTCGATCGGCGGGCCGCGGGCGGGAGAGACGGGCGGCGGCTCGAGCGGTTCGCCGAGGTGCGTCAGGGGATGACTTCACGCGTGCGAAGCCATCCTGGCCTTCGTCCGCTTGCGAACCTCCGGTTCGAAGTGAGCCGGCTCCTGCCGGCCGTCTCCTCGAAGCCGGATATCGCCACCGCACCCCGGGCACGCAAGAGGAAACTCCTCCCCAATCCGAGCGATGAGCTTGGCCTTTTGCGTCACGAGGTGTCGTGAGAGGGTGGTTTGTCGCGTGAGTCGCAGCAGTCACCGGCGGTACCCCCGCCCGCCGCATGTCCGCCGACCGCATGCCCAACAGTCGCGGCATCGCCCCGGGAAATCTCGACGGCGGCTTCGGCACGGAGCAGACACCGCTCAATCTCGACAGCATCGCCGATCTCGGTCGGATCGGCGGCAGGCTCGCCGCCCCCGGCTTTTTGGCTGCCGATATTGAAGGCTTTTACCACGGCAACTTCGTCGGATTCCTCCGCCGCACGCTACCAGCTTGAGCCGGCCTACCGCTGCGAGACCGTGCTCTTGGGCGGCGTGAGCGATTCGATCCACTCTCGCATCAGTGCCACGGCTTTGTCGTCGACGACCGTCGTCCCCAGCTGGGGCATCTGGCCCGGCCCACGTCGGCTCATGCGGGCAAGGAGCACCGATCGCTCCGGGTGGCCGGCTGCGATCAGTTGCGGGTCGGCGAGGTCGAAGGTGGTGTGCAAGGGCTTGACACCGACGG
>CANHCU010000100.1 GCA_947459185.1 Planctomycetaceae bacterium | reverse complement strand
TCGAAAGGATCGTCAGCGGATGCACGAAGCTTTCGTAGAGGATTCCCAGCACGATGTAGACCGCGATGACCGCCGCGAGGATGAGGAGCGGCTGATCGACGAGCGAGGCGCGGAACATCTGCGCGGTTCCGGCAAAGCGGCCCTGCACGGTGGTGGGCATCGCCAGATCCTCCACGACCTGCTCCACCGCCTCCACCGCCTCGCCCAACGACACCCCGGCGGCCAGATTGAAGGACACCGTCGCCGAGGGAAACTGGCCGGTGTGATTGACCATCAAGGGGGCGTTGGCGGGGGCGATTGTGCAGAGTGAATCGAGCGGAATCTGCGCCCCGTCGCGGCCCGTCACCCGCAGGAATCGCAGCGACTCCGGCCCCTCGAGGAACTCCGCCTCCAGCCCCATCACCACCCTGTATTGGCCTCGCGGTCGGTACATGATCGAGACGTAGCGTTGCCCGAAGGCGTCGTAGAGCGCATCGTCGATCTGCTGCAACGTAACCCCGAATCGGGCGGCCTCGTCGCGGTCGATCATCAGTCCCGCCTGCAGCCCGCGGTTCTGCTGATCGCTGCGCACATCGACCAGTTCGGGCAGCCCCCGCATGGCGGCCAGCAGCTTCGGACCCCAGGCGTTGAGGTCGCCGAGCGTGTCGGCCCGGAGGGTGTATTGAAACTGGGCGCTGCTGAGGCGGCCACCGATGCGGAGATCCTGCACCGGCTGCATCACCAGCATCGCGCCGGGCAGGGATGCCAGCGACTGCCGAAGGCGATCAACCACGCGTTCGGCGCTGAGCCCGCGTTCTTCCTTCGGCTTGAGCGTGATGAACATCCTCGCCGTGTTTGGGCTGCCGCCCGTCGCGGCTCCGGTCGAACCCGTCACGCCAGCCACGGCCGGGTCCTCGTGAATCGCCAGGGAAAACGCTGTCAGAAGCCGGCTCATCGTCTGAAACGACGTGTCCTGATCGGCGTCGAGCGTGGCGGCGATGCGGCCGTTGTCCTGCTGCGGAAAGAATCCCTTCGGCACGATCACGTAGAGATAGACGGTGAGCGCCATCGTCGCGAGGTTGACAGCCATCGTCAGCCGCGGATGCCGCATCACCACCGCCAGCGCCCGCGCATACCAGTCGGTGATCGCCGTGAGGCCCCGCTCGGTCCAGCGGTCTGCCCAGCCTCGCTCCCGTGCCGACGCAGGCCGCAGCAGCCACGCGCACATCATGGGCGTGAGTGTCAGCGACACCACCATCGACACCCCGATCGCCACGGAGAGCGTCACGGCGAACTCGCGGAACAGTCGCCCCACGATGCCACCCATGCAGAGGATCGGGATGAACACGGCCACCAGCGAGACGCTGATCGACAGCACGGTGAAGCCGATCTCCCGGGCTCCTGCGACCGCCGCCGCCATCGGCTTCATGCCGGCCTCTCGGTACCGCGTGATGTTTTCCAGCACCACGATGGCGTCGTCCACCACGAACCCGGTGGCAATCGTGAGCGCCATCAGCGACAGGTTGTCGAGGCTGTAGCCCAGGAAGTGCATGGCGGCGAAGGTGCTCACCAGCGACACCGGCACCGCCACGCTGGGCACGAGCGTGGCCCGCACGTCCCGAAGAAAGACGAACACCACCAGTACCACCAGCGCCACCGACAAGAGCAGCGTGTGCTGCACATCGGCGATGCTCGCCCGGATCGCCGCCGTGCGGTCCATCGGCATCGTCAGTTCCATGCCGGCGGGGATCTGCGCCCGCAACTGCGGCAGGAGCGCCATGACGTTGTCCACCGTGCGGATGATGTTGGCAGTGGGCTGCCGGTAGACGATCACTAGGATCGTCGGCTGCCCGTTGTAGACGCCGGCCACGCGTGTGTCCTGTACGGAGTCGGTGACCGTGGCCACGTCGCCCAGCCGCACCGGTGCCCCGCGGCGGAATGCCACGATGATCTCCCGGTACTCGTCGGCCCTAAACAGCTGGTCGGTGGTGGCGATCGACCACGACGCCGTGCCGTCGTCGATGATTCCCTTGGGTCGGTTGGCGTTGGCGTTCTGCACGGCCTGGCGAACCACGTCGAGCCCGATCCCGAACCGCTCGAGCACGGTCGGATTGACGCTCACCCGCACGGCGGGCGACGAGCCGCCGCTGATCGTCACCTGGCCCACTCCCGGCACCTGCGAGAGCTTCGTCTGCACGATGGTGGCCGCTGCGTCCTGCAGCTGAGGTCGGTCGTGCAGCGGCGAGGTCATGACGAGAATCATCACCGGCGAGTCGGCGGGGTTCACCTTGTAGGCGGTGGGGTTTCCGGGGAGATTCGTCGGCAGGCGGCCACGGGCGGCGTTGATTCCCGCCTGCACGTCGCGGACGGCGGCGTCGATGTCGCGGTTGAGGTCGAACTGCAGCGTCACCGCCGTCTGCCCAAGCGCGCTCGAGGAGGTCATCTCCGTGATGCCCGCGATCAGGCCGAACTGCCGCTCCAGGGGCGTCGCGACGGCCGATGCCATCGTCTCGGGGCTGGCACCGGGCAGGCCGGCGCCGACGCTCACCGTGGGATATTCCACCTGGGGCAGCGGCGACACCGGCAGCAGGAAGTAGCAGATCGCACCGGCGAGCGTGATCGCGATCGCCAGCAGCGACGTGCCCACCGGTCGCCGGATGAACCACTCGGAAAAGTGCATCACGCCGACTCCCGGCGGAACCAGCGGCCGAGCCTGTCGAACCACAGGTAGATCACGGGCGTGGTGTAGAGCGTGAGCAACTGGCTGAAGATCAAGCCGCCGATGATCGTGACGCCCAGCGGCCGCCGGAGTTCCGAGCCCACCCCAGTGCCCATCGCCAGCGGCACCGCACCGAGGAGTGCCGCCATCGTGGTCATCATGATCGGTCGAAACCGCAGCAGGCAGGCCTGCTGGATCGCCTCGGCGGGGCCCACGTGGCGGCCGTCGATGCCGTTGCGCTCCGCGTCCAACGCGAAATCGATCATCATGATCGCGTTCTTCTTCACGATGCCGATCAGCAGGATGATGCCGATGAGCGCGATCACGCTCAGCTCCATCCGGTAGAACAGCAGCGCCAGAAGGGCCCCCACGCCGGCGCTCGGCAGCGTCGAGAGGATCGTCACGGGATGGATCGTGCTTTCGTAGAGCACGCCGAGCACGATATACACCGTGACGATCGCCGCCAGAATGAGTAGCAGCTGGTTGTCGAGCGATGCCTGGAACGCCGCCGCCGTCCCCTGAAACGCCGCCTGGATGCCGGCGGGCATGCCGATCGTGGTCCGGGCCGCGTCGATGGCCTGCACCGCGGCCCCCAGCGAGGCTCCCGGTGCGAGGTTGAACGACACCGTCACCACGGGGAACTGCCCCTGATGGTTCACCGCCAGCGGCGTGGTCGTCTCCTCGATCCGCGTGACGGCGCTCAGCGGCACACGGCTGCCGCCCCGTTCGCCGGCCCCAGACTCCGTGCCGCCGCCACCCGCCGCGTTGCCCCCGCCGGGCACGCTGACGTACATCTGCCCGATGTCGCTGGGGTTGTTGCGGTATTCGGGCTGCACCTCGAGCACCACGCGGTATTGATTGAGCTGCGTGTAGAGGATCGATATCTGCCGCTGCCCGAAGGCGTCGTAGAGCGCGTCGTCGATCATCTGCGGGGTGATCCCCAGCCGCGAGGCGGTGTCGCGGTCGATCACGACTCGGGTCTGGAGGCCCTCGTTCTGCTGGTCGCTCGTGACGTCGCTCAATTCGGGCAGCGATTGCAGCCGTTCCACGAACCGCGGCGCCCACACCGCCAGTTCGTCGTCGTCGGGCGACTCCAGGCTGTATTGATACTGCGTGCGGCTCACGCGGGTCTCCACCGAGAGGTCCTGCACCGGCTGCATGAACAGCGTGATCCCCTCCACGCCGGCCAGCCGCGTCTGCAGCCGCCGGATGAGTTCGGTCGCGGAGATCCGCCGCTCCTCCACGGGCGTGAGGTTGATCTGGATGCGGCCGCTGTTGACCGTGGTATTGATGCCGTCGATGCCGATGAAGCTCGACAGGCTCGCCACGGCGGGATCCTCCAGGATCGCTCGGTTGAGCTGCTGCTGCCGCACCGTCATCTCGTCGAACGAGATGCTCTGCCTCGCCTCCGAGATGCCCAGGATCACGCCCGTGTCCTGCACCGGGAAGAAGCCCTTGGGCACCATGGCGTAGAGCTGCGCCGTCGCCATCATCGTGATCACGGCGACGGCCATCGTCGCCACCTGATGCCGCAGGACGAATCCGAGCGTGGCGGCGTAGACCCACAGCAACCCGTCGAACACCGCCTCGCTGGCCCGATAGAGCCAGCCCCGCCGAGCCGTTTCGTGGTGCTTGAGGAGCGTGGCACACATCATCGGCGTGAGCGTCAGGGAGACGATGGCCGAGACGATGATCGTGACGCTCAGGGTGACGGCGAACTCCCGGAACAGTTCCCCGACAATGTCGCCCATGAACAGCAGCGGGATGAGCACGGCGATCAGCGACACGCTGAGGCTCACGATCGTGAAGCCGATCTCGGCAGACCCTTTCAGGGCCGCGGCCAGCGGCGACTCCCCCTGTTCCAGGTAGCGGACGATGTTTTCGATCATCACGATCGCGTCGTCCACGACGAATCCCGTCGAGATCGTCAGGGCCATCAGCGTGAGGTTGTTGAGGCTGTATCCCAGCGCCTGCATGACAGCGAAGGTGCCCACGAGCGAGAGCGGCACGGCCACGCCGGGAATGAGTGTGGCGGTGACGTTTCGCAGGAACAGAAAGATGATGAACACGACCAGCCCGATCGTCAGCAGGAGTTCGTGCTGTACGCCCTCGATGCTGGCCCGGATCGTGACGGTGCGGTCGGTGAGCACGTGCAGCGATACGGCCGCCGGCAGCGATGCCTGCAGCTGCGGCAGCAACGCCTTGATGCTGTCAACGACGGCGATGATGTTCGCCCCCGGCTGCCGGTGGATGTTGACGATCACCGCCGGTACGTCGTTCATCCAGGCCGCCTGCCGCACGTTCTCAGCCCCGTCGATCACGCGGGCCACGTCGGCCAGCTTGATCGGGGCGTTGTTGCGGTAGCCGATGATCAGCTCGCGAAACTGGTCGCTGGTGAGGAGTTGGTCGTTGGCGCTGATCGTGTAGGCCTGCCGGCGGCCGTCGAAACTCCCCTTCGCCTGGTTCACGCTGGCCTGCACGAGTGCCGTGCGCAGGTTTTCGAGGTTGAGTCCCATGCTCGACAGCGCTGTGGGGTTGGCCTGAATGCGGATGGCCGGCTTCTGCCCGCCCGAAATGGCCACCAGCCCCACGCCCGACAGCTGCGAGATTTTCTGCGCCAGCCGTGTGTCGGCGAGGTCTTGCACCTTCGTCAGCGGCAGCGTGTCGCTGGTCAGCGCGAGGGTGAGGATCGGCGCGTCGGCGGGGTTGGTCTTGGTGTAGATCGGTGGGTTGGGCAGGTCACGGGGCAGGAATGCCGTCGCCGAGTTAATGGCCGCCTGCACCTGCTGGGTGGCGACGTCGATGTTCAGATTGAGGTCGAACCGCAGCGTGATCACCGAGCAGCCCTCCGAACTCGTGGAGGTCATCTGCGTCAGGCCCGGCACCTGCCCGAACTGCCGCTCGAGCGGCGCGGTCACCGAGGAGGCCATCACGTCGGGGCTGGCGCCTGGATAGAACGTGAGCACCTGAATGGTCGGGTAATCGACCTGAGGCAGTGCCGAGACGGGGAGCTGACGGTATGCGACCAGGCCCGCCAGCAGGATGGCCAGCATCAGAAGGCCGGTGGCCACCGGCCTCAGGATGAACGGCCGCGATAGGCTCATGGTTCAGGCTCTCGCGACATCCGCCGGGTAGGCTGGTGGTCAGCCTGCACCCTGGCCGGAGGGCTTGGCCGGGGCGCCGCGGACAGCCACCTTGGCCTTGTTGTTGAGTTTGTCGATGCCGGTGGTTACGACCAACTCGTCCGGCACGAGTCCACTGACGATTGCAACCTGATCGCCCTGGGATGCGCCGGTGATGACGGGCCGCAGTTCCACCGTTGAATCGGGCTGCACGATGTAGACGAACGTCGATTGTGGCCCATGCTGCACGGCGGCCACCGGAATCACGGTCGCGTTGCGGATCGTCTCCACCAGCAGACGCGCATTGACGAATTGGTTTGGGAACAGCGTGTTGTCTTCGTTCGGAAACACGGCCTTGATTTTGACGGTCCCGGTAGACGAATCGACCTGGTTGTCGATGGCCAGCAGCGTTCCGCTGGCAAGCTTCGTCTTGAAGTCGCGGTTGTAGGCGTCCACGGTAAGCTTCCCGCTGGCGGCGAGCGCCCGCTGCACGCGGACGATCTCGTCCTGCGGAATGGTGAACAGAACGGCGATCGGATGGAATTGGGCGATGACGGCTAGCCCGGCGGGGTCGTTGGCCCGGACGATATTGCCAGGATCGACCAGTCTCAGGCCGATCCTGCCGCTGATGGGAGCCGTGATCCGGCAGTAGTCGAGCTGCAGCCTCACGTTGTCGATGACCCCCTGGTCGATCTTGATCGCGGCCTCACACTGCTGCACCAGTGTCCGCTGCGCGTCGATCTGCTGCTCGGTGACCTGCTTGCGATCGGCCAGCGACTGGTAACGCTCCAGGTCCCGCTCTGCCGTCCGCAACGTAGCCTCGCCCCTGGCCAGCGCGCCTTCGGCCTGCGTGAGCTGAACTTCGTAGGGTCGCGGATCGATCTCGGCGAGCAGATCTCCTGCCTCCACGGTCTGCCCCTCCCGGAAGGCCACCTTGAGGAGTTGGCCTTCCACGCGACTGCGGATCGTCACGGTGTTGTCGGCGACGACCGCGCCGAGCCCGTTGAGATAGAGATCGAGGTCGGCCTGCCGGGCCGCGGTGGCCGTCACCGGCACCACCCGCGGCGCCGCCGCCTTGGCCTGAAGGGGCTGGGGTCGGATCAACGCCACAGCCCGTTCCACGATCCCGGGGTCGCGAAAATAGGCCGTGCCCGCCGCTGCGGCCACCACCAGCCAGACAGCCGCGGGCCACCACGAACGGCGGCGGCGCGGCGCGACCGCCGGAGCAGGTTCGGCGCTGGCCTGTTCTGACAGCATTGGCAACGCAGTCGTACAAAAGGCTGGCAACCGCGGGTTTCAACCCGACGGTATCGCTCGGATCCGCACCGGACGACTTCGTGGAAAAAGGCCTGGGGTGGCTCTTTCGCCAGCTGTTCAAGGGTACTCGACCGCCCGTCCCTCTTCAACGACGGGTCAGCCTGCCATGAATCCTCTCAGCGTGGCGAGGTTGCCACGGTCCTGATCGGGGCAGGGCTTTCCGTCGGGGCCCTCCTTCGGTGTCTCGAGGATCAGCGGGATCTTCGCCAGCTTCGGGTGGTTCATGATCAGTCGGAAGGCCTCGGGGCCGATTTTCCCTATTCCGATTGACTCATGGCGGTCAACCCGCGACCCGCGTTCCCGCTTCGAGTCGTTGGCGTGGATCACCTTCAGTCGGTCGAGGCCGATGGCGGCATCAAACTCGGCCAGCGTGCGATCGAGTTCCTTCTTGGGGGACAGCCCGTAGCCCGCAGCGAACACATGGCACGTGTCGAGGCAGACCGCCACGCGGGCGGCGTGGCCGGCCGCATCGATCGTCTTCAGCATCGCCGCGATCTCCTCGAAGGAGTCGCCGAGGCAGGAGCCCTGGCCGGCCGTCGTCTCGATGAGGATGCCGGAGGAGAGGCCTCGGGTGCGGGTGAGCGCCGAGGCGATGCCGTCGGCGGCCCGCTGCACCGCTTCGCCGCGTGGCTGTTCGCCGGCCGCGCCGGGGTGGGCCACAACCCAAGGAATGTCGAGCTGGGCGGCCCGTTCGAGTTCCTGGACGAGTCCATCGATCGACTTCTTCCGTAGCGACGGATCGGCAGTCGCGGGATTGATCAGATACGAATCGTGGGCCACGACGAGCGATAACCCCGCTGCTTTCACAGCAGCCTTGAAGGCCTCCGCGGCGGCGGCGTCGATCGGGGAAACATCCCAGCGGTTGATGTTGCGGGTGAATACCTGCAGGCAGTGGCAGCCGGTCTCCACGGCCCGCTCCACCGCCCGGCTGAGTCCGCCGGCGATCGATTGGTGAGCGCCCACCACCCGACCGGAGTTGCGGCGCCGCGGCGCGACAGCAGGTTTGGCTGGGGCTTTTCGGCGAGAGCTCCGGGCTGGTGCGCGCGGTGTTTCTCGTGTTGTTTTTGGCTTCATGCGATTCTGGTACGACGACGGGGAGCGGGCGAGTGCGCGGTGAACAAGCTGCGGCAGTCTACGTTTTTCGGGCGGTTTGGACCGACTGTGGCCCCGGCGTTGTGCCGTGGCCGCGGTCACGGCCGACAATCGGTTTTGACTGGCCGACTGTGGCCCGTACACTTTGTGAGTTCTTTGGTGAACATCTTCTAAGAGTGCCGACCGTGGGCAACATCCTGTCGATCATCGTTGCGGGAGCCCTTGCCGCCCTGGGCGGCACGGCGATCGCCATGGCCCTGCGGCCGATCCGTGCCGCACGACGGGCCGAACAATTGGCCCGCATTCAACGGGATTTTCACCGGCAAAGGGAGCAGTTGGAGGCCAAGTTCATCGACCGAGCCGCCGCCACCGGCAAGCCGCGGGGCTTGATGTGGACGAAAGTCGCCTTCGACGACGACGTGATCTATGTCCGCGACCGACGCAACCGGGGCCTGAAGGCGCTGGTGGCAATCGAGGTGAGCTTCGAGGCGGTGGAAGGGGGCGGCATGGAGGAAGTCGAGGCGGTCTCGAACGTGCGGGCCGCCACGGCGGAATTCTCCTACGACGGCACTCGCTGGTGCACGGCGGGCCGTGTCTACTTCAACCTCGCGCCGTCGGCAGCCGTGAAGTATCTCAGCGCCGATCTGGAACTCGTGGCTGAAGAGCACGCCGCAGCGCGAACCTAACCGCAGTCCTCGTTCTTTGCGGATACAAGCCCCCGGCGTGAGCCGGGGGATCGCAAGCCTGGACGATCCCGTCGCTTGCGCTCAGGGCTTGTATGCGCAGACCCTTGCTCCCAGGGCCGGGCAAGCTGCGGCGAGTGTGCCGGTTGTGCCAGGAAGAGGGCGAACAGGCCCCTCTGCCGCCGATAGAAGCGGGAAAGGGGGCATCGCGTGATCGGAGTTCGTGCTGGCGTTCGCGCCGAACTGATCATGGTCATGGTCGCGGTGCTCGGCCTGGCGGTCGTGCCGGGGCAGAGCCGTGCGCTGGCCGCCGAGGGGCTGGCGGCCCCGTCGTCAAAGATGTCGCTGGCTCCCGCAGTGCCGCCGGAGCGGGTCGCCGAGGGCCACCTGCGCCGGGCCCGCGAACTCGCCGCCTCCTCCTGCGAACTGGCCAAGAAATGTGACTGGCACGCGGTCGATGGCTACTACACGGCCTGCGAGGAGGCCTGGAACGCCATCTGGACCTGCCCGGGATCGCGGGAGATTCTCTGCGAGGCTTCTGAAATCTATGCCGACGCGTTGCAGGGGTTGCTTGAATCCGCCCACTGCCATGGCCGACTCACGGGGCAGGGGCTGATCGTTGGCCCGACGTGGAATCCGGTCTGCGTGCCCATTCAGACACGGTCGTTGCCCGTCGGAACCGCCGGCATCGAGTCGATCGAAGCGGCATGCCGCCCGGACGACAAGCGGATCTCGCGGCGGTACGTCCGCGGCGGGTTCGGCCTCCCGGTCTCGGTACGGCTGGCGAAGGGAAGCGAGGGAAGCGTGTCGCGGGATTTCGCGCCGACGCGGCAGTCGATCGCCGCCACCGCGGTGCTGCGGTTCCAGATGCCTGGCGAAGAAAATGCACTGGAAAAATTCTCGGGCCCGTTGTCGCGCGACCATGCGCCCGCCATCCTTGATCTGGCCAACCCCATCGACATCGCCGCGGTGCACATCGGCCCCGCACGTCCGTTGCTCGCAGCGGATATGACCGCACCACTCCTCGACATGCTCGAGAGCCTTCCGGAGACCAACGCCATCCAGGGGTTCATCCAGCCCTTCGGCGCGGGCGATACGCAGCCGAAGCTGGAATTTCTCCAGCCGCACCAGCCCGGGAAGATTCCGGTCGTGTTCATCCACGGGCTGGCCAGTGACGAGGGCACGTGGTTCGACATGCTCAATGAGCTGCGGGCCTGGCCGACCTTTCACCGCCGATTCGAGCCCTGGCTCTATCACTATCCGACCGGCGCCTCGTTTTTGCAGTCGGCGGCGGAACTCCGTCGCGAACTCACCTCGGCCGTACGGCGGCTCGATCCACAGGGCACCGACCCGGCGCTCAAATCACTGGTGCTCGTGGGCCACAGCATGGGCGGTCTTCACGCGAAGCTCCAGGTGGTGGAATCCGGCACGGCGATCTGGAATTCTGTCGCCTGCCGGCCGTTCGAGGAGATCCGGATGCGGCCCGAACTCCGCCGCCAGGTGAAGCCGGCCTATTTCTTCAGCCCGCTGCCGTTCGTGAGGCGGGTGGTCTTCATCGCCACTCCGCACAACGGCTCGATGCTGGCCTCGCTCGGAGTCGGCCGGGCAGCGTCGCTCACCGTGCAGCAGCCTGCCGAGATGAAGGCGATCCACGACGAGATCGTTGATGCCAATCCGGGATCATTCCGGCCGGACTACGAACGCAGTCTGCCGACGACGGTCGATGTGCTCGAGCCCGACTCCCTGATCCTGCAGTCGCTGCGCGGGCTGCGGGTGCCCTGCTGGGTGACCACACACAGCATCATCGGCAACGCCCACAAGTCGCCCGTCAGCGATGGCGGCGATTGCATCGTGCCGGTGTCGAGCGCCCGGCTACCGGGCGTGGTGAGCGAGGTGCTCGTGCCGGCAAAGCACACGAAGGTGCACCACCATCCAGGCACGATCGCCGAACTCGAGCGGATTCTCGTGCAGCATCTCCACGAGACGGGCCTCTCGCTTCACTGACTGAATGGCGGCAGTTGGGAAGCCCTCGCTGCCAGCATCACCGCCGCCGTCGGCTGGAACACGCCAGCGGCGGGGGCGGCCGATCGTCGGGACCGCAGCCACAGTTCGTGGAGCGTGACCACGCCAAACGTCAGCGAGGAGTAGACAAAGTAGAGCCAGTGAAGGGCGAAGGACGCGACGGCGAATCCAACGCCACGTTTCCGGGCGCACAGACCGTAGAAGCCGCTGTTGAGGGCGACGACGACCATTCCGCAGGCCAACGCCGCCCACAGGGCCACCGGCGCAAACACCGCGACGGCCAGGCAGGCCGCCAGAAGCACCGAACAGATCCCGCTCAGTCGCCCCCGCCAGTCGAGGTTGAGCGTGGCCGGCAGTTCACGGCTGTTCATGATCAGCCGGGTCCAGGGCGTGGCCCGGTGCACGATGTCGGTGATCACCATCGAGGCGAGCGTCCAATGCTTGAGATGCTTGCACCGCACGTCGGGCGCGAGCAGGATCTTGCCGCCGTTGGCGGCGACCCTCATGCCCAGTTCGATGTCTTCAACGCTCGGATAGGCGAACTTCTCGTCGAATCCGCCGACATCGAGAAACGCCGTCGTCCGCATGGCCCCGCAGCCCGACCAGAACGTGCCCGCGGTGCCGGGATTGGAGACGTGGGTGTGGTGGTGCAGGAGGTTCCGAAAGGTGCTGGTCAGACTGACGGCTGCCGGTTCGTCGTCATAGGCGCCGAACAGCCCGACCAGATCAGGATCGGCCGCAAACGCCGCGTGAACGCGGTCGATGGCATCGGCTGCGAGTTCGACGTCAGCATCGACGAAAAACAAGACCCCGCCCCGGGCCGACTCCGCGGCGAGGTTGCGAGCGATCGCGGGCCCGGAGCGGGTGCCGGTCTTCACGATCGTGACCCCCGGGCGGTCGAGCCACGCGGGGACAGGAGGGGGTGAACCGTCAAACACGAAGACCACCTCTGCATTCGCCGTCGTCTCGTCGAGCAGCGACAACACACGCCGCGCACACCGCTCAAACGTGCCCGTCCAGAAGATCGTGGGCATGATCACAGAGAGATCGATCTGCCTCGCGTTTTGAGCGGCCGGGATTCGTTTTCGCGGCGATGACTCGAACGGCAGACTCAGCAATCCCTGCTCGGTGTCGTGGGCCGTCGTGTCGTCCATGCGAGATGACTCTTTGAGGGTCGGCATCGATGATTCGCGTCACCATCAGCGCCGTATCGGCAGTGGCAGTGGCAATGGGTGCCCGGCTACCAGTGGGCCCACTTTAGATAAACCTTTCTGTTTGTCCAAGGAAAAAAATAGGAATCCTCAACGGCGCGCACGAATCGGGAGTTTTGCGCACGAAAGGGCGCTCGCTCGGTCATTTTGGCAGCCGAATCCCCGCGAATGGAGGGTCTCGTGCTGCAGGCCAGGGCTGGGTCAGCGGCCCCGTAACCGAAGAGCGAAGTCGAGGTCGTTCGATCCGGAGGCGACCCGGGCCTCGAGCTCTGTGCGGGAATGATAGTGCGGCGGCAGGAGTTCCTGGCCGCCGTTCTCCTCGCTGGCGGTGGTGATCCGCACGGTGTGTTGGTCGATGTTGGCGCCCCGAATAGCACGCAGGTAGCGGAGTTCGTAGTGGCCATCGGCATCGGTGATGCCCTCTGAGGTGCGGCCCGGCCCTGCCGGTGTGAACCGTACGATTGCATTGGCGAGGGGTACGCCATCGAGCGTGACGGTGCCGCTGAACAGGCCCAGTGGTGGCTGGTGCGAGCGGGAGCAGCCGAGGATGGTCAAAACGGTGATCGCGCACGCGAGCTGTCGCAACTGGCTGGCGGAACGGATGGAGGGCATCGCGAGGAACTCCCGATATGATCAATAGCCGGCCGTCGCGAGGCTGGCGACGGCTCCGTCCCGTATCGAACCGAGGAGCGGGAAGACGGCGTTGTTGTCCTTGGCGTCGATGAACTCGTTGAGCCATTGCACCGACCCGTCGGCCATCGCAAAAAGGCTGCCGCCCGCATGGTCGCTGCCGGGCGACTCGAAAAAGAGGTTGTTCATCCCGCCGGGGTTGCCATGGCCGGGATCGGTCGCGGTGACGAAGAGCGTGGCCACGCCCCCCGCGGCCCAGCCATCCTGGCTGGTGCGGTTGTAGGTATTGGCGGCACCGCTGCTACCGGTGAGCGGCCGCAGTCGCTGCAACTCGCCCAGCATGATCGTGTTGGCGAGCCCATCCGTTGCCGCGGACAAAAGCCTGCCCCTGTTGGAGAGAAACATGCCCTGCCGATTGCCCCTGGAGCCGACGATCGGGGTGTCGTTATCAGCGAAGCGATGGTCATCGGCCGTGTCGTTGACGAAGCCGTCGCCACGGCCGTAACAGCCGCCGTAGTCGGTGCCGCCACCCCGCCAGCCGCTCCGCACCAGATTTTTGTGGTCGTCTCGGCCGAGACGGATGCCGGAGCGGCGGGTGGGGCAGTAGAGCGACGGAATGTCGGTCTGGGCCACGGCGGCATTCCCCAGCACGTTGGTGGTGCGGTCCCACCGGTTGAACAACGGCACCTGCTCCAGGAACGGCAGCACCGCCAGCATCCATCCCGAGCCGTGCTTGGTGCCGGCCGTAAACGATGCCAACCGGGCCTCGGCCCAGGGGTTCCAACAGCCCGTGCAGGTCGCCGGATTGCTCGCCTCGCTGACAATTGCCGCGGCCGGCAGGCGGCGGCTCCCCGATTCGTAGTTGCACACCGCCAAGGCCAACTGCCGCAGGTTGTGCTGGCAGGTCGTCCGCCTGGCCGACTCCCGACCGGCCTGGATCGCCGGCAGCAACAGTCCGGCGAGGATCGCGATGATGGCGATCACCACGAGGAGTTCGACGAGGCTGAAGCCCTGTCGCTGCCTTACCACCTGGCGTACCCTCACCACATCGATCCATCCTTGCCCACTGCCGATCGACCTCTCCATGAGTCGATCCGTCCTTGCCGCAGCCACGTCCTGCTAACCCTCGAACGCCTGATGAGATGAAGGGCGATGGAGCCCACCTTCGCGTTATACGGGTGGCCATATCCCTCGCAAGAGGGTTGCGCTTGTGCTGCGAAAAATCACCGCCACGGCATCGCCAGACAAACAAAACACCACGTGTGCCAGCCAAAAGAAAAGGACCCGCGGTTGGGGAACCACGGGTCCGGTAGCGGCTCTAGAAGTGTGGGTCTTTGGGGGGGGGGAACAGCCGCTGAAGAGATCGGTGTGTGTATGGTGGGGAGGTCGCCCTCGCCTGACAAAACCATACCGCGCAATCGCTGGCGTGTCGACTCCGGGTGGGATTTTTTGAGCGTTCTCTGCCGCAACGGGCATTCTGCGAGGTTTATTCGG
>CANHCU010000099.1 GCA_947459185.1 Planctomycetaceae bacterium | reverse complement strand
CAACGCTCGTCTGATCGCAGATGAAAGGAAAAATCTTCTGCGGATAGCCGCTGAAGCCGATGCACCGCACCTTGCCCGCCTGCTGGATCTTCCGCAGGGCAGGGAGCGTTTCATCGACGATTTGCTGCATTGGCACAAACTCGATGTCGTGGCAGAGGATGATGTCGAGGTGGTCGGTGCCGAGTCGGTGCAGCGACACATCGACGCTTTCGGCCACTCTGCGGGCCGAAAAGTCGAAGTGTGGCAGGTCGTAGCGGCCCAGTTTCGTGCAGAGGAGGTAGTCGTGACGCGGCACATTTTTGAGTGCCACGCCAAGCAGCACCTCGCTCATGCCCCGGCCGTAGAAGGGGCTCGTGTCGATCAGGTTCATGCCGCAGTCGAGCGCCGTCCGCACGCTCTCCAGGGCTTCATCGATCGTGATCGAGCGGAATTCCTGCCCCAGCGACGAGGCACCGAAGGCGAGGATCGGCACGTCGATGCCGGTGGTGCCAAGCGGGCGTGTCTTCATGCGTTCACCTGCACGGTGTCGGGAGGTTTCAGGTCGTTTTTAGGAAAAGGTTCGGCAGCCAACCGACAGCAGGAGATTGGCCCAGGGCTGCGTGTCGGCGGTCTGGATCGTGAGCACATGGTCGGCCGAGGCCACCGCCTCATAAAAATCCCACTTCACAATCGGCTCGAGCCTGCAGCCACTCTTTGCGGCGGCAAGTATCCGGCGATACTCATCCCACACCGGCGGATCACCGGGCGTGGCCGCGGCGTAGGAATCGGTACGATCGACACCCATCGTGTGCACCTCGTCGATCTGCACCGTGCCGAGGATCGCCTCAAACACCTGCGCGACCGTGGGCACTCCCGGCATGAGCTGGAGCGAGACGAGTTCCGCCCGCGGCCCACGCTTGTTGGACGCCGGATAGTTGCCATCGGCGATCAGCACCTTCGAGTGGTGCCCCGACTGGGCGAGAATCCGGAGGATGTCGGGGTGGAGCAGGGGGGTGTTCAGCATGGTTTGTTTCCAGTCGCGGGTCGGGACGGTGTTCAGACGGAGGTGGTGTGAGGGCGGAGGCTCAGGATCGTCTGCCGGGCCGCGTCGAGGGCCGAGGGCAACGGAAACACCTCCGCCGACAGGAAGCCTTCGTAGCCCATTCCGCGCAGCGCGGCAACGACCGGCCGGGCATCGGTGTGGCCCAGCCCCATCGCCTGCCGATTGGAGTCGGCCCAGTGCACGTGCCCCACCCGTCGGCCGGAGGCAGCCAGCGCGGCGGCGACATCCACCTCCTCGATGTTCATGTGAAAGATGTCGCAGAGGAGTTGCACATGCAAAAGCCCTCGTGACTCAAGCCACGCGGCGGCATCTCCCTGCCGGTTCAACAGGTTCGTCTCGTAGCGATTCAAGGGCTCGTAGAGCAGCACCTGACCATGCCCAGCGGCCCTGGCCCCAAGCTCGCCGAGGGCCGCGGCAAGATGCTCCAAGGCCGTCTCCCGCGAGACATCCCCCTCCCAACGCCCCTGCATCGAGCCGATGATCGCCGGGGCGCGGAATAGACCAGCCACGTCGATGATCCCCGCGATGAACTCCCTCGCCTGAGCCCGCACGTCGGCATCCGCATGGCAGAGGTGGAGTTTTTGCTTGACCCAGCCGGCGCCCGTGCCAACCGCAGCGACACTGAGGCCATACTCGGCGAGCAGCCCCCTGAGCGTTGCCGCAGGAAACGCCTCGGCCGACTCGGGGAAAATCTCGACGGCGTCGAAGCCGAGCTCGGCCGCCGTACGGCAGGCAGCCGCGAGCCCGCCATCGGCGGCGGTCGCGTGGAACACGAAGGGCCCCTGCCGCGCCTCGGGCACCAGACAGATCGTGATCGCGGATTTCATGGTGTGCATCCCCACGGTGCTTCTTCAGCCGAGAAACAGCGGCCTGAGATGGCGGTCAAACAGATTCTCGGTCACCTGGCGGGCCACGATCTCGCGATTGGTATCGAGCAGGTCGGTGTACCGAGTCCCCTGTTTCGCGGCCACCTTGAACGACACGTGCAACAGCTGGCGGATGTTGGCATTGAACTGGGGGTTCGTCGGCACGTGCCGGATCGCGGCGGCGAGCCGCGGCCCACTCCAGCCGTTGACCTCGGCAGCCGTCGGCAGTTTCGTGCGGTCGATGTCGATCACCGTCGCATACGGTCCGCAGAGTTCATCGACGTGGTCGAGGGCGTAGGCGTAGATCTCCCTGGTGAGCGAAAGTCCGTCGCCGCCAGCCTCCGCTAGGCCGATCAGTTCCTCAAGCCACGTCGTCCCGGCCGTCTTCAGGTGGAGGCCCGCACCCGTGGCCGCCAACACCCGCCGGATCACCGGATAGAGCGAGAACTTGTCGCTCCCTGAGTGCACCGAGAGCTTGAGATTCCGAGGCAGTCCGTACTGTTTTGCCGCGAAGGCGAGCACCGCGATGTCATCGGCAAACTCCCGCTCGAACTGCGGGACGTCGCCCACGTAGTCGACCCCCTTGTTGAATCGGCCTGTGAATTTTGGCGCGATCGTTTCGAGCGGCACCCCAGCGTCGGCCAGCAGGGCGAGAATCACGAGCAGCTGCGGCGGCGTCTGCGGGAGATCGGTCTCGTCCATGCTCACTTCGGTGACGAACGGCCGTTCGCCCAGCTTCTCCTTGATATGGCGGTAGATCTCCCCCGCCTCCCGACAGGCGAGCAGATACTGCCGCGCGATCGCTCCGAGGCCTGTCGCGTCGAGGTGGATCGGCTCCTGGCAGCCGGAAATCTCGATTCTGCCCACCAGTTCCCCGTGCCGCGCCACGAAGGCTGCCACTTCGGTCTCGCTGGCCGGCTTGCCGATGCTGTCAGCAACATCGATCGTGAAGAAGTCGCTCGAATCGAGGAAGCGGTCCACTGTCTCCAGCCGGATGTGGTCGGCATCGACAAACCACGGATGGGACCAGTGGCGTGCCGCCACGGCAGCAGCAGCAGCAGCCCGCACACTCCCCGGCTCGCTGCCGATAAAGGAGTGCTCCCGGTTCGACTTGTTCCAGACGGGCGCGACGACCACCCCCTCCGCAGCCAGCCGCTCAAACGCAGCCAGTTGGGCCTCAGCCTGATGGGCGAAGCGGTCACCGACGCCAAAGGAAAAGCGGGGCAGCGACATGGTACCTCCGGCTGCGGGAATCCGATCTCAGAAACCTCAGCAATGTCGCTTTTCTCCACACGGCGGGCAATGATGATTCTTGACCGCAGGATGGCTATTCTTGACCTCATGACAGGGCAGACGCAACGCAACGCAGGCTCCAAGAAACCTTCCCGCCGGCGGCTACCGGAATTCGTGTCGCGTCAGGTGGTAGCGGCCCGCCGCTGGTTTTTGAACCTCCGGCCGGTGGGCCGCACCAGCCGTCCGCCCGACCTGGCGGTCGTCTGCGGTGGCTGCGAGCGGGTCCGCGGCGACTATTTCTTAGCGCGGCACGACTTTCCCTACCTCTGCATCGAGTTCGTCATCGCCGGCCGCGGCACCCTTACGCTCGAGGGCCGCGACCACGACCTCGTGCCGGGGAGTATTTTTTCCTACGGCCCAGGCATCCCGCATGCCATCCGCACCGATCCGCGGCACCGGCTGCGGAAGTATTACGTCGATTTCGTCGGCACCGCCGCCGCCGCCCGCATGCAGGCGGCCAGGATCACCCCGGGCAGCGTGCTCCGCGTGCCACAGCCCCAGGAGATCGGCGAGATCTTCGACCTCCTCCAGCAGTGCGGCCTGGCACATTCCTCCCACACGTCCGCCCTCTGTGGCCAGCTGCTCGGAGTGCTGCTCACGAAGATTGCCGAACGCGGCTTGCGTGCCGATGATGTCGATCCCAGGGCGTTCGACACCTACCAGCGGTTCCGGGCTTTTCTCTCCGCCGAGTGCCCGCGGCTGTGGAGCGTCGCCGAGGCCGCCCGTCTTTTTCAGATCTCACCGGCGTATGCCTGCCGCCTCTTCCGGCGGTTCGATGCGACGAGTCCTTATCAACACCTGCTGCGGGAGCGGATGAACCTCGCCGCCGACCTTCTGTCCCGCCGGGAGACTGGGGGCGAGCGGCTGCTTGTCAAACAGGTGGCGGCGCACCTGGGATTTGCTGACCAGTATCAATTTTCGCGGGCGTTCAAGCGGGTGTTCGGCATCAGCCCGGCCCGCTTCCAGAGGGACACGGCCGGGTAGGGATTCGGGCGATCCCGTCGCTTGCGCTCAGGGCTTGTATGAACGCATACAAGCCCCCGGCGTGAGCCGGGGGATCCGCCCCATGGAAACGGCGGGGCAGCGCCAGCGTCAGACGTCGAGGTGCTTGACGTCGAGGGCGTGGCGTTCGATGAAGTCGCGGCGCGGTTCCACCTTCTCGCCCATCAACACGCGAAAGAGGTCGTCGGCCGCGGCGGCATCGTTCATCGTCACCCGCAAGAGCGTGCGATTGGCAGGATCGAGTGTCGTGTCCCGAAGCTCTTCGGCATTCATCTCGCCGAGACCCTTGAACCGCGTGATCGAGAGGCCCTTTTCGCCCGCCCGACGGACCGCCGCGAGCAGGCTCCGCAGGTCTTCGAGGCCGATCTCGCTGTCGCCTCGTCGGAGCGTATACCGCGAATCCTCGGAGCCGGTGCGGTCCTGAGGCAGGAGCGCCTCGGTGCCGAACTGCATCGCCTCAAGCTCCTTGAGGCCCGCGTTGATGCTCCGCACCTCGTGCAGGTCCACCACCACGAGCTGGTCGTCGCCGGTGTCGGCCGCGGTGCCGGGCGTGGCGTCGGTGAGTTCCTCTTCCGGCCGACCGACAGCCAACGCTCCACCCGCGGCCTTCTCTTTCGTCTTCACGAAGGCTTCCAGTTGGTCGCGGCTGGTGAACCAGTGCTCTTCGAGGCCATAGTAGACGTGGTACATCGGCAGCTTACCGCTGGCCGCGTCCCGACGGGCGATATGATCCCGGAGGCTGATGCCGCGCTTCTCAAGCGCCACGAGCGCATCCTCGAGCCCTGAGAGGGTCCGGCACAGCTTCTGCATCTCGTCGCCGGCGATCTCCCGGCCGTCTCCCGGCAGGAACACGCCCTCGCCGAGCCCCTGATCGAGCAGCTGCGTCTTCATCTCCTCCTCGGTCTGCACGTAATACGTCTGCTTCTTCGTGCGCACGCGAAAGAGTGGCGGCTGGGCGACGTAGACATGGCCGGCTGCCACGAGCTGATACATCTGGCGGTAGAAAAACGTCAGCAGCAGCGTGCGGATGTGGGAGCCGTCCACGTCGGCGTCGGTCATGATCACCACCTTGTCATACCGGCGTTTGCCGAGGTCTGCGTCGACTCCAATGCCGGCACCGATCGCCGAGATCATGCTCCGCACCTCCTCATTGGCGAGCACCTTGTCGTCGCGGCTTTTGTAGGCGTTGATGATCTTGCCGCGGAGTGGCAGGATCGCCTGATATTCCCGCCGCCGGCCACCCTCGGCCGAGCCGCCGGCCGAATCACCCTCCACGAGGTAGATCTCGCACTTCTCCACGTCGCGGCTGGTGCAGTCGCGGAGTTTGCCGGGCAGGCCGCCGCCCGAGAGAGCGCCTTTTCGCTCCCGAAGCAGGGCCTTCGCCTTCAGCGCCGCCGTCCGCGCCTCAGCTGCGAGCACCCCCTTCTGAACGATCGCCTTGGCGCTCTTGGGATTTTCCTCGAGGTACTTGGAGAGAAAGTCGCCAACCGCCGAATTGATGATCCCTTCCACCTCGCCATTGCCAAGCTTCGTCTTGGTCTGCCCTTCGAACTGTGGATGCGGCACCCGCACGCTGATCACCGTCGTGAGACCCTCGCGGACGTCGTCGCCGGTGGGCACGAGATCCTTGTAGATGCCGGTCTTCTTGCCGTAGGCGTTGAGCGTGCGGGTGAGCGCCGAGCGGAACCCGGAGACGTGCGTGCCCCCTTCGGTGGTCGTGATGTTGTTGACGTAGCTGTGGACGTTCTCGGTGTATTCAGTCGTGTATTGCAGCGCGATGTCCCACGACACGCCCTCGGCCTCGCCCCGGATCGAGATCACATCGGAATGGATCGCATCGCTCGAACGGTTCAGCCACTCGATGAATTCGATTACGCCCCGTTCGTAGTAATACTCTTCCTTTTGGCCGCTGGCCGCGTCGGTGAAGGAGATCCGCACCCCCGAATTGAGAAACGCCAGTTCCTGCAGGCGGCGGGCGAGCACGTCCCAGGAAAACTTGGTCTGCGGGAAGATCTGCGGATCGGGCTTGAACGTCGTCTTCGTACCGGTGCGGGAGGTCGTGCCCATCTTCCGCACGGGGCCCGTCGGCTCGCCACGCTGGTATTCCTGCTGCCAGACATGCCCTTCGCGGGAGACCTCGACCTCGCACCATTCGGAAAGAAAGTTGACTACGGTGACACCCACGCCGTGGAGGCCGCCGGATGTCTGGTAGGCGCCCTTCTCGAACTTGCCGCCGAACTTGAGCACCGTCATCACGCCCTCGAGCGTGGAGACGTCGCGGTCCATCTCTTCGGAGAGTTGCGGATGCCGGTCGGTCGGGATGCCGCGGCCGTCGTCCTCGACGGTCACACTGCCATCGACATTGACCGTGACGCTGACGTGCTTCGCAAAGCCCGCCATGCACTCGTCGATCGAGTTGTCCACCACTTCGTAGACGAGATGATGGAGACCGCGGGCGGTGTTGTCGCCGATGTACATGCCGAAGCGTTCGCGGACATGCTCCCGGTCGGAAAGGTGCTTCAGGTCGGCGGACGTGTACTCAGTCTGCTGTGATTCGTCAGCCATCGCGAAAGTCTCCAGAAAGAACCACGGAACCAGAACACAAAAACCACTCAGAACCAACCACCCTCACACCCACCAGCCATCCACACACCCGGCTAACGGGCAGCATCGTCCCGGCCCGCATCAATCATCACTCTGCAGCGAACATCGGTGATGCCCTCGGCCGGAACCAATGCACCCAGCCGGGCCAGCACCTCCCGCTTGTGGAACCCCATCTCCTGCACAAGCGCCGAGTGGCTCACAAACACTTCGAGCACCCCCCGCCGCACGAGCCCAGCCTGAGAACAACCCTGCATGCTCGCCGGCGCCGCCTGCTGCCAGGCGGCCGCGATTCCCTCGGAACCATGCTCGCGGTCATAGCCCGTGCGGGCCAGCAACCGCGACATGACACTGCCGATCGTGCGGGGGAAAACGGCGGTGGTTGGTTTCTCTTTGGGCAGCATCGTGAACGGTGTCCCCATCGGGACATTCATGGGGACATTCATCTCGGAGAGCACATCCAACGGACAATTGTTCCCGGCACACTAGTCGGCCGCCAGCGGCATGATCACGTAGCCGTAGCCGTCATCGGTCCGGCAGACGCAGGCGCTCTGAGCGTCGGTGAGTTCCAGTGTCACGGTGGCCGCACCGTCGAGAACCCGGAGGAATTCGCTCATAAACCGCGGATCGAGCTTGATTTTCACCGTCGTCCCCGCATGTTCGATCGGCAGTTCGATCCGGCTTTCACCGCTCTCAGCCGACCGGCCTGCAAGCACGAGTTGACCGGGCTCGAAAGCAAAATCGACCCCCTTCGACTGCTCGCTGGTGACGATCGCCGCCTGCCGGACGGCCGCCAGCAACGGCCCCGCCACGATCTTCACCCGCATCGCATCCGGCCGATCGGGAAACACATCCCGCCAACGGGGAAACCGCCCTTCAACCAGCCTCGCCGAAATCGTGGTCGTTCCCGTCTTCACGAGAATCTCATTGGCACGCACAGCCACATGCACCGGCACACTGGCATCACCGAGACACCGCTCGATGAGCTGCATCGCCCGTGCCGGCACGATCGGCTGCGCATCCGACGGACTGCCATCCTTGGCCGCGACTGGCCCCTCCATCTTGGCGAGCCGTCGGCCATCGGTGCCTACGGCGATCACGCTGCCGGCGGCGGGCTGGGCAGACTGGGCGGCAAACTCGAGCAACACGCCCCCCAACGCATAGCGGCTCGATTCGTTATCGGTGGAAAAGACCGTGCGACGGACCAACTCGCGTACCAAGGGCGCGGTGAGTTCGAAGCACGACTCCGCCGGGAACACGGCTACCGAGGGAAATTCAAGCGGATCTTCTGCCGGCAGCCGGAACTCGCTCCGCGGTGCCTTGACCACGGCCGCCGTGCCATCGGAATGAATGTCGAACACCGTGCCCGGCTGACTCTCCCGCACGATCGCCATCAGTCGGCCGCTGGGCAGCAGCACGGCCCCGGCAGCCCCACACTCGACAGCCTCAAGTTCGATGCGGATGCCCACCTCCAGATCGGTCGCCGACAGCACGGCCGATCCTCCGTGCGCTTCGAGCTTGACGTTCGACAGCACGGGCTTGGGCGAACGGGCCGGCACCACGGCCGACGCGCTCTGCAGGGCGGCAAGCAGGGGCTCGCGGGTAAGGCGGACTTTCATCGAAAAACGGCTGTCCTTTCCTCGGACGGATACCGGCGCCGACCCGTCTGGAAAACGGACTGCGGCCCGGTGGAGGGCTCAGAATTGAAGACCGTCAGTGTACCCGACGCAGGGCCGTCTGGCATGCCCCTGAGGGACCCTTTTTTGGCGGGGTTCACTGGACGCACCTCTGCTCTTGTTCTTTCTTTTTCAATACAGGATGAGCAGAAAAATAGGAGCGGATAGAAGAAGGAATAGAGTGGCAGAAGCGACGATGACAGACAGGCCATGGCCGCCCGGCGAGACCCTCGCAAACACGGTTTCGCACGGATAAACACCTATTTTGAACCGGTGTGGATGTCATGCAGGGGTGTGGAAAACATGCCAATCTGCTGTTCGTTGAGTGTCACGGGAGCGATCGTTTTTTGGTCGATCAGCGTCGTCATTGTGCCAGTGAACCTTTAGTCTGGCGGCCATCTCATGGGTGGTTGTGTGCTAAAATTCTGTGCATCGATATGTCGCTTGGCTGCCGACCGTTTTTCCGAGCCCGACCCGACACGCTTCCAACATGCAGATCGTTCCATGTGGAGCGTACGGGATTTCTCGCGACGCCCTTTTGTGGCAGGGTGCATCGCAGTAGGCTTCCTCCGTCCGTTTCTAGGCCGCGAAGACTCCTTCGCGGTTTTACGTGCGTCGGCATGGAGGCCGTGTTCCCCACCGGGACATTGCCAGTGTCTGCTGTCGCCACCACCGTTTGCCCAACGACGCAGGCACGCCCGCACCCGTCGCATCGGCTCGTGGATCATGCCCTTTCGGTCGTAGCTGCCGAAATGGGGATCGGGCTCGATCGCGTGCCCAGCAGCGTCGCCAGCACCAACCCGGTGGTCAGCTACAACCCTGTGGTCATCGTGGGTCCGACGGGATCGGGAAAATCCAGGCTTTTGGCAGAGTGGTTCGTGCAGCACAGCCATCCCACCGAGACCAAGCGGCCCGCGGTGGTGATGTGGGACGGGAGGTCACTTGTCCGCGAACTCACCGCAGCGCTCTCGCACAATGCGATCGACCGGCTGCACACGCGGTTTGTTTCATCGCGTCTGATCATCATCGACTCGGTCGAGCAGATCACCGCCTGGGATGCCCAGCGGGCGCTGGCCCATCTCTTCGACGCGGCGATCGCCGCCGGGTCGGTCTTTGTCGCCACCCTGCGGATGCACCCGATGGCCTGCCCCGGTCTGGAACCATCGCTCGCATCGCGGTTGTCGGGCGGCTTGGTAGTGGCGATGCCACCGGTTGGCATGCTGCGTGGTCACGGTGGGGGCGACGATGCCCAGACTCAACCCGGTCCCAGCCTTCGCCGCGTAATTGGGGCCACCGCACGGCGGCACGGTCTGACAGCAGCCGACCTGGTCGGACCCTCTCGGTGCCGCCGGGTGTCGCTGGCCCGCGGCATGGCCATGTACCTCGCCCGGCGGCTCACCACCAGGAGCCTGCAGGCGATCGGTACCGCATTCGGCGGTCGCGATCATACGACGGTGCTGCACGGCATCCGCGTCACAGAGACCAGACGCGCACGCAATCCGGGCATCGCCGCCGACATCGACCAGCTGATTGAGACGCTCCGACGAAGGTGAACCAGGACCCCCCACTGTGGGAATGGCCATGCCCTCTGCCATCGATCTCGATCATGCCGCCGCCACGCCCATGCACCCGGAGGTGGCGACGGCAATCGCGGAGTCTCAAGGCCTCGCTCATGCCAACCCATCGAGTCAGCACGCCCTCGGCCGGGCGGCGCGGAGGGTGCTCGAGGACGCCCGCGAGCGGATCGTATCGATGCTTGGAGGCTCTGGCACTGGCCTTCAACGGGACCGACTTGTGTTCACCTCCGGAGCCAGCGAGGCCAATCACCTGGCACTGCTGGGTATGACTGCGGCATCAGCCACCGTTGGCGAGGTGTTGTTTTCGCGACGCGATCACCCAAGCAGCGTGAATGCCGCCCTGGTCGCTGGCCGTCGCGGCTGGCGGCTCCAGGAACTGTCCCTCGATGCCGCTGGCACCGCGGGCACCGCGATCGTGGCGTGCGCACGCGGGGATGCCATTGGGCCGCAGATCGCATCGCTCACGCTCGTCTGTGGCCAGACGGGATCGATCGAAGACCTGTCGGCGATTGCAGCAAGACCTTCCGCCGCGGGCCGGTATCCCAGGCTCGTGCATATCGATGCGACGCAGGCTGCGGGGCTGATCGCGATTGATTTTCAGGCGTTGCCAGCCGCCACGCTCAGCCTCGCGCCACACAAGTTCGGCGGCCCCCGCGGCATCGGCGGTCTTCTGATCGGCGGCGGCGTGGCGATTGAGCCGGTCCAGGCAGGCCCGCAGGAACACGGTCTGCGGGGCGGCACCGAAGCGGTGCCGCTGGCAGTCGGATTCGCCCGGGCGATTGAGTTGGCGGTCGCGGACCGCGAACAGGCAGCACAGCGAGTGGCAGGCCTCCGCGACCGACTCGAATCCCGCCTCCTCGCCGCCGCTCACCAGGTGGGTATCCCGGCGGTCGTGATCGCCGCTGCTGCCAGGCGGTGTCCACATATTTCCACGATCGCGTTTCCCGGCCTCGACCGACAGGCACTGGCGATGGCCGCTGACTTGGCGGGCGTCTGCCTGGCAACGGGGACGGCCTGTGCGAGCGGGTCGAGCGAACCGTCCCCAACGCTCGTCGCGATGGGACTAGCGCCCGATCTGGTACGCAGCGCGGTGCGGTTGAGCGTGGGACGGACGACGACAGAGTCCGACATCGATCTGGCGGTGGAGCGGCTCACGCCGCTCTGGCATGACCCAAAGTCAGATCCACACCGTCAGCGTCGCTTCGGCTGCGACGCGTAGAGCGAGACGTTCGACATGTTGCGCTGGACCTTCATCCGCAGCGGAGTCGATTCCAGCTTTTTGTAGGCTAGCGGCACGTCCACGCCGGATTGGACATCGGGCTGCAGCGTCACCCGATAGATTCCCGCCGGCAGCCCGGCGATTGAAAAGTCACCTTTTTCCGACGTGGTGACACGAGAAGGAGTGAAATTCCCATTGGAGGCGTGGAACTGGAGTTCGACACCGGCCAAGGGTTTTTGCTCGAGCAGCATGGTGCCGGCCACCGAGTAGCGGGACGAACCGAAGACCAGCACGGCTCCGGCTACCAACAGGATACAACCACCGCCGAGCAATCCGGCGACGAGCGGTCCGCGGGATTTTTGCTCCGACGGGGATTGAGTCGCTCGCGGGCTGCGTGTCTGCGAAGGAGTTGCAGCGGGTTTTGAATCGAGGGACTGGCTGATTTGAGCGAGGACGACCGCATCGGCCTCCTGGCCTCGGTCACGGAGGCGGTTGAGGTCCTTGATGTTCACCATCGCCCGCTGTGCAGCCAGAGCGGAGCCGACGGCAACGTCCTGAGACTTTTTGCCGCCCTCTTTCATCTTGGGCTTCCATTCCCGTTCCTTGCGGCGCAGCTTCGACGAACCGCTGGGTAAACTCATCTGCAATCCCTCCTGTGGCCAGGTGTGGGCGAATGGACGATCCTAGAGCCACATGAAGGGTACCCCGCAGAACCCCTGAATAAGGTGTGAGTTTTTGATGAGAATCCCCACAGTGAGGGGCCTGCTGGCTTTCTGCCCGGAGAGGCCTAGCTTTATAGTGCGCGGTTTCGCTTCGCCTCCCTTGGGGTTCCGAGGGGGCTGCGACGGCAAAAACCCATTTTCACCAGGATGGAAGTGATGTCCCACCCCCAATCCATCCCCCAACACGTGGCGATCATCGGCGCCGGTCCGGCCGGCCTGACGGCGGCCTACCTGCTCACGCGGGCGGGCGTGGCGGTCACAGTCCTCGAGCGGGATCCACGGTATGTCGGCGGCATCTCGCGGACGGTCGAATACCAGGGATTCCGGTTCGACATCGGCGGTCACCGGTTCTTCTCGAAATCCCAGGAGGTCGAGGACCTCTGGACGGAACTGCTCGGCGACGACCTGCTCCATCGGCCCCGGTCGTCGCGGATCTACTACGGCGGCAAGTTCTATGCCTACCCGCTCAAGGCGGGCGAGGCGCTCAAGAACCTAGGCATCATCGAGTCGGCCCGGTGCGTGGCCTCGTATGCGACGGCCCGGCTCTTCCCGGTCAACAATCCACGGACCTTTGAGGACTGGGTCTCCAACAAGTTTGGCAAGCGGCTCTTCGGCATCTTCTTCAAGACCTACACCGAGAAGGTGTGGGGCATGAGCTGCAGCGAGATTTCGGCCGACTGGGCGGCCCAGCGGATCAAGGGGCTCTCCCTATCGACCGCGATCATGGCGGCGCTGTTGCCCAAGAAGAAAAAGCCGGCGGACCGGTCGCAGACGATCAAGACGCTCATCGACACCTTCCGCTATCCGCGGAAGGGCCCCGGCATGATGTGGGAGGCGGCGGCCGACCGCACGCGGGCGCAAGGGGGCGAGATCCGCATGGGTGCCCACGTCACGGCGCTTGAAAAGCTGCCGGACGGCGGCCGCTGGCGGGTGGGTTTTCGTGCGGAAGAAGCCGACACCGGCCCTGTCGAGTGGATCGAGGCGGACCATGTGATCTCGTCGGCCCCGATGCGGGAATTGGCCGCCTGCATCCGTCCCGCCATGCCGGCCTCCGTGCTCGAAGCCGCAGCCAAGCTCCGCTATCGCGATTTTCTCACCGTGGCGCTGATCGTCCGGCCCACGAACCGGTTCGATGACAACTGGATCTATATCCACGAGCCGGGCGTGAAGGTGGGCCGCGTGCAGAACTTCGCCAGCTGGTCGCCGGAGATGGTGCCCGACAAAAATCTTGCCTGCTACGGTCTCGAATACTTCTGTTTCGAGGGGGATGGACTCTGGTCGAGTGCCGACGCCGACCTGATTTCGCTCGCCTCGCGGGAGCTTGAGTCGCTAGGCCTGGTGAAGGCCGGTGACGTGATCGACGGCCACGTCGTCCGCCAACCGAAGGCCTATCCGGTCTACGACGATGAGTATGCCCGACACGTGGAGACGATCCGGAGCGAACTCGAGGCCCACTACCCAGGCCTGCATCTGGTGGGCCGCAACGGCATGCACAAGTACAACAACCAGGACCACGCCATGATGACGGCGATGCTGACGGCGCGGAACATCCTTGCCGGTGAGCAGCTCTTCGACGTGTGGAACGTGAACCAGGACGCCGAGTATCACGAAGCGGGCGACCGCGGCGCGCAGGTCACCGATACGAGTGGCCGGCTCGTGCCGCGGCGGGTGGCCGCTCGGTCGGCGTAGAGCGGCCGCATGCAGCCTTGGTGCGCACACCGCCTTCGTTGCTCATCGCCGATCGCTTGACGGCCGAACCGGCTGTTTCACGCGCCTTTTCTGCGTGGCGGCGTCGTCCCCCGGAAATCCGGCTCGCTCACATAATTCTCACAACAGATACACAATCGGCTCATCGTTCGCCCGTAGCCTGCCGGAGCCGACTCGGAGATTGTCTCCGGGGCGGTGCTATCACCGGTTTTCAATACCAACCAAAGGGATTGCTTTATGCGTTCTTCATCGTTCCAGAAACGGGGCGGCTTCACGCTGGTGGAGTTGCTCGTCGTCATTGCGATCATTGGGCTGCTCGTGGCCCTTTTGTTGCCTGCTCTGTCTGCAGCCCGGCAGTCTGCGATTGCCGCGGGTGCCAACACCTCGCTCGGCGGGTTTGGCCGGTCGTTCCTCATCACCGCCGACCAGGACGTCGCCGAGCGCGGCCAGATGTCAACCGGTGCCTTCGACCACCTCCGCGACGGCGACGTGCGCCGCGTCGGCTGGGTGGCTGACGTGATCAAGAACAAGGTCGTCAACCCAGGCAAGGCCCTCGATGCCTCGAACCCGTCGAAGGTCAACGAAAAAGTGGGCGACTACGCCGGCGCAACAAACGTGACCGGCAAGGGCAACAAAACCCGTTGGAAGGGTCAGAACGGCAACCTGAACTTCGGCGGCACGAACGGTCCGAAGGACGTTACGACCGATGCTCAGAAGCAGAAGGTCTGGGACGATGGCCACAACAGCAACTTCTGCACCACGTGGCACTTCAGCCGGGGCGATGTCCTCGGCTCGTCAACCGGCACGGGCGCCACATTGGCCAGCACGGTGCCTGCGGACATGGACTTCTCCTCGGCCGACCCGAGCAAGTGCCCGCTGGACGGCGACGGTCCGCTCAGCGAGTCGAAGCTGATGAAGACCACGGTCAGCCGGGATCTGATCGCCTGCGTGGGCAACTCCCGCAACGGCGACGGAGCTGACGCCGCGGTCGACGGGGCCTACGCGAACACGGTCAACACGTTCGCGGGGCTCACTGGTGCCGATGGCAATCCGCCGCTCCTGAAGGCTGGCGACTTCACGGTCGAGTCGTTCACCGACGGCATGTCGGCGATCCCGGAAGGCAGCGTCGCCACCAACATCGGCATCGCCGGTGCGAAGGACGAGCCTGTCGACCGGCTGCACGAGCTCAACGACCTGGTGCCGATCGTCGGCGGTCGGAAGAGCGGCGACGGCTTGTTCGTGGGCGGGTCTGTCCAGATGCTCT
>CANHCU010000098.1 GCA_947459185.1 Planctomycetaceae bacterium | reverse complement strand
CCTCGGCGAACTGACGGCCCAGTTGCTCTCCGTGGCGGCATAATCCGGCCGCTCCTCGCGAAAGCCTTCGATGCGCATCACCTACGCCTGCCCCGCCTGCCACGCGACCACGTCGATCGACGGCATTGAAAGCCGCGACTCGCTCGAATGCACCGCTTGCCACGCGGTGCTCCCCATGCCGCCCGATGCCTTTGCCGGCCGTGAGGAAGGCGACGCGCGGCCGCCGCGACTGCAACGCTGCCTGGCCTGCCCGAGTCTGGAGCTCTTCGTCCGCAAGAATTTTCCCCAGCGGCTGGGCGTGGCGATCGTGGTGGCGGGCCTGGCGGCCAGCTGCGTGGCCTGGGCCAACCGCGAACTGCTGATCACGTTTGGCATCCTCTTTGGCACAGCCCTGCTCGACGTGCTGCTCTTTTTCTTCATGCCCAACTGCCTCAGCTGCTATCGCTGCGGCGCCCGCTACACCGGTGACGGCGTCGCCAGCGACGCTGACGACCCCGCAGACGGCGGCCACCAGTTCGGGGCGTTCGACCTCGAAACGCACGAGAGGCACCGGCAGCTCGTCGCCCGTACCAAACAGCTCAGTTCCGATCCAACGCACCCGTGAGGTGAGCGATGGATCGCGAGCAGCAGCGTGGCAGGATCGAAGAAGACCTTCGCGGCATCGTCGCGGGCGAGGTGCTTTGTGACGCCGCCAGCCTCAGCCTCTATGCCACCGACGCGAGCCTGAGCGAGGTCTGGCCGCTGGCGGTGGTGCGGCCGCGGACGACTGACGACGTGGCGGCCACGGTGCGGTGGGCCGCCGAACACCAGATCACGGTGCACGCCCGCGGTGCCGGTTCGAGCGTGGCAGGCGGCTCGCTCGGCCCGGGCATCGTTATCGACTGCGGCCGCTTCCTGCGTCGAATCCTTCAGACCGATGGCGACGAGGTGCGGGTGCAGCCGGGAGTGGTCGCGGCGCAACTGGAAGAGCACCTCGGACGGCGGTCGCGTTCGCTCGGCGTCGATCCGACGAACAGCTGGGTGACCACCGTCGGCGGCATGATCGGGAGAAACTCCTCCGGCAGCCGCTTCGCCCGATATGGTGCGATGACCGGTCGGCTGGTCTCGGCGCGGGTGGTGCTTGCCGATGGCACGATCGTGGAAATGACCCCCACGGCTCCCGCTTCGCCAAAGCTGGCCGTGCCTCCCGACGCCGACGGCGCGGCGGAGAGGCTCAGCCAACTCGCCGCCGGCGTGGCCGACATCCTGAACGCATCGCGACCGCTGATCGCAGCGGCCCAGCCGACCGCCCGCGCCACGCACGGCGGCTACCAGCTTCAGGATCTCGTTCGCAGGCTCGACCGCGATGGGCTCGTCGATCTGCCACGGCTCCTCTGCGGCGCTGAGGGCACGCTTGGAATCGTCACCGAGGCCACGCTCCTCACGGTGCCGGCCGACGAGGCGACCGCCGTGGGGCTCTTCCTCTTCGACTCGCTCGACCGCGCGGCGGAAGCGGCGATCATGCTGCGATCGCGCTCTCCCGATGCCTGCGACCTCCTCGACAAGCGACACCTCACGCTGGCCCGCACCGCGAAGCCGGCATTCGACCAGCTCATCCCGCCGGTCGCCGACGCCGCGTTACTCGTGGAGTTTTCTGATACCGACGAAAAGACCGCCGCCGTGCGGTTCGACGAGGCCGCGCGGCGAATGCTGGGCCCGCGACCGCTGTGCATCGACGTCCGCCGGGCCGAGGATGCCGCAGAGAAGGCCATGCTGTGGGAACTGTCCCGCAGCGCCGTGGCCACGCTGCACGGTGTCCGCGGCACCTTGCGGCCGGTGCCATTCGTGGAAGACGTGGTCGTGCCGCCCGAGGCGGTGCCCGATTTTCTCCGGCGGCTGCAGGCGGTGCTCAAGCAGTGCGACGTGACGGCCATGCTCTTCGCACACGCCGCCCACGGCCAGTTGCACGTGCGACCCTACGCTGATCCGCGTGATCCGACAGAGCGGGCCCGGCTGGAGCGACTGGCGGACGCCATCTACGCCGAAGTGGTCGCCGTCGGCGGCACGATCGGCGGCGAACAGGGTCTGGGACTCTCGCGTGCCGCCTTCTTCGCGACACACTTCCCGGAACTGGCGGGGGTGTTTGCGGCCGTGAAGCGGGTGTTCGATCCGCTCGGCATCCTCAATCCTGACATGCTGGCCAATCCCAATCCCGTCACCAATACCGGCACACCTGCCGGCTCACACACGGCGACACACGCATGGCGACCGGCGCTCGAGTCGCAGCCCCCGCCGCCACCGCTGCCCGTGCTGACGTGGACGACGGAGCAACTGGCTGACGAGGTCGATGCCTGCAACGGCTGCGGCGCCTGTCGCAGCCAGTCACCCACGATGCGGATGTGCCCGATGTACCGGGAGAATCCGGCAGAGGAGGCATCGCCCCGCGCGAAGGCCAACGTCATGGCGGCCCTTCTCTCCGCGCGGCTCGACCCGAAGGCGGTCGGAGACGATGCCGTTCGCGCCATCGCCGACACCTGTTTCAACTGCCACCAATGCCGCACCGACTGCTCCGCCGGTGTGGACATCCCGGCGCTCGTCACAGAGCTCAAGGCGGCGCATGTCGGCATCAACATCCTCGATCTGCATGCCTGGCTGCTCTCGCGGGTCGATACGCTCAGCGCAGTGGGAGGCGCGTGCGGGCCGTTGGCCAACCGGGCAATCGCCAATCCGCAGGCCCGCTGGGTGATGGAGAAAATGCTAGGAGTGGCCCGCGGCCGGAAGCTGCCCCCCTTCACCGGCCAGCAGGTGATCCGCTGGGCAGCCCGCCGGGGCCTGACGCGGCCCTCGAGGCGGAGCGGCCCGCGGGTGCTCTACTTTCTCGACACGTTCGCCCGCCGCCATGATCCGCTTCTCGTGAAGGCCTTCGTGGCGGTGCTCGAACACAATGGCATCGGCGTCTTCATCGATCCCCGGCAGGTCTCTGCCGGGATGCCGCTGGTCTCCGCGGGCGATGTCGATGCGGCGCGGCGGCTGGCCCGCACAAACCTCCGCGTGCTGGCAGAGGCGGTGCGGCTGGGCTACCGGATCGTCTCGACCGAGCCGTCGGCCGTCACCTGCATCGTGCACGACTATCCGTTGCTGCTGGAAGACGAAGAGATGGCTCGCGTGGTGGCGGCCACCACCGACGCGGCCACGTTCCTCTGGGAACTCCACCGCGAGGGCCGCCTGCGGCTCGACTTCCAACCGCTGACCTCGGACGCTGCCCAGCAGCAGCCTGCCACCCGCATCCTCTACCACGCCCCCTGCCATGCCCGGATCGGCCGCGACAAGAGCCCCGCCGAACACCTCCTGCGGCTCGTGCCCGGCCTCTCGCTGGACACCGCCGACCGCGGCTGTTCGGGCATGGCTGGCACCTTCGGTTTCGCGCGGCAGAACTACCGCACGAGCCTGCGGGTGGGCCTGGGGCTCGTGTCCGCCATGCGGAGCAGCAGCATCGGGGCTGGTGCTACCGAGTGCAGCGGCTGCCGGATACAAATGGAGCAGGGCACGTCCAAGCCGACGGTGCATCCGGTGAAGCTGCTGGCAAAGTCGTACGGACTCGTGAGTGGCCCCGGCCCTGATGGCCTCGACACCCTGCTCACCGGCATGAGCGGTCCACTCACCACCAGCTGACGCATGCACGCTTCGCATTCCACCTCGGACCAGCCCACTCGCGCTGACACGCTCCGCGTCAGCCTGTTCGCCGGCATGGCAGCGGCGATCGGCCGCCGTTCGCTGGAACTGGCCTGGGACGGAGGCACGGCAGCCTCGCTCCGCAGCCGGCTGGCCGCCGACTTTCCCGCGATCGCGCCGCTCCTCGCCCGCAGTGCCGTGGCGATTGGCGATGGCTACGTCACCGATGATTCACGGGTGCCCTGTGGCGCCGACGTGGCGATCATTCCCCCGGTGAGCGGAGGATGACGTGGCCGCCTCGGAAACGAATACCACACCCGCGTCGAATGAATCGCTCCTGGTCTGGGGGCCGATCGACACAGCCCGCCTGCTCGATTCGGTGGCAGATGATGCGGCCGGAGCGAACGTGCTGTTCACCGGCACCACGCGTGGCGTGACGGCCGGCGCGATCACCAATCAGATCACCACGCGGCTTGTCTACGAGGCCCACGAACCGCTGGCCTCTGCCGTGCTGACCCGGCTGCGGGACGAGGCGGTGGCGAAGCACGGCCTGACGGCGTGCACGATCATCCACCGGCTCGGCGAGGTCGCGGTCGGTGAGACGAGCGTGGCCATTGCCACGAGCGCCCCGCATCGCCGCGAGGCCTTTGCCGCGGCGGAGTGGCTGATGGAACGGATCAAGCGCGAGGTGCCGATCTGGAAGTGCGAGGAAGGGGCAGACGGCGACCGCACCTGGGTTCATCCAGACAGTGGGGTTCATCCAGACACCGAGCTGTATCCTGCCAGTGGCACGCTTTCCGCCAGTGATGTGCAATCCGAACAGCGTGCCGGGCTCGTCGACGGCTTCGGCCGTGTCCACACCGACCTGCGGATCAGCGTCACCGACCGCTGCAATCTCCGCTGCACATACTGCATGCCGCTCGACGTGGCCTTCAAGCCGCGGGACGAACTCCTCAGCTACGAGGAGATCGTGCGGGTGGCCCGTGTGGCGGCCGGGCTCGGCATCCGCTCGATCAGGATCACGGGGGGAGAGCCGCTCGTGCGGCACGACGTTTCAGATCTCGTGGGGCAACTCGTCACCATTCCCGGCATCGAGGAGGTGTCGCTCACGACCAACGGCCTGCTGCTCGGGGAGCAGGCCGCCGACCTGCGTCGGGCGGGCCTGCATCGGCTCAACGTCAGCCTCGACGCGCTCAACGAGGACCTCTTCGAGCAGATCGCACGGCGGCAGGGACTGGATCGCGTGCTGGCCGGCCTGGCGGCGGCCAAGACTGCCGGCTTCCATTCGATCCGCATCAACGCTGTCTCCATTCGCGGGCTCACCGAAGGGGAGATCGTGCCGTTGGCCCAGTTCTGCCGCCGCGAAGGGTTTCACCTGCGGTTCATCGAGTTCATGCCGCTCGACGGTGAGGCTTCCTGGTCCGACGGTCAGGTGCTGTCTGGTCGCGAGGTCCGCGACATTCTCACGCGACACTTGGGACCGCTCGTGCCGGCCCACCGCAGCGACGCCGGCCAGCCGGCGATCGACTATGTCTATGCCAATGCAGACGCGGCAGACGCGGCAGAAACAGCAGATGCGGGTGGACCGGGCGGCCAGTCCACGCCGGCCGCCGGTGTCGGCTTCATCGATCCGGTAACGCAGCCCTTCTGCGACCGGTGCGACCGGCTACGGCTCACCGCCGATGGGCAGTTTCGCAACTGCCTGTTTTCGACCACGGAGTGGGACGCGCGGCAGGTGCTCCGCACGGGCGGCTCCGACGACGAGATCGCCCGCCTCCTTCAAGACTGCGTGCGGGCGAAGCGGGCCGCGCATGGCATCGGCACACCGGCGTTCGAGCGGCCGGCCCGTGCGATGTATCAGATCGGAGGATGAGCGTGGCCGATGAAACTGGCTATGAAAAAAACCTGCCTGAGCCCATCCGTCGCTATCTCGACAACGCGGCCACCTCATGGCCCAAGCCACCGGAGGTTTTCACGGCGTGGGAGCAGGCCGGCAGGGTGATCGGCGCCGCCGCGGGTCGGGCCACCTACCGTGAGGCCATGGAGGCAGACGCGATCCGCACCCGCTGCCGGGCCGCCGTCGCCCGCCTGCTCGGCGACGTCGATCCGCAGCGAGTGGCTTTTCCCGCCGGAGCCACGCTCGGACTCAACATGGCGATCCACGGCCTGCTCCGCAGCGGCGACCATGTGATCGCCACGGCCGCCGATCACAACGCGACCCTCCGCCCCCTCACGTGGCTCGCGGACCGTGGCGTCATCGAACTCACGATCGTGCCCTGCGACGGAGCGGGCCGCGTCGATCCCGACCTGGTCGCCCAGGCCTGGCGGCCCGCAACGCGGCTGGTCGTCTGCTCGCATGCCTCGAATGTGACCGGCGCGGTGCAGGATGCGCGGGCCCTGGGACAGATCGCACACGACCGCGACGGTCTCTTTCTGCTCGACGCCGCACAGTCACTCGGTCAGATCCCCTTCACAGCCGACGTTTGCCACGCCGACCTGATCGTCGCCCCCTCCCACAAATGGCTGCTCGGGCCGGCTGGCACGGGCATCCTCTGGGCGAGGTCCGGGATCGATCTTGATCCGCTCATCCAGGGAGGCACCGGTTCCGCCAGCGACAGTCTCGCCATGCCGGCCCGTTTCACAGACCGCATGGAGGCGGGCACGCCCGACCTGCCTGCGCTCGCCGGCCTGCTGGCCGCGACCGGGTGGCTGGCAGCCCAGTCGATCGACGCGATTGGCCGACGCTGCCGTGGGTTGGCCGCCAACGCAGCGGCGAGGCTGGGAGCGATTGCCGGTGTGCGTGTGATCGGGACGCATGCGGCTTCGCCTCGCGCCGAGCATGGAGAGGCGAGCGTGGGAATTGTGAGTTTCACGGTGGAGGGCTATGATCCGGCCGAAGTGGCCGCGTTGCTCGAGCAATTGGCCGGGGTGCAGGTGCGATCAGGCTTCCACTGCGCCGCCTGCATCCATGCCCATCTCGGCACGCAGTCAGGCGGCACCGTGCGGGCGAGTTTCGGGCCGTTCAACACCGGCGACGACGTGGACGCGATCGTGGCAGCCGTTCAGAAGCTCCGGTGATCATCGCTGGAGTGAAACCTGGTCAGAGGAACATCATGGCGGGAATCAAAAAAGAGGTCTGGTACTCCGGTGGCTTGCGGTTCCAGTGCACGCAGTGTGGCGACTGCTGCTCGGGCGCCGAGGGCTATGTCTGGGTCAACCAGGAGGAGATCAACGCCATGGCCGCCCGAATCGGCATGACGCCCGACGCGTTCGAGGCGAAGCATGTGAAGCGAGTGGGCATCCGCCGCTCGCTCAAGGAGCGTCCGGGTGGCGACTGCGTGCTGCTCGACGAGAAGACCCGCACGTGCACGGCCTACGAAGAGCGGCCGCGGCAGTGCAAGACCTGGCCGTTTTGGGATTCCAACATCCGCACGCCGGAGGCATGGGCTGAAGCTGCCGAGGCCTGTCCGGGCTGCAATAAGGGCAACCTCGTGCCGCTCGAATCGATCGTCGAGCAGGCGTCGAAGATCCGTATATAGCCGATTACAACACGCCGCCGTGCGTGCGGTAGAGCGTCATGTGCGACGGCTGATCGAGGAACCAGATGCGTTCCCATTCGTCGGTGATCTGCCGCAGATCCTCTGACGTGTAGATCAACTGCTCGGCGCGGCGGACCGGATCGCCCGAATACATCGGGATGAGGCAGCCGGTGTTGGTTGCCAGCGCGATGGCGGCGAAGACCATCAACACCGCCTTGGTGATCGTGCTGCCAAACCTGTCGTGAGACTTCATGACCTGCGCCTCCCGCATGCATTCCTTGATCTGGGGCGGGACGCCGCTCTCGCCGCAGCCCGCGGCCGATGCTGCCAAGTCCCGAAACCGTCCTGCCGATTGCCCGCCATCACGAAGATGCCCGGGCTGGGCGAGGATGTAGCTGACGGCAATCCATTGCCGCGACGTTGATTTTTCGCGTGGGGTGCAGTCCGACGGGCCACAAGCCCCGCCAAGCCCCCCATCCTGCGCCCTATTCCTGCGCTGGCTGGGCTTCCCGCGCTGGCTGGGCTCCCGGCTCGGGCACCGCCTGAGAGGATGTGGCTCCTGGCTGAGCGGCCTCGACCTGGTCGAGTTGCCGCACGCGGGCCTCCATCTCCTTGCCCGGCTTGAACGTCACCACGCTCTTCGCCTGGACCGGCACACGCTCCCCCGTGCGAGGGTTGCGGGCCATGCGGGCCTCCCGCTTTTTGATCTGAAAAACGCCGAAGTTCCTCAGCTCGATCCGCCCCTCCCGCACCAGGGCGTCGATCAGCGCGTCGAACGTCTTCTGCACCAGCTCCTTGGTTCGGAGCTGCGGCAGTTCGATCTGCTCGGCGATCGTTCTGACAATGTCTTTCTTGGTCACGATCTGGACGCTCCGCACGGAAGGTGCGATTCGTCGGAAGTCTATGACTGGCAAGTAGTAGTGTCAACGATCCACCTTGCCGGTCAGCCCGGCGGTTGAGGAATCTGCCACATGGGGTATCGGCGTTACATTCGGCAGACTTGACACAATCGGAATATTTTCCGGGAGGCTTCAGTCACCGATTCCTCGACCAACGGGAAACACGGCCACGACCTTGGGGCAGCCGGAAAACCCACTACACTCGGTGTCCGGCGTCGCTGGGCGTCGCAGGACACTGCCTCCGCCGCCAAGTCGCACGCCCCCCCTGCTCTCCCTTCCGCCCCAGTCTGCTGACATGCCTCCATCCGAGCCCTCCAGGCCCTCACCGACGACGGCGACACCGCAGCAGGACGGACGGCCAGCCGTCACGCTGCCCGTCAGCCCGCCTGTCGCGCTACCTGTCACATTGGGCCGGCTCCGGCTGCCGAACCCGATCATGGTGGCCTCTGGCACGTTCGGCTACGGCCGGGAGATGACCGGCTTCCTCGACCTTTCGAGGTTGGGGGCCGTGGTGCCCAAGACGATCACCCCGCTGCCCCGGCAGGGCAACGTGCCGTGGCGGACGGTTGAGACTGCGGCGGGCCTGCTCAATTCGATCGGCCTCGACAACGATGGTGTGGACTCCTTTCTCGCCCATCAACTCCCCTTTCTGGTGCGGTGCGGTGCGCCGGTGATCGTGAGCATCGCGGGCGGATCACGGGCCGATTTTGTCGCGCTGGCCTCGCGGCTCGACGGGGTGCCAGGCATCGCGGCGCTCGAACTCAACATCTCCTGCCCCAACGTGAGCCATGGCATCGACATGGGCACCGATCCGGTAGCCTGCCGCGAAGTGGTGGAGGGCGTGCGGTCAGCGACCACGCTCCCCGTGCTCGCCAAGCTCACCCCCAACGTCACCAGCATCGTGGAGATCGCCCGGGCGGCCCGGGATGGCGGCGCCGACGCCGTCACGCTGATCAACACCTGCCAGGGCATGGCCGTTGACTGGCGGCGGAGGCGGCCGCTGCTCGGCAACGTCATCGGCGGCCTGAGCGGGCCGGCGATCAAGCCGATCGCGCTGCGGTGCGTCCATCAGGTGCGACAGGCGGTCGATATCCCGATCGTCGGGGTCGGTGGCATCATGACCATCGACGACTGCATGGAATTTTTCGTGACCGGTGCCTCCGCCGTGCAGATCGGCACCGCCAACTTCGCCGAACCGGTCGTGTCGGCCAGGCTGCTCGACGGGCTTCCCGCGGCGGTGGCCGAACTGGGTGCGGCGGGCATGGCCGACCTGATCGGAACGCTCACCCTCCCGCAACCCGCTCCCTGCCCGCCGGCGGCTGTCCCCTCCTCTGAATGAAACATGAAAGCCAGTCCGATGCCATCTGAAGGCAACACCCCGCCTGCTCCCCGACCCCCGGCTCCCACCCGCGTCCTGTCAGGCATCCAGCCGACGGGCCGCTTCCACTGGGGCAACTACTTCGGCGCGATCCGGCAATACATCGACCTGCAGACGGCGGGTGAGGCCTATTACTTCATCGCCGACCTTCATGCGCTCACCACCGTGCGCGAGCCGGACCGGCTGCGGGCACTCGTGCACGACGCCGCGGTGGACCTCGTGTCGTTGGGCCTCGATCCCGACCACGCCACCCTCTTCGTGCAGTCGGACGTGCCGGAGGTGACCGAACTCACGTGGCTCCTCATGACGGTGACGCCGATGGGCCTGCTCGAACGCTGCCACGCCTACAAAGACAAGAAGATCCGCGGTCTGCCGGCCGATGCCGGCCTCTTCACCTATCCGGTGCTGATGAGCGCCGACATCCTGGCCTACGACGCCACGGTCGTGCCCGTCGGCGAGGATCAGGTGCAGCACATCGAGGTCTGCCGCGACCTGGCCGGCACGTTCAACCATCTTTATGGCGATGTGTTCACCCTGCCGAAGCCGAGGCTGGTGGAGGGGGGCGGTCGCGTCCCGGGCACCGACGGCCAGAAGATGAGCAAGAGCTACGACAACACGCTCGATGTGTTCGAGGATCCGGCGGCGCAGAAGAAAAAGATCATGCGGATCACGACCGATTCCCGCCCGATGGAGGAGCCGAAGAACCCCGACGACGACCATCTCTTCGCCCTCTTCTCGCTGATGGCCCCGGAGGCCGACCGCGTGAAGATGGCCGACCTCTACCGCAGCGGCGGCTTCGGCTATGGCGAAGTGAAGAAGGCGCTCGTCGAGGCGTCGGCCCAGTTCTTCGCCGAGGCGCGGGCCCGGCGGGCGTCGCTCGAAGCCGATCCGGAGCGGATCGAGTCGATCCTCACCGCCGGAGCCGCGCGGGCACGGGCCAAGGCGGGTGATGTGCTCGACCGGGCCCGACGGGCCTGTGGCCTGGCACGCGGCAAGGCCGGCAAGCACGCTGCCGCAGGGAAGCCTGTTGGAAAAGGAAGCCGCGCATGAACGTCCTCGGAGTCGGCACCGACATCACCGAATGCCTGCGGATCGCGCAGATGATCGAACGCCACGGCGAACTGTTTGTTGAAAGGGTCTACACGCCGCTGGAGATCGAATACTGCCGCAGCCGCCGGATGGCCACGCAGCACTTTGCCGGCCGCTGGGCCGCCAAGGAGGCGGTGCTCAAGGCGGTGGGCACCGGCTGGCGAAAGGGCATCAGCTGGCGGGACATCGAGGTCAGAAACGGTCCCGGCGGCCGGCCGCAGGCGTTTCTCAAGGGGGGCACGCAGGAGATCGCCGAGAAGATGGGAATCCACTGCATCCTCGTGAGCATCTCCCACTGCCGCTCGCACGCGACGGCCTTTGCCATCGCGCTCGACGAGACCCCCAGCACATTCACGGGCGACGTCCCCTGGAGGTGAGGGACGGCGTCCCCATCCAAGCCCGTCCAGCGATACGGATTCCCTCGCTCGCGCGTCGGGCTTGCATGGGAGTGGGACGTCACCCAAGCCTGTCCCCATCCAAGCCCGCAGCGCAAGCAAGGGAATGCGGGAATACGCCCCACCCTCTCCTCAGCCCTCGAACGTCGCGAGCTGTGCGACCCCGCCCTCCATCTGGAGCGACGCCAGAGGCGTGCCCTCCGCCACGGGCGTGGACCCATCTCGCCTGGTCAACGCCAGCTTCGTGTGGCCGGCCAGGACGGCGGCCAAATCCCGCTCAAGCTCCTTCTGCCGCGGCTCGGAGAGTTTTGTAAAGGCCTCACGGCCCCGACACTTCGGGAAGGCGCGGCAGCCGAGCCACGGCCCCCGCTTGCCATCCCGCAGGTTCATGACGTTGCCACACTTCGGGCAGGCGATGTCGGTGACCAGCGGCGGCGGAGACGGGAACTTGATGTTCCCCTTTTTGTCGAGGTTGAGAATGAACGGCGGCGGTTCGGCCGGCGTCGCTTCGGCCGCTTTTTTCCCGCGCGGCTTCACGGGCCGCGGCTTGTCTTCGACGAGAAAATCGCCAAACCGACCGGTGCGTTTGACCATGGGAACGCCGGCGGGCGAGAGCAGGTCGATCTGCTCCGGGAGCAACGGCCGCCGCTGGCGGTCAACCGGCATCGCAAAGGCGCAGGCGGGCTGTTCCTTCGGCTTGGCAGGCTTCCGCTTCTTCCCCTTGGCGGTCGTCTTCGGCGCGGCCGCCGGCACGAGGACCTTCTCGTTGTAGCCACTGCACGAGAGGAACTCCCCCTTGCCGCCGAGGCGATACTCGAGCCGCCTTCCGCACTCCGGACAGGCATACGGCGAAGGATCCGACTTGGCCTTCTCGTGAGGCTCATCCATCGCGCTTTCGAGCTTGGGCGTGAGTTCGTCGTGAAACTCGTGGAGCATGTCGGTCCACCGCTTCGTGCCCTGCGCCACCTGGTCGAGTTCACGCTCGATCTCCCGCGTGTAGCCGATCTCGATGAACTGGTCGCGGAAGCCCCGCTTGAGGAATCCGGTAACCGCCTCGCCGATCGCCGTGGCGTGGAATCGCCGCTCCTGCTGCACGACGTAGCCGCGATTCTCGATCACGTTGATGATGCTGGCGTAGGTCGAAGGGCGGCCGATCCCCTCCTCCTCCATCTTCTTGACGAGCGTGGCCTCGGTGTAGCGAGGCGGCGGCGACTGGAACTTCTGCCGCGGCTCGATCTCGAAAGGCGCCAGCTCCGCGCCTTTCTGGAAATCGGGCAGCACCTGATCGCCATCGTCCTTGGGCGTGCCGCTCACCGCATAAAAACCGTCGAACCGCAGCACGCGGCCGCTCGCCTTGAATACGGCGCCGGTGTCGCGGTCGCTCCGCCGCATGCGGACGCTCGTCGAATCCCACTCAGCGTCGGTCGCCTGGCAGGCGAGAAAGCTCTGCCAGATCAGCCGATACACCTTCATCTGCTCCTCAGTGAGCGCCGAGGCGATGCTGTCGGGATCGCGAGCCGCGTCGGTCGGCCGGATCGCCTCATGGGCCTCCTGCGCGCTCTCGTTGGAGCTGGTGTAGGAACGGGGCTTCTCGGGCACATACTTCCCTCCGAACCGCTGATCGAGGTAGCGCCTGGCCATGTCGACCGCCTCTTTGGAGAGGTTGGTCGAGTCGGTACGCATGTAGGTGATCAGGCCCACCCGGCCCTCGCCCGGCAGGTCGATGCCCTCGTAAAGCTGCTGCGCGATCCGCATCGTACGGTCGGTTGACATGCCCAGCCGGCTGCTGGCGGCCTGCTGCAGGGTGCTCGTGATGAACGGCGGATAGGGCCGCGAGCGGGTCCGGGTGACGTCGATCGATTCGACGGTGTACCGAGCCGCTGGGTCTGGCCGGCCGGTGATTCGCACGATATTTTTGCCGCGGCCTTTGCCGTCGGCCACAGCCTCACGATCGACGCTCACGTCGAGTAGACCGGCTGCCTCAGCCGCCTGCCGGGCGGTCACGGCGAGGTCGATGACCGAGTCCTTATCTGCATCGATCCGCACCGGCTTGCCGCCCACTTCGACCAGGTCGCACGACAGCGCCCGCCGATCGGCCAGCCATGCCATCCGGTCCCGCACCAGCGGAGCCCGGCCGCGTTCATCGCGTTTCGCCATCAACGCCGCCCATTGCGCGTGCAAGGCTGCGGCGGCGCCTGAGTCGAACGTCATGTTGGCGGAGATGTCCCAGGATTCTGCCGGCGTGAACTCCCGAATCTCCTGCTCGCGTTCGACGACGATCCGCGTGGCCACGCTCTGCACGCGGCCGGCGCTCAAGCCTCCCGCCACCTTCTTCCAGAGAATCGGCGACACCTGATAGCCCACGATGCGGTCAACGATCCGCCGCGCCTGCTGGGCCTCGACCCGCGGCATGTTGATGACCCGTGGCTCTCGGAAGGCCCGCTGCACCTCGGCCTTGGTGATCGCGTCGAAAGTCACCCTCTTCGCGTGGAGCGGATCGACGCCAAGCACCTGCGTGAGATGCCAGGCGATCGCCTCCCCCTCGCGATCCAAGTCGGTGGCGAACCAGACCTCGCTGGCCCCCTTGGCGAGCCGGCGGAGTTCGGAGACCGTTTTCGTCTTATTGTCGTCGATTTCGTAGGTGGGGGCGAAGTCGTGGTCGAGATCGACGCCCGGAACAGCCTGCTTGGATCCCCGAGGGGCCTTGCTCGGCAGGTCGCGGATGTGCCCGATCGAGGCCTTCACCACGAATCCCGACCCCAGATACTTCTCAATGGTCTTCGCCTTCGCGGGGCTCTCGACAATCACCAGTTGGAAATCACCCTTCGGGCCGGTCGACGCGGTCGATTCGGCACGGGCTCGCTTGGCGGGCGTTCGCTTTGAGGTCTTTTTGGCCATCGTGTTGGGCGTCGTCTGGGGTGGGTTTTGGTGAAAGATGCCAGCATCGGGATTGGCGCAAACCGGCCCAGCGCTACAATCTGCGGCCTGTCCGCAGGTCTCCACAGCGTTACCCTGCCTCCAAGTTCCTTGTCAAGCCTCGGCGGTTCTACCGTCCGAGAACAGCCACAGGCGGTGCCATGGTCGGCTCCTTTGAGATTTTTCGCAAATACCAGCGATCCCTGCTTGTTTGCGTGGCAATTCTGGCGATGTTGGCTTTTTTCGTGCTGCCACCCTTCCTTCAAATGGGCGGCTCTGCCACGTCTCAGGATCCTGTGGCCGTCACCTGGAATGGCGGTGAACTCCGTGAGGGCGGCCTGGAGCGGACCGTCGCCCTGCGGTCGCTTGTCAACCGGTTTCTGATGGAAGCGGCGACAGCCGGGGGCCGCGATCCGTCGCGTATGCCGCTGCTGCCTGAGGGGGAGGAGCAGACCGTGCAAACTACCCTGTTGGCCCAGGATGCCAAGGCCAACGGCATTGTCGTGAGCGATCAGACCATCAACGAGTTCCTTGGGCAATGGACCGGCAACCTTGTTCGGCAGGAACAGTTGGACGAAATCCTCTCCCGTCTGCGGCTCGGACCGTTTCCCCTGACGCAGCGGGACCTCTTCGAGACGCTCCGTACCGAGCTGGCCGCCCGCACGATGCTGATGCTCCATCAGTCGGCCCTCAGTGCCGACCCGCCGGGCTGGCAGTGGGACTACTTCCGTCGGCTTGAGCAGCGGGCGACAGTGGAAGCGATGCCGGTCGTGGTGGAGACCTTTGCAGGCGATGTGCCAGCGCCTTCTGAATCGGTGCTGCGTGCCTTCTATGAGAAATACAAGAACGACCTGCCCCAGGCCCGTAGTGCCGACCCCGGCTTTCGGGAACCCCACCGCGTGCAATACGAATACCTCGTTGCCAAGCGTGGCCTCTTCGAAGAGGAGGTCGCCAAGGAGGTGACCGACGAGCAGATCGCCGAATACTACGAGAAGAACAAGACCTCGATGTTCCGCGCGAAGCCGGCCGCTGAGAGTGCGAAGCCCGCCGCTCCCGAATCGAAGCCAGTTGCGACTGAAGAGAAGCCCGCCGCTCCGGAAGCGAAGCCCGCCACTCCGGAGGTAAAGCCAGCCGACGCCAAGCCGGAGGCAGCTCCTGCCGCTCCCAAGGGTGCCGCCATCGGCAGCAGCCCTTTCCAGATGGTGT
>CANHCU010000097.1 GCA_947459185.1 Planctomycetaceae bacterium | reverse complement strand
GACGCGACAAGCACCACGCCAATTCGCTGGCATGCCTGCACAACTGCCGTGATCCACCTGGCTGCCGAGGGTTGATCCAGAATCTGCTGCATGAACAGGATCTGCCGCATGAAAAGCCCTACCGCTCTCTTGTGTTGCTGTCTCGTGGTGCTGCCTAACGCTCGATCACGGGATCGGTGAACCGCACGGCACCGCCGATGCCGCCCCCGGCCCCGAAATCAACGGTTACCGTGAGCCTTCTGCCCGCCGCCAGATCGACGTCAATCGGTACTCCCTCGCCGGCCGTCTCGCGGACCGGGTCGAGATCGACAGCGTCAGCGGCTGCACCGCCGCCAATCTGCCGCCGAAAGACTTCGCGGTCATCCACCGCGACAGCTACCGTCGTGCCATCGGCGGCCTGATCACCCGCTAGGGCTGCGACAACGGTGCGAAACCGACGGCTGTCGGGGGGCAGTCGCCAGACCGACACGGTCCGCGGCCGCATGACGATTTCCGTCGCGGCCGGCCCTGCACCGATCCGCTTCGGTGCCACGGATGGCGGAGTCACATCACTCCCTCCGGCGTCGATCGTCCGCGGCGAAAAAAATGCCGCCAGCGGATCGTTTCGACCGGCATTGCGAACCAGCCCACCAAACCATGGCTCCATCTCGACTTTTTCAGCCGTCAGGCTGGCGAGTCGCACGAGCCGTCCGGCCGCATAGTCCACCCCGATGAACATGGCGGCCGGCAGACGCATCTCGCCATCGACGACAAGGCCATCGGCCGACCACTCCACCCGGCTGGCCCGCACGCCGCCGCCAGACACAGTCACGACCGCACGTCCCGCCGCAGTCGTCGCGGCGGCCGGATCGCCCCGCAGCCACTGCAGACCGATCACCTTCGAACGCTTGACGGGAATGGTCTCTTCTTCGAGCACCACGGTGACCGTCTCGGCCGACACGCCCGTGATCGCACACTCCACGAACTCATGGTTCTCCGCGGTGCCGACGACCACGAGATCTTTTTCCGTCCCTTCGGGAATCGCCCCCTGCCAAGGAGACTCGGCCCCCACGGCGGCGACCTCCGGCAGCCACGCGATCGACCGCACGCGTGCGGCCGGCAGTTCGATCCGCCCCTCCGGCCGAATCAGCACCGCTGGCTGTGTGCCATCCCACGCGAAGTCGTCCCCGGACAGCGTGGAGCCGTCCACGAGTGTGAGCACGAGTTTGGGCCGGCCCTCGGAACCTGCAGGCTGTTCGGCCGTGCGTCGCACCGCCCGGACTCGATCGCCGGCCAGTGCCACTTCGTCTCCGCGGCCGCCGGCTTGGTTGACAAGATGGACACCCGCGGCATCGATTCGTGTGAGCAGGCCAGCCGTCAGGCTGCCGTCCCCCTGCTCTACCTCGACGGCGAACGGGGCAACCGGCGGAATGTCCGCCGCCCGCACCGCGACCATCACCGGCCAGAGCGACACGACCAACCAGAAGAGTGTGATCACCCGCATGGTCAGCACTACCGCTTCTCCTCGCCAGACGCCAGCCGTTTGAAATACTGTTCGATCGCCTCGCGATAGTGCGCCGGAAACTCCCGGCCGATCTGCTGCATCGCCTCCTCGCGCTTGTGGGGCGGCAGTTTCCCCCAGCCGTCCGCGTCGCCGATGTCCCGCTTGGTGACCTCGCCGGGCCCCTTGCCGCCCGCGATGCGGCTGTCATCCATCGGCGTGCCATTGCCGCTACGGCCGCCACCGCCGGCGCCGCTCGACGACTGGCTCTGTTGCTGCTGCTGTTGCTGTTCGATCTGCTTGATCATCTTGTCGAGCGAATCGATCACGCCATCCTGGACGGCCAGCGTCTTCTGGCCGGCGCGGCCCAGATCGAGCCGGCGGGTGATGTCTCGCATGCGCCGCGCGATGTGGTCGAGCGACTCGTCCTCGAGCGCCGCGATGTCGGCCCGCAGCAGCCGGGCCACCCGTTCGTATCGCACGGGGATCTCGCCCGCGCGTTCCAGCAACCGGTCGAGCGATTCCACGGCGACATCCGCCTCCAGAAGCCAGTGCTGGCAGGCAGCGCGATGAAACAGCAGCGACGCCGGATCGACCGCGGTCGCCGGGTCGAGATCGGCCAGGAAGGCGAGCCCCTCGTCGAAACGATCGCAACGGACGCGTTCTCTTCCCAGCCACAGCCGAATCGCATCCCGCTCGAAGGCATCGGTGGCGGCATCCGCCAGCCAGCCCACATCGGCAGGTGCCGGCTCGACCGCCAACCGTCCAGCGGCCGCGGTCCGTCGCAACGCCGCACAGCGGGGATCGACCCGCGACAACGAATCGATGACGTGATCGAGAAGGTCCACGCCCTCATCGGCCGCCTGCTGCTCGGGCCATGTCTCCCGGGCCGCGGCAATGTCAGCGACCGGTGCCGTGCCTGCTGCGACCTTGGCATCAAGCCATTCGATCACCCGCCTCCGCACCGCGGCATAGGGGGGAATCGACCACGACGGTGGCCGCTCCAGCTCGCGGTCGGGGGCGGTCGTCGCAGGCTGGCCGTGCATCGGAGCGGCCATCACGACCGAGCCCGTGACTGCGATCCCAACCACGAGGGTTGCAACCGCGAGGATCACAGTCAGGAGTGCACGCAGACTCGGTCTCGGCTCCATGCGATTCTGGCCTTTATGGGGGATCGGCACGCCGGCGATGCGGACGCAAGAGTTCATACCCACCCATCATATCCGCACGGTGCTGTCGGGTGAAAAAACGGGCTGGAGCTGCCCCCAAGATCGGTCGATCAAATGCTTTTTCGTGCCCGCGGCCCGGATTCCTCTCGCTTGCGCTTCGGGCTTGCATGGGAGCGGGAGGCATCCAAGCCCCATATCCATCCAAGACCCATATCCATCCAAGCCCGCAGCGCAAGCAAGGGAATGGGGGTGGCCAGCACATGCTGCATCGTATGACAGCAGTCCTCTCCGCGGCCCGCCTTACTCTGTGCGGCCGGTGACGATGTCGTGGGCGGCCCGCTCGATCTTGCGCTGGCGTTCCGCCAGCCGCTCGAGCGCGTCGAGCAGTTCCGGCTCATCCGCCTGCTCCGTGCCGTCGGCCAGCAGTTTAGAAAACCGCTTCGTGCGGGAGTTCACCCGCATCTGCAGCGTGCGAATCATCTTGAGTTCGGCCAGCTTGTCTACCAGCGGCTGCTCGCCGGGCTCCGCAGGGCGCCCTCCCTGGTTGCCCTGTTGCCGCTCCTGCCGCTCCTGCTGCTCCTGCTGGGCCTTCTCCAGCGCCGCCAGCATCTCCTCGAGGCTCGTGACGAGGTCTTGCAGGATGCCGCGGGTCGTGCCCCCCACGTCGCTCCGGGCCAGACGACCGGCCGCCTGAGTGGAGTCGTCGCGAACCTGTTCGAGCGCCTCTGGGATCGCCACGGCCGAACCGTCGTCCCGCACCAGCGTGAGGGCCTTGGTCGCATCGAGTCCGATAAGATTCTGCTCCCGCGACAGTCGCACTGCCTCCAATTGCCGCTCGCGATCTGCCTGCGATTGTTCCGCCGCCAGCTTCTCCGCGCCAGCGAGCACGGCCCTCTGAGCCCGCAGCATTGTCCGCAGCCGTGTTTCCAGCTGCACGAGCAGCCGTTCCACCTCCTCTTCCCGCATCTGCCGGAGGATCTCCTCGAGCTCTGCCCGGGCCGTCTCCAACTCCTCGATCGCTTTCTCCTGCTCCTGCCGGGCATCCCGCCGCTTGGACTCGTCGAGTTTTTCCTGCGCTTTCCGCATCCGCTGCTCGGCAGCGCCGAGCCGCTTCTTCGTGCGACGGGCACGCGAGGCGTCATCGTCGCCGTCCTGTTTGCCAGCTTCCCCCGACTGAGGCTCCTCCTGCGGTGGCGACGCTTCCTCGCCCTCCGCCGGCTCCTGCTCCGAACCACCACCAGACTCCTTCCCAGACTCCTTCCCAGACTCCTTCCCAGACTCCTTCCCAGACTCCTTCCCAGACTCCTTCCCAGACTCCTTCCCAGACTCCTTCCCAGACTTTCCATCCGCTGTCTCAGAGTCGGGCGACGGTTCTTTGTTTTCGCCGGCTGCTGGTGGCTGTTTGCCGTCGTCCTGTTTCGGCTCCATACGTTTGGCGAAGTTGCCGATGTCGCCGGCGAGGCCTCGGGTCTCCTCGGCGAGCGTGGCCTGTCGTTCGGCGAGCTGCGCCTCCCGCGCACCAGCCTCGGTCGATCCCTCCACGTCCCGCTGCCTCGCGATCAGTTTGGCAATCCGCCCCAGAAATTGCCGCACCTCCTCCTTTTCGCTTGCCAGTCGCTTGTCGGTATCACCCGACTCCAGCAGCGTGAGCAGTTCGCGCAGCGTGTCGATCGCGTTGCTCTGGCTGGCGCCCGCCTTGAGCAGTTGCCCCTTCTCCAGCAGTTGCACGATCGTGTCGAGACGGTCGCCCATCTCCGCATCCCGCGCCTGTTCGAACACGCTCCGCAACAGTGCGGCCCGCCGCGGATCGCTGGGGGCCAGCAGGTCAGCCAGCCGCAGGAATGTCTTTTCGAGATCGCGAAACTGCTGCGCCAGTTCCTGCTCGCGAGTGGCCAGGCCACTCCCCGTTGGCTTCGTCGCAGTCTCGTCTGCCGCGTGCCCTGCCCCGCCCCACGCGGCCATCGCAAGGAGAAGGCACAGCGCCACCCTCAACCGGCCCCTCCCCACCACGAGGGCGGGCTCCCCGAACACCGAAGTGAGCATTTGGGCGCCTCGGCGCACCAGGTGCACCATCATCCCCGACGCCTTCGCCGAGCCGCCCAGCGAACGGAGCGTGTTCGGGGAGCCCGCCCGGCGCGGCACCGAACAGGGCACGCAGAAAACTCGCCGCCAAGGCGAACCAATGCGGCTGGTTAGCACCTGCGCATACCAGCCTTGAAACAGACTCAATCGGGAGACAGTTCTCATGGTCGCTCCAATGCCTCCCGTGCCCGCCGTTTCTGCTGCTCGAGTGTTTCGGCGCGGATCTGCTCCTGGGTGCGGATCATGCCCCGCAGCAGCTCCACCACTTCGTTGAACGACTCCAACTCCATCATCTTATCGAGCACAGCCCGCATCCGGGCCAGCACGAGATCGGTCCGGCGCACGAGTTCGTCGCGGCCCGTGCCCGCCCGGCAGGCCCTGGTCAACGCCGGGAGATCCTGCGTGGCGAGCGAGGAAAGCGGCTCTGCGATCTGGGTCATGAGCCGTGCCTCCAGCTCCGGCGTGATCAACTGGTTGTTGTCGAACTCCAGCCGGATGCCACGGAAGGCTTCGGCCAGTTCGGCGGTCTCGCCCGCGGCGCGTGAGCTGGCGTCACCGAGTCGGGCGGCAGCGTCGGCTGGATCGTCGCCGCCATCGGCGGCGGCCTCTCGAACCGGGGCGGCAAATCCGTCGCGGGCCTGCGTCAGATCGGCCACGCAGCTCTCATAGCGTCGGCGGAGGATGATCTCGCGGGCTTCGAGCATGGCCACGAGCGACTCCGGGGCGACCACGTCGAGCGACCAGGCATCGCTCGTGCCGGCATTCGGCTCGCCACCAAGCGTGCAGGTGTCGGTGGCGGTCACCGCCAGTTCCAGTTTGCGACCGACCGAGAGTCCGAGCGGCTCGAGTTGCACCACTTCCGCCGCCTCCGCGGGGAGATCAACAACCGGGTCGCCAGCCCGCACCCGGGCCATCGGCAGCACGGTCTCGCCGCCGTCCGCCACCCGCAGCCGCACCGCCGCTCCTCCCAGCCCGTGGTCATCGGAGATGGTGCCTACCAGCGGCACTCTGGCCCGCGGCGTGACCGCGGTCGAAATGCCGCGCAGACGCATGGCGACCTGAGGCGGCTCGTCCGGAAGGGCGGCGAGCGTGAATGTCAGCGGCTCGCGGTTCACAAGGCCATCGGTATCGGTGAATCGCACCACGATGGTGCGATCGGCATCGAGCGCCGCGATCCGACCGACGATCCCGCGGCCCGTGGCCGACGTCGCCCCGGCCGCAGCCGAAGAGTCGGCGGCGGAGAACGTGGCCAACACCTCCTCGGCGGCTGAGCCACCGCTCGCGACCGCCACAATCGTGGCCGCCGCCAGCGGCTTCGTGCATGTGCAGGCGATCTCCACCTGCGATCCACGTGGAATCTGCACGATCCGCGCCGGCGGCGATTCCCGTGGGCCGCTGCCAAGATAGGCGGGAGGCGTGGAGGTGATCAGCAGTTTTTCGAGCGCTGGTGGCTCGAGCACCTCGATCCTGAGATTGCGGAGGCGGGCGTCGCCGCCGCGAATCTCCAGATCGAGGCTGTCGTTGACTGCCTTGAGCACGTGCCCAAACGCCTGGCCATCTGCCGAGACGCCGCCCCGCGATCCCATCCGGTCCACATGCCAGGTGCCGCGCGGCCCGCCGGCGGGCCGTTGCCCAAGGCCGCCGCTCGGTGCCGACCGCCACCTCAGATCGACTACCTCAGGCAGGCGATCGGCCGCCTGCGCGTGCACGATCACGTCCACATCGCTGCCGCGTGCCACTTTCCGAACGCCACCGGGAAACTCGTCGATCGCCAGCCGTACCTGACGCGGCCAGGGCTCGTCTCCCAAGAGCGGCAGCCGGCGGACCCACAGGCTGGCGACCGCGGGCCGAGCCACCGCCAGGCCCGCAATGGTCGCCGCTGCGGCGATCGCCGCAAAGGCGAGCATCGCCAGTTGTCGCCGGCGGAAGATCCGCTCCGGCCGGACCTGCCCCAGATGGGCGGTCGCTTCTGCAGCGGTGCGGGCGAGGAGCTCGGGATTGACGTCGGCAGAGGGCTGGTCCGCCAGCTCGATCGTGGTTGACAGGCTGTCTCGAAACGACGGATGGGCCCGTTCCACAACGACTGCCAGGCTCGCATCACCAAGATCGGTGGACAGCCGCCCCAGCAGCTTTCGATACACGAGCACGACAAGCCCGGCCGCCGTCAGCGCCAACAGGCTCGCCCGCGCCCAACGTGGCGGCTCGACGCTCCAGTCGATCGCGAGCGACGCCCAGAAGAAGGCCACGGCCGCAAGACACAACCACGCCAACGACTCGACCCAGATCCAGCCGCGGGTCTGCCGACGGACCGCCGCAAGCATTCCCTTCAAGGCTACCACGTCGGCGGCAGCAGCCCGCCGGACCTCGGATGCGGAAGGCGGCGATGGTGGATCGATGACAAGCGTCACGGGAGGGGTCTCAGCGGGTGCAGAAGCGTGCGGGACTGTGGGGTATGAAAGAGTGGCCTGATGCTCACGCGAGCTTCACGAGTCGCCGCAGGATCCATTCCGTGCACAACAGGCCAACGCCCAGTGCGAGGAGGATGCCGTTGAGTCGTCGTTTGAACGCGCCGTCGGGAGAGCCGGTCTCGTACTCCCGTCGGGAGCGATCCTTGATGCCGGCGGCGAGTGATTCCGATTCGACGGGCGTCCACGGCTGCGCGGCGAGAATGAGGGAAGACCCTCCTGACGCCGCGGCGAGTTGTTCGAGCACACCGCGATCGAGCCGCGGCCGTTCCAACTCCCGATCCGGTAGCCGCGCCTGAATGCGGCGCGACACCTTCTCACCGCTCGCACCGGGCAGGTCAACATCGATCCGCCACGACCCATCACGGGCGGCCACAAACGTTCCCTGAAGCACGCCTGCCCGGTCTCGCTCGGCCACCAACGGCACCCGCAGCACCGTTCCATCCGGCCCCTCCACCCGACAGTCGGCAGGCACCGTCGAGTCGCCTTCGGGCACCACCAGACGAACCACCACCGTTGCCCCCACGGCAAACCGATCTCGATCAACGAGCAGCCTTGCCCGCCGCGAGCCACGCAGGAGCCGCCCCTGCGACACGTGGCGGACCAACTGCGTGGCAAACCGCTCATAGAGGCTGTCATCGAGCGATCGGAGCCGCCACATCTCGCCGCTCCCCATGAAGAAGACATTCCCAGAGCCGTAGAACTGGCCGGCGAAGTAGATGGGGTTGGAGTCCGGCGCGGCCCCCGCACCGGGACGGGCAGCCCGCGCGTAGACCGTGGCACCGGGCTTCGGTCCCGCCGAATCAAAACAGGAATACACACCCTTGAACTCGCTCCAGACGGTCTGGCTGGCGATGCGGCTGGAGGCCAGCCAGAGAAACTCGGCATCGAGCCCATCGCGTGAAAAAAGAAGTGGCAACGGCTCCTCACCCCCTGCGGCATCATCACCCGTCAGCCGGCCGGCCCGCCGAAGTTCCACCGGATGCAGATTGCGAATCAGCGTGGTCTGGGAATCGGCGAGCCACGCATCCATGAAAATGCTGCCGGCCACGAAGACGAGCCCACCCGACTCCCGCGACACCCAGCGTTCGAGGCGGGCCTGGGCCGCGGCATCGAGTAGCCGCCAGTCGTAGTCGAAGGCGACGACCACATCGTATTCCGCCAACTCCTCGGCCGTTGGTGGAAAGGCTGGCAGGATGCGGCGGGCATCCTGGGAGCCGCCCTTGCCCGCTGTCCCCAGCAGCACGTCCACGGCGACGCTCTTGTCGCGTTCGAGCACGTTCCGCATGAACTGGTATTCGCGGCTCGGACCACCCGCCATCAGCAGCACCTGCGTGACCCGGTCTACCACCTCGACCTCGGCCACCTGCCGATCGTCGGCGGGCGTGCGGTCCGCGGCGGGCGGAATCACACGCACGGCCAGATCGCGACGGCCCGGCGTCTCCAGTCCCGGCACGTCAAACCTGACCGCGACGAGTTCACCGCCGGCGCCGAGGATGGCCTCGGCGGTGTCGATCACGCGGCCGGGTGCTGCGGCAGTCCGCGGATCACCACCCGCGGCATCGGCGGCCGCCACTTCGGAGAGTTCCACACGCACCGTCTGGCCCGCCAATCCCTGCGATTGCAGGTAGGCGGTCACGGCGAAGCGATCACCCGGAAAGACGCGGGCCGGCACGAGCACGTCGGCGACCCGCACATTCGTCGGCAGACGATCCGACCCGATCCCCAGCGTGTGCACAGGCACGCCCGCCTTGCCGAGGGCCGTCACGGCCGCCGCGGGATCGACGCCGGCATTGTTGGCGCCGTCGGTCAGCACGATCACGCCGGCCAGCACGCCGGGCGGTTCCTGGTCGAGCACCCGGGCAAGCGCCTCACCGAGGCGGGTCTCGTAGCCACGGGCCGTCAGCCGTTCGGGCCAGTCGCTCGCGGGCACGGCCGGGTCGGCAGCGGCCGGCGATTCGCCGGACGCACTCGGCAGCGGCGCCGTGGTCGCGTTCGGCAGCACCACCAGCGGCTCGGCATCCGCATCGAACCTCCACAACGACACCTCGTGCCGCGGCGCGAGGGCTGCAAGAAGCCCACCTTCACGCAACACGTGGACCGCCCGCTGCGACCGCGTGTCGGCCTGCTCGCCAGCGGCCTGCTCGTCAGCGGCAGAATCATCCCGCAAGGTCATGCTGGCGCTGGAATCAACGAGCACGGCCACCCGCGACGGAAACACAATCTCATGCTCGGCCGTCCGCTCGAAGTCGAGATAGGCGGCCGCCAACGCTGCCAACGCCCCTAGCCGCAGGACAGCGAGCACAATGCCCATGCCGCGAGGCAACTCGGCCGCATCCCGGCGGTACATCCAGATCACGAAGACCGCAACGGCCGCCAGCCCCAGCACCAGGGCCGGCATCTGCCACCACTGCGAAAACCCGTCGATCAGCCCGCTGGTGATGCGGTGCTGCACCCGCTCCGAGGAGGCGAGGAGACAGGGCGGCATCGGCAGGGGCGGAAACGCGGCGGAAGTGAATGGATTCATGGGGATTCTGGCCAACGGCTCGTCAGGCGGCTGATTTTCCGCGGGGCGCGGCATGGTAACTGGCCGAATACGCCAGCAGCTGTTCGAGGATGAGAACGGCTGCAAGCAGGTACAGCAGCGGCTTGACCAGGGGCACTCCTGCCAGCGTGGTGGTGTCGGGCTCGAGTGCCTCAGCTCGGTCATACTTGAATGCCACCCCCGCCAGCACGCGGTCCAGCCGTTCGCGGCCGATCCGCTCCAGTTGGCCCTCGTCGGCGGCCACGTTCACGGCGAAGAGCCGCTCCCGCTCGGTGCCGTCGAGTCGCCGCCAGCGAGCCGTGTAGCCACCGGCCACCGACGTCTCGGCAAGCGTCGCCTCGAGCCCGCCGGCTGGCAACGCTACCGCCGTCTGATGCACGAGAGTTCCATCCGGCGGCACTGCGATATCGACCTCGATCTCGTCGACGGCCGCGTCGAGCCTGACGGAGACGGGCTCGCCCACCTCCAGTGACTCCGCGCGGCGGCGCGTGCGGGCGAGATGGCTCTCCAGTTCCAGCATCACCACCACCCAGCTTGGATTGCCTCGCGCCCAGTTGTTCCACGTGGGGGCCGCCGTTGAGAGCACGGCCACGACCATGCCATCGCCGTACGGCCGCTCCACCACGAGCGGCCCGCCGCTCCGCAGCGAGAGCAGTCTCCGCAGCCCGCTGGTGGATGCCGGTTCGAAACCACGTTCCACCGCCATCGACCGCTCGATCCGCACGGCATCGAGCAGCGGATTCCGCTGGCCGGACAGCACGGCCACGACCGGGTGCTCCTCGACGACGACGTCGGGCGCCGCGGCGGTCCCGGCGGCATCGGGAAGCAGGTCCACAGGCCCTGCCAGCGGCACGGGGAAGAGCCCCTCGCCGCCGCGATGGAGCACGCGGTTGACGACCTCGGCCTTCGTGCGGGGTCCGGTGAAAAAGACCACGCCTCCGCCGGCTCGAGCAAAGGCCTCGAGCGCCGCGACCTCCGGCGGGTCGAGCCGTTCCACGTCGAGCAGCCAGATGCAGTCAAACGACGCCAGATCGAGGGTCGCAAGGCTCCGCGGCGGCTCGATCCGCGGCCGCAGGCCCGTCGGCGCGCCCGCACCTGGGGCCAGTGCCGTGGCCACATAGAAGGCATCACCAGCGCGGCCGCCGCCGGTTGGATCACCGTCGATCAGCAGCACATCGACGCGATCAACCACATCGACCGCCATCGTCCTCGTATTGTCGGCGGCCACTGCATCAGCGGGGATCGTCGCCTCGACGAGGTGCGGGCCCGACTTCGTGAAGCGGACATCAAACCGCTGCGTCCCCACGCCGCCAGCGGGGATCTCCGCGATCCGCACACCCGGCCGGCCCAGAGCATCCTCGCGGAGTTCGACGGCCACGTCGCGAACCGGTCGGTCGGAGTTGTTGCGGACCGCCACCTCCAGCGGCACGAGCACGCCGGTGGCGGGCACGCCACCGGCCATCTCCAGCCGCTCCACCGTCAGGTTGCCCGGCTGACGGCCATCACCCCCTTCGGCAGCGCAGTCCACCAGCCGAACTTCGCACCCGGCGTCGGACAACTGCCGCAAAAGGCCTGCCGTCTCGTCGGCGGCCTTCCAGTCCTTGAAGCGAAAATCGCTGATCAGCCAGACGACGTTGGCCGCCCCGGTGCCGCCGCCGAGCACTCCGGCGGCGGCAGCCACCGCCCCCCGCGGGCCTGACGCCACCGCGGCTGGAGACCGTCCGGCCAGATCGTCGCGGACCTCCTGCACCAATCGCGGCGTCACCGGCTGCAGGCGGATGTCGAATGCTTGCTGGGCTGCCTGTGCCTCGCCAGCCTGCGAAGCCTTCTTATCAAACGCCGAGAAGCGGCCGATCGCCACCTCCTGCTGCCCCTGTGCAGCGGCCAGTTCGGTGCAGATCCGTTCCACGACCAGCCGACCGCGGTCGAAACAGCGCGTGTCACCGATGCGGCCTTCCGCCGACAGGTCGCCCATCGAATAGCTGTCGTCGAGCAGCACGACATGCTCCGTCCGTGCGCCACCGAGCATCCGTCCGAGCGCCGATTTCCACCGCGGCTGCGCCAGGGCCAGCACGATTCCGAGCACGGCCGCCACCCGCAAAAGCAGCAGCAGGAGTTGCTTGAGGAGCACCTGCGTGCGGTACTTCCGCTGGCTGGCCAGCAGAAATTCCATGGCCGCCCACGGCACCTTGCGATGCCGCAGCAGATTGATGAGGTGGATGATGACCGGTGCCGCGACGAACGGCAGGCCCCACCAGAGCAGCGGCAGAAAATCAAATGTCGGCATGGCAGGCTGCTCTCCCCTAGACAGCCATGCTGGCGCGACGCGCGAGAAACTTCACCAGCGCCGCATCGACCGGTTCGCCGGTGCGAATGAGGGAGTAGTCGCATCGCACGGCCGCGGCCCGGGTGCGGACGTCGGCGAGAAACGCCTCCACCGCCGCCAGGTAGCCCGCCCGCAGGCTGCGCGGGTTGCAGGCGAGGGCGTCGGGCAGTTCCAGCCCCTCGAACCGGGTCGGCCCCTCGAATGGAAAGTCGAGTTCGTCGTCATCCATCACATGGAGGAGTACGAGATCATGACCACGCTTCCGCAGGAGCTGCATCCCCTGGAACACGCCGTCGCGGTCTCCGAGCAGATCGGAAATCACCATCACCAGTCCCCGCCTCGGCAGCGTCTCGGCAAGCGATCTGAGCACCGGCATGAAGGCTGTCGGCCGGCCCGCACGGGGCGTCTCGAGCACCTCCACCACGCTCGCGAGGTGCGACCGCTTCGTCCGCGGCGGCACGCTTGCCCTGATCTTGTCGTCGAAGACGCTGCAGCCCACGGCATCACCATGCGAGAGCGCCAGCCAGGCGAGGCTGGCCGCGAGCGTGGCGGCGTAGTCGTATTTTCCGAGTGGCCCCGAGGCATAGTTCATGCTGGCCGAACCGTCCACGAGGAGCGTGACGCGGAGGTTGGTCTCCTCTTCGAACTCCTTCACATAGAAGCGGTCCTGCCGTCCCCAGACCTTCCAATCGACCCGGCGCAGGTCGTCGCCACGGACATACTCCCGGTGCTGGAGAAACTCCACCGACTGCCCCTTGTAGGGGCTCTTGTGGAGGCCGGCGAGCACGCCCTCGACAACGGCACGCGCGCGCAGCTCCAGCCGCGCGATGCGGGCAATCGCCTCAGGATGCAAATATCGTCTGGAACCGGGCGTCACGGGTGAGTTCGTCCTCTCTGGCCGGGGTCGTCTCGATGATCCGCTGAATGATGCCGTCGGGCGTCACGCCCTCGCTCTCGGCCGCGAAGCCGACGACGATCCGGTGCCGCAGCACGGGGCTGGCGAGTGCCTGGATGTCTTCCACCGCCACATGGCTGCGGCCCTGCAGGAGCGCACGTGCCTTGGCACCGATGATCAGAAACTGCACGGCCCGCGGCCCCGCGCCCCAGGAGAGCTGGTCACTGACAAAGTCGGGGGTTCCCTTCTCGCCCGCACGGGTCTGCCTGACGAGCGCCAACGCATACCGCACGAGATGGTCGCTCACCGGCACACCCCGCACGGCCTGCTGCAGGCCGATAATGTCGGCCGCCGAGAGCACCGGCTGGGCATCTTCGGCGGGCAGGCCGGTCGTCCGTCGGGCGATCTCAAATTCCTCCTGGAACGTCGGATAGCGGACGAACACCTTGAACATGAACCGGTCCTGCTGCGCCTCAGGCAGCGGATAGGTGCCCTCCTGCTCGATCGGGTTCTGCGTGGCCAGCACGAAGAAGGGATCGACCAGACGGTGCCGCACGCGGCCGACGCTCACCTGCCGCTCCTGCATCGCTTCGAGCAGCGCCGCCTGTGTCTTTGGCGGCGTGCGATTGATCTCGTCGGCGAGTACCACGTTGGCAAACAGCGGCCCTTCGAGAAACCGCAACTGTCGAGTGCCCGTCGTCTTGTCCTCCTCGAGCACGTCGGTGCCGATGATGTCGGCCGGCATCAGGTCGGGGGTGAACTGAATGCGGCTGAAGGAGAGGTCGAGGCTCTTGGCCAGCGTGCTGACGAGGAGCGTCTTGGCGAGGCCGGGCACGCCCTCGAGCAGGCAGTGGCCGCGACTGAAGAGGCAGATCAGCAGTTCCTCGATCACCTGACTCTGGCCGACGATCACCCGCGAGAGTTGCGCAAGGATGCGATCGTGTGCCTCGTGCAGGCGGTCGATGGCGGAAGGGTCGAAGGGCGTCTGCGTCATGGATGATCTCCGGGCAAAACCTGCGGGGCGTATCTGCGGAATGAAAAATGGTCGGTGGCGGCGAATCCGCTCACGGTCGGCACGTCAGCGTTGGTAAATGGGGAGCGTGCCGCGGTCAAGTTGCAGCATGGTGAGGTTCGTGGCCGTCGTGTAAACCGGGCCGATGTAACCCTGCGGCCAGAACAGGCCGTCGCGGTCGTTCTGCGCCTCCGACACGAGCCGTTCCTCGATCTGCTTGCGGTAGGTCTCCCACTTTTTCCCCCCCTCGCGATACATCACCTGCGCGTAGTAGAAGTGGGCGTAGTGCCAGTGTCCGAAGCCGTTGTTGGCGATGTTGCCGAGGTGCTTCTCCGCGTAGTCGAGCATCCGCGGCACGTGGGTGTCGTCGTATTCACCGGCGTTGAACAGGCAGGCGATGGCGGCTGCGGAGATGGCCGGGCGGCCTCCGCCCCCCTTGGAGCTGTACTGCACGCCGCCATCCGGCATCGTGCACTTGTGGATGTAGGCGATCGCCTTGTCGATGATCTCCCGCGGCACGGTGATGCCGGCGTTGCGGCAGCCGCGCAGGCCCTGCACCTGCGTGATCGTGGTCGAGCCCTCGTCGAAGTTGTTGCCGTCCTTCGCGCTGACGTAGCCCCATCCGCCGTCGGACGTCTGCGCGCGGCCGGAAAACTCCACCGCCTTCTCGAGCACCCGCACGAGTTCCTCGCGGCGGCGTTCGTCCTCCTCCTCGCCGAGCACCTGCGAGAGGAAGAGCATCGAGAAGCCGTGGCCGTAGGTGTAGCGATCGTCCCCCTTCGGGTCGCCGATCAGGCCGTTGGGGCGGGAACGGCTCACGAGGTAGTCAACCGCCTGACGGATCGCCTCGGCATACTTTCCCTGCGTGGTCGTCGAGCCCTCCATGAGCAGCGCTGTGCCGGCCAGCGCCGTCATGGCCGTCGGGTAGCGGCCCTCGTTCGCCGCCCAGCTGCCCCGTCGCGACTGCTTGCGAACCAGCCAGTCGAGCCCCTTCGAGATGATCAGATCAACCTTCTCCTCCGACGGCGCGGCCGCCAGCGGCAAGGGCCCGACGACGAGTGTCACCAGGATGGCAGCAAGCGCGCAGAGGGTGCTGATCATGCGGAGCTTGCAGATGATGAGGATCATGGGGGGCAGCCGTTGGCTTTCGGACTCAGAAAGGGAGTGGAATCGTCAGCGCCTTCTTGATCCAGAATTCAATTTCGACCAGGGGATCAGCCGCGGCCGAAGACCGCGTCGCCGAGGCCTGGTACGG
>CANHCU010000096.1 GCA_947459185.1 Planctomycetaceae bacterium | reverse complement strand
GCAGTCCCGAACCGTCGCACAGCATGCAGATCCCGTCGCTTGCGCTCAGGGCTTTTATGGAGGCTGCCCCCGTCCGTGAGGGGCTGCCCGTGTCCCGAGAGCCGGCGTTGCTGACAAGCGCAGGCAGGATGCCGAAGCGGAGGCGATCTGGCTGGCGCAGTCAGCATCGAGTGAGCGAAGGCCATGGATGGCCGTAGCGAACGTCCGGCGACGGGGCATGGGCAGTCCCGAACCGTCGCACAGCATGCAGATCCCGTCGCTTGCGCTCAGGGCTTTTATGGAACCCGAACCGTCACAGCGTTTTTAGGTATTCGAGCACGGCGGTCTTTTCTTCCTCGTTGAGCACGTCGGGGAAGTCGTGGCCCTTGGCACTCTTGCCAGGCTTCGACGTGTTGAAATGGCGGCGGCGTTCGGCGGAGGAGAGCTTTTCCTGCCCCGGCCCTGTGGGCATTTTCTCCATCTCAGCGACTTCCAGGCCGACGCGGGCCTGATCGTAGCCCGTCGGCGTCCGCTTCCAGACGGCGGGCCGGTCCGCGGGATGCAGCAGGTGCCAGAGCGTGGGCACGGAGCCGTTGTGGAGATAGGGTGCCGTCGCCCAGACGCCGTCGAGCGGCGGCGCCACATAGCCGGCAGGAGACTCACGATCTTTCATCGAGGCGGCATCTTCCCCAAGATGGCCGAACCAACTCTTGCTCAGGTCGCCGCGTTCCTTCGCGGTGAGCGAGTCGAGCCGCACGCGGTCGGTGCCCACCTCTGCGATGTCCACAATACGATCGGGGTAGGTCTCTTTCTCGGCGCCGTCGGCTGCCCCGGCAGCATGGTAGGTGCCGTGGCAGTCGGCGCAGTGCTGCTGGAAGATCAACCTTCCTTTGCCGGCGAGCTGCATGTTGACGGCCCACGGCCACCGTGGAGCCTCGAGCGACTCGATCCACTGCTCGATGTCGCGGAATTCGTCCTCCCAAGCGTGGAACTTCTCCGGCCCGTTCTCCTTCACCAGGAGAAATTGCATCAGAATCCGATGCCCCTTGGGGGCAAAGCCGTCGGCATAGAGGCTGCGCCGTTTTTTGTAGTGCCACCATGCCGGCGCATCCATGTCGTGGTGGACAAGGTCAAACCGCGGCGGCCGCTGGACGATCGCCAGGTCGGGATCGCGGTGCCGCATCAGGGCGACGCCGAACATCACGGCGTTGGTCGTGCCGTTGGTCGTTCCCAGCGGCAGAAACAGCGACCCCATGTCCATATGGCCGAAGGGCTTCCGCTGCTTCACCTTGACCAGCCGCACCTCTTCCGTCAGCGTCTCGAGCGCATAGTTGGAGTTGGGCAGCCCAGGGATCGCCCTCCCTTCAACCTGCCCCTGGTGGCAGGCGAGGCAGCTCATCGTCCATGCCCCCGATGAGGGATCGACCACGTACTGCATCGACCTTGATGGATCGTCGGGATGGGGCGTGAGGCCATACCGCTCCATGGTCATCCGCCGCCGCTCTGGCAGGGAAGCCTGCTCGGCCCGCGACCGGGCGGGCTCCTCCCACGTTGTCCAGAGATCCTCAAAGACCTGTTGGTCGAAGTCGGGAGGCAGGTAGGCCTGCGTGAGCAGCAGGCTTAAGCCCCTCGCGGTGGGCGATTGGATCGCGTCGGTCCGTGCATCGGCCGCGGACGGTGCCCGCTCAACCGCGAACAGTTGGGCTCCAGGAACAGCCGCGAGCAGCACGCCGGCGCAGACAGCGAAGACGGCCCGGGCGACAAAGCGTCGCACGACTGGCAATCGGCGTTCGACTCGGGAAGCGTTCATGGCATACTGGATCCGTTCGTCACGGTGAATGCACCAGTATAGACGGAACACCCGCCTCGGCCGCCCCGCCCTGCCATGCCCACCGCCAATCCCATCCTGATTCCCGAACTTCGCGTCATGCTCGGCGAGGGAGACGCCGACGGCGTGCGGGAGGTGGCCCGGGAACTGCATCCCGCCACTGTGGCCGATTTTTCGGAGGGGCTCGACGACGGCGAACTCTGGCACCTCCTCGACTTCCTGCCGGTCGAACGGCAGGCGGAAATCTTTCCCTATTTTTCCATGCCGCGGCAGGTGGAACTGGTGCAGGCGGCCGACCGGGCCCACCTCGGACCGCTGATCGAGTGGATGGCCGCCGACAATCGCGACGACCTCCTCCGTGAACTCGATCCGGAACTTGTCGAAGAGATTCTGCCGCTGGTGGCTAAGGCCGAACGGCACGACATCCGGATGCTCCTCTCCTGCCCGGAGGGGTCGGCCGGGGCCCTGATGACGACCGAATACGCCTCGCTGCCGGCCGACATCACGGCCGGCGAGGCGGTGGCACGCCTGCGGATGCAGGCCCCCAACAGCGAGTCGATCTACTACATCTACGTGCTCGACGCCGATCGAAAACTGGTCGGCTTCGTGTCGCTCCGCGACCTGATCCTCGCCCGGCCGACGGCGCTTGTATCGGACCTCATGCAGCGGGATCCGATCAGCGTCCGCCTCGAAGAGCCGAGCGACCGGGTGGTGGAAAAGCTGGCCCGTTTCGACTTTCTCGCCATCCCGGTGGTGGACGAAAACAATCGCCTCGTCGGAATCGTCACGCACGACGACGTGCTCGACACCGTCCGGCAGGATGCCACCGACGACGCCCAGCGGATCGCCGCCATCTCGCCGCTCGGCGAAAGCTATCTCGAGGCAGCCCTTGTCTCGATGACGTGGAAGCGGGGAGTATGGCTGGCGATTCTCTTTGCCACGGCCGCGCTCACGGCGATGGTGCTCGCGAAGTGGCAGTCGCCGCATGCCTGGCTCGTGGCCTTCATCCCGCTGGTGATCGCCAGTGGCGGCAATTCGGGCAACCAGTCGGCCACCCTTGTGATCACAGCGCTCTCCACCGGCGACTGCAAACTCTCCGATTGGCCGCGGATTCTCCGGCGGGAGTTCGTACTGGGACTCCTGCTCGGCGGACTGCTGGCGATTCCAGGCTACTGCCTCGCGCTGGCCTACGCGCCAACCGCTGCCTCGGCGCTCGTGATACCGCTGACGATCCTCGGCGTGGTGATGATGGGCACGATGGTGGGGTCTGTCCTACCGCTCGTCTTTCGTTCGATCGGCCTCGACCCCGCCTTGATGAGCAACCCGTTCGTGTCGGCGATCGTCGATATCGTGGGGATCGTGCTCTACATGCTGATCGCGCTCGTCGTGCTCGACTGACATCGCGGCCCCCTTGCTTTACCGTGCCGGGCGGGGCTGCCCGTGCCCCGTCGCCGGACGTTCGCTACGGACATCCTGTCCTTCGCTCACTCGATGCTGACTGCGCTCCGGCATCCTGCCTCCGCTGGTCAGCAACGCCGGCTCTCGGGACACGGGCAGCCCCGCCCTCGTCGATCGGATTCCATAAAAGCCCCCGGCGGAAGCCGGGGGACTCCCGTCAGGGTGGCAACGTATCCCCGCGTTTGGCAGCGGCGGCCTTCGTTGTGATCTCGATCGATTCGACGCCGTCCCGCTTGCGGATGACGTAGACGAGTCTGCCGGCCGAGTCGCTCTTGGCGAGGATCGTGCGCAGCACTGCATCGGCCGACTTGTCCCGCTCGTCCAGCGCAAAGGACTGGTTTTTCGTGATCCCTTCCAGCTGCAGGTCGCCACCCAGAATCTCCATCGGAATACCGATCTCATCCGACAGCATCTGGATCGACTTCTCCAGCGTGTCTTTGGAAAAGACGAGTGACATCTTCTTCTGGAGTCCGCCCGCCGAACCGGCCGGGGCCGCCGCCGTTGTCTTTCCTGGGACCGCCGCCACCGCGGAACCTGGCGTCTGCTCGAGCGCGAGTTCGGACGCCAGCACGAGATTGTGGCCCGCGTGCCGGGGAAGATAGCTGTTGAGCACGACTCCCTTCCCTTCCGCGCCGCAGCGGGCGTTGGCAGCCACCACACGGATCATCGACGGCAGCCGCATCACGAGCTTTCTCCCGTAGGGATGAGGATTGAGCGCGGCGCAATAGTCCTCGACCGCGTCGGCAACCTTCTCGATCTGCCGCGCAAGCCGGCCGGCCAGCGGCTTCGGCGGCTCGGCGCGGGTGGCGATCGTGTCGACCTCGGCGTAGAAGTTGTCGCCGAAATGCAGTGACAGGGCCGCCGCCTTCACGCCGTCGCCGAAAAAGCTGCCGAGCGGTTCGACGAGCCCGGCGAGCGGACCGGCCATCAGGGGCCGGCCGTCGGTCAACAGGTAGTATGGCGACCCGAGCAGTGTGAGATGACGGGTGCGGTCGAGCATGCCGACGAGCTGCTCCAGATCCTGTGGCAGGCTCGCCGCAAGCGCATCGTCGTCCTGCTCCGGGCCGGCAGTCCGCGCAGCCATCATCGCGTCGAGGATTGCCGCCGGACCCATCACGAGCACTCGGCCCTCCTCGGCCGCAGGCAGCCAGAAGGAGAGCGACGTGCCGACATGAACCGTCTCACCTTCAACATCCCTCGCAGTCGTCTCGCCCCACGCCTTCGCCCGCGCATCGGCATCGCCCAGCAGCGGCGACGGCTCGCGAAACCGCACCGTCCAGCCGCTCACCGCATCTCCTGAGGCTGTCGCCGCGTCGCCGCCCGCCTGCCAGCCTACCTGCACCTCCGCGATGTCCTCGAGTCTGCATCCGCAGAGCGTGTCGAGGGTGGCGATTCCCTCCGCCACGCGGGGGCCGAGCGACGTGACAAACTGCCGGCCCTCCTGATCGGCCACGATCGCCGCGGGACGAGCCAGCAGAATCAGCTGGGAGCCTGGCGGCAGATAGGCGAGCGACGGTGGCTTGCCGGCGGTGGGTGACGCCCACGGCAGGTCGGCAGACTCGACGACCTGCAGCTGCGGCTCGCTCGAAGACTTCGTGCCGGCAGACTGGCTGGTGGCTGACTTCGCCAGATGCTCTTCCGTCTGGTCGTCCGTCTGTTCTTCGCCCGGCTTCTGTTCTTCGCCCGGCTTCTGCTGTGGAGCGTTGCGCGTGGCAACGCCGACGTGGGGCTCCTCGTCGCTCTTCTTCTGTTGCGTACGCGGTTCCGGTGCCGAACCGTTTTGCCACAGGGCGATCGCCAGCGACAGCATCACGATGCCACCGGCAACGCCCAGACCGATCATGCCGAGCCGGGCTGCCCGCTTGCGTGCGGCCCGGGTCGCGAGGCCGATGGCCGATGAGCCTGCGCCAGCCCCCGCCCCCGGGGACGCGGCCGGCGGCAGTGACGTCGCGGCACCCATCGGATGAATCGCGGGCGGGGCCGCGGAGGCCGCCGGCGGAACGGCCTGCCCTCCGGCACCGCCGGCCGTCGTCTGCGGCGGCAGCGAGCCGGAGACAGGGGACAGGCCGATGCAGCCTGCCAACGCGTCTGCCGCTTCGGCTGCATCGGGATACCGACTGGTTGGATCCCGGGCCACGAGGTAGGAAACAAGTGTTGCCACTTCAACGGGCACCTGCGGCGGGCCCAGCGGCGGCGGGCCAACGAACGCCGCCTGTGAGAGCGTGCGTTGGGCATCTCCCTGCCAGCATGGGGCCACGCCGGTGAGCAGAGCGTGGAGGATGCAGCCGAGCGCATACACGTCGCTGCGTTCGTCGCTGGAGCGGCCCGGCAGCATCAGCTCGGGAGCCACGAACGAGGCCCGTCGTCCCAGTCCGGAGACCCGCTCGGTGGCATCGATCGGCGCTTGTCCCGGAACGGCGTGCGGGTCGCCTGCCAGCGGCACCTGCAGGAGCCTCACCCGACCCGTGCGCTCACCATCGCCACCGCTCGCCGGCTCGCGGCGCAGGGCGTCGAGAGAGAGGTCGCCGTGCACGGCGCCCCGGCGATGCAGTTCGGCCACGGCCAGGAAGATCGGAAGCATGAGCCGGCAGGCCCCCGCCGGTGGCAGTGGCCCCAGCCTGGCCAGTTCATCGGCCAGCGACAGCCCAGTCACGTCTTCGCAGACGATGAACCGATTGCCTTGCGCCTGCTCGAGGGCCCAAGTCCGGCTGAGGATCGGGTCGATTGCATCGTGGGCGATCGTTGTTCGCCGCACGACCTCGGTCCAGACGTCCACCCGCTGGCAGAGTTTCCGGTCGAGCAGCATGAGGCACACACGTCTGCCCGATGGCTCGTGCCGACCGCGAAACAGACGCCCCGGGCCGTCGTTCTCCAGACGCTCCATGAGTCGGTAGTCACCGACGAAAAAGGGGCCGGAAACCCCGTTGATCAGCCGACGGCCCTGCCACTTGGTGAGGACTCCACGCTGAATGAGCCATTTGGCGATCGCTGCCGAGGCAGCATCGTCGCTCGCTGCAGGTGGCTGGCCTGCCGTCTCGCGGGCATGCTCGCGACGCAGCGAGGCGAGCACGTCGGTGGCCGCCAGCCGGCTGGCGGCCACGAGCTTCCAGAAATCCTCAGGAGCGGGGGTAGGCATGGTGGGCCGGAGCGGCGGGGTGGTGAACCGACATCATAGCGGCTGTGGCCGTCGTCACGGGAGAGCGTGCAACGGGAATTTCGCCAGGCATTTCTTGTTGGCAGTCGGGTAAACTCCGTCCCGCCCCGGCACTCGAGTCCCCGGTCCGGGCATCAGGAGATCCAACGCACCATGCGGTCAAGCGAAGCCATCAGCATCTACTTCAATCGGGCTGCCGACCAACTCGACCTCTCTGACAACATGCGCCGCCTGCTGCTCACGGCGAAGCGAGAGGTGCAGGTACAGATCCCGGTCGAACTCGACTCGGGCGAGGTGGCATCTCTCATCGGCTACCGCGTGCAGCACAACAACGCTCGCGGCCCGATGAAGGGCGGCCTGCGTTACCACCCGCAGGTAGACCTTGACGAGGTGCGGGCGCTGGCGTCACTGATGACCTGGAAGACGGCGGTCGTCGACATCCCCTACGGCGGTGCCAAGGGAGGCATCGCGGTCGATCCGTCCCGACTTTCCGCCCGCGAACTGGAACGCGTCACGCGGCGGTTCGTGGACGCCATCCACGACCTCTTCGGCCCCGATGTCGACATCCCCGCGCCCGACATGGGGACAAGCCCCGAGGTGATGGCGTGGATCATGAACCAGTATGACAAGTACCACGGCTTCTCCCCCGCCTGCGTCACGGGGAAGCCCGTGGAGTATCACGGCATTCCGGGCCGCGACGAAGCCACGGGCCGCGGTGTCGGCAGCCTCACGCTCAAGCTGTTGAGCCGGCTGGGCCGACGCATTCCCGGCACGCGGGTCGCCATTCAGGGCTTCGGCAACGTGGGCTCGCACACGGCCCGTTTTCTCCACGATGCGGAATGCCGAATCGTGGCGGTCAGCGACGCAACCGCGGGCTTTCACCGCGCCGAAGGCCTCGACGTGCTCGAACTCCTCCGCTATTCCCAGTCGCATTCCGGCCGTCTGGCGGGATATCCGGGAGGAGACGCGCTCACCAACGCCGAACTCCTGGCCCTCGACTGCGATGTGCTCATCCCGGCGGCGCTCGGCGGCGTGCTCCACAAGGACAACGCGGAGGCGGTGCGGGCGCCGATCATCATCGAGGCGGCCAACGCGCCGACCGAGCCCGAGGCCGACGAGATCTTCGACCGCCGCCAGATCACGGTCGTGCCCGACATCCTCGTGAACGCCGGAGGCGTGACGGCCAGTTGGTTCGAGTGGGTGCAGAACAGGCAGCACTACCAGTGGGGCATCAATCGTGTGCGGCAGGAACTCGACCGCATCCTCGGCGACGCGTTCGAACATGTCTGGCAGCTGGCCTCGTCACGGAAGGTGCCACTGCGGACAGCGGCCTACATGCTGGGCGTCGGCCGCGTGGCCCGCGCCACTGTGCTCGGGGGCATTTAAACGACCTCCGCCGGCTGCGGTGGATGCTCACTTTCCTCATCCAAGCCCGCAGCGCAAGCAAGGGTATGCGGGCAGTGCCACCCCGCGGGTCTGGCAAAGCCGTTTCCCTCGCTCGCGCGTCGGGCTTGGATGGGAGGGCGGGAGGGCGGGGCTGGCCACGTCCCGAGAGCCGGCGTTGCTGTATTCACGAAAAACACGACATCGTGTCGCCCTGACGGGCGGATGCCCGTCCTCAGCCCGTTTCTTGGCGACCGCAGGTCGCTGGTGCTTCACATGGCATCCTGCCATGCAATCCGGGAGAGCGGGGCTGGCCACGCCCTGTGAGCCGGCGTTGCTGACCAGCGCAGGCAGGATGCCGAAGCGCAGTCAGCATCGAGTGAGCGAAGGCAGGATGCCGTAGCGAACGTCCGGCGACGGGGCGTGGCCAGCCCCGCCCGGCGTGCAACCCACGACCAAGCCTGAATCAATGCCCCGCGGGCCGATACCAGTCGCCTCGCAGCCAGTCGGCGATCAGGCCGATCTGCCGCCCGGTGAGTATTGGCGCAGAGCCCTCGCCAGCCTTGCCGAAGCTCGGCATGCGGTCGTTGGAGTCGCCGTAGAACCGCTCGTGCGTCGGATCGACGATGATCCCGACCAGCCATTCACGGGATCCCCAGCCGGTGATGTCGGGAGCGCTGCCCGCTGCCACGCCGTTGTCGCGGAACGTATGGCACGAGCCGCAGCGGTCGCCGTCGGCGACGAGCCCCCTGCCCTTCTCAATCACTGCCGGTGCCGTGCCGGCCGCTGCCAGGCCGGCCTCTGCCGCCATGGCGGCGATCACCGCCTCGATGTCGTCGGGCTTCCAGGTATCGGCGTCGGTGAGGTCGTTCTGCACGAAGTTCACCATGTCGTCTTCCTTGTGCGCCGTGTTGCCGAAGTAGGCCGGGCCGGCGACCTGCTTGGGGTCGAGCAGGCCCCGCATCCAGGCGGCGGTGCCGAAGCCGTGCAGGTTGGCGGCCGAGGCCTTCGCCAGCACCGCCTCCGCCTCCGGGGCTGCCGGATCGACGTGGGCATGGCAGCTCGCACAGTGCTGCGCAAAGAGCTTAGGCCCCTGACTGAGAGCGTCGTTGCGGATCAGTTCCAGCATGCCCGCAGACGGAATCCGCTCCGGCCGGCCGGCCAGTTCGATCGACCGCGAGGCGTCGGCCTTGGCCATCGCCACCGCGTCGAGGAACGACTGCGAATGGCGGATCCTTTCGAGCTTCTTGGCGCGGACCTCGAAGGCGGCGATCTTCGCGACGTCGTTGCCAAAATGGGCGGCGATCTTCGCTTTGTCGTTCTCGGTCTCCTCCAGCAGTTTCTCGACGTCGGCGAAGGAACTGCGGTCGGCCCAGAGGGCCGCGTAGTCTTCGTTCGTCGCCATGGCCGTGAGGAGGCCTATGCCCGCCAGCAAGGCGAACGTGAAGGCGACGTTGAACCGGTGGCCGAGTTGCCAGCGGCCGAGGATCGGCATCAGAAACATCGCGGTCATGACCAGGCCCGGCACCACGATCGCACCGAAGAATTCACCGCTGGCGCCCCAGCCCTCGAACACTTTGAGAAACTGAAACAGGAACAGGAAATACCACTCGGGCCGCGCGGCCGCGTAGGGCTGCGAGGGATCGGCCGGCGCCCCGAGTTCCGCCCCGAGTTCGCCCGGCACGATCGGCCGGCCCTCGAGCATGGCGCGGACCGCCGGCATCAGGATCACCCCCAACACCACCGCCATCACCGCCAGCATCGCCACGGCGTCCTTGAGCACCTGGTCGGGCCAGAACATTGCGTCGGGCCGGGTGATCGGCTGCTTCGCGCAGAGCCCGTGCTTGCGGAACAGCGAGAGATGCACGACGAGCATCAGCACGAGCGTGGCCGGCAGGAAGCCCGCATGGATCGCGAAGAAGCGCGTGACGGTTTGATGGCCGTAGTCGGGGCCGCCCACCACGATTTGCTGAAGCGAAGGACCGACGAGCGGCACGAGCCCTGCCAGATTCGTGGCCACGCGAGTGGCCCAGTAGCCCTTTTGATCCCAGGGCAGCAGGTAGCCGGTGAGCGCCATGCCCAGCACGAGCATCATGAGCACGAGCCCCAGCCAGAAATTCACCTCTCGCGGCGCACGGTAAGCGCCGTCGATTACCACCTGCATGAGGTGCAGTGCGAGCAGCACGACCATTGCCTGAGCCATCACGTGATGGATACCGCGGAGCAGCCAGCCGCCGGTCATCTCGTGCTGGATGTAGTAGACGCTCTCCCAGGCCGTCTGGGCGCTGGCCGAATAGCTCGACCAGAGCACGAGCCCGGTGATGACCTGGGTCATGAACGCGAAGACGAGCGTGCTGCCCCAGACATACCGCCACCGAGCGCCACCCGGCACCCGCTCGTAGAGGGCCTCGTGCATCAATGCCCGGTAGCCGGTGCGGTCGTCGAGGAAGTCGGCCAGTTGGCCGAGCACGCCCAAACTACCGACGGGACGTTGGGGCATCTGTTTTTGATCGTGCTGATGCTGCGGTTTCATGGGCGGGCCACCTTTTCGGCGATGCCGGTGTAGAAGTTCTGCCACTTGACGGCGATCTCACCGTTCTTGGCGACCTGGCATTCGAGGCCGTCCATGGCCCTTGGGCTCGGGCTCGGGGCGACCATGCCGCCGTCGAGCGTGAACTTGCTGTTGTGGCACGGGCAGCGAAAGCAGCGTTCCTGCGACTCCATCTCCACGAAGCAGCCGGCGTGTGGGCAGGTCGCAGAGAGAGCCTCCACCGTATCGGAGCCCTTCTCGCGGCGGAGGTAGACCGCGCCGATCGGCTCAGCGGCGAAGCCCGTCCAGGCGTCGACCCTGTCGGCCACCACCGCAAACTGCCGCGGGATGCCGTCGTCGGGAACACTCGCCAGGTCCGTCACCGGCAGGAAGGTGGCTGCCGCGCCACGGCGACGGAGCGGATCCAGAAACATCCAGACGCCCGCGAGCACCGGCGGGAGCGTCGCCAGGCCGCCGCACACGACGGCGAGGAGCTTGGTCATGAATCCGCGCCGGTCCGCTGCAGATTCATCCGACGTTTTGTCTCTCGTCATGGTGAGCTTTCTAAAGGATCTGGTTGAATGGAAAGGGCACCCGAAAGAGCGTCACGCGGCGGACGCGTCCGCCGCCCGCACCACTTCGTCCACGGCCGCGGTCACCTGTTCAAAGGCCGCTTCGAACGGGCCGGGCATGATCGCCCCGGCAGCCGCCTTATGTCCGCCGCCACCGAATCGGCCGGCCAAGGCACTGCAATCGACGGCCGAGCGGCTGCGGAAGCTCACCTTGATCCGCCCGTCGGGCTGTTCGATGAGGATCGCCGCGACTTCCGTGCCCTTCACCGCCAGCGTCATGTTGATCAGGTCTTCGGTGTCATGAGGGGTCGCGGCCGTCTCTTTGATGTCGGCCAGCCGGACGGTTGACGTGATCACCCGGCCCCCATGCGAGGCGCGGGCGGTCGAGAGCGTCCGCCCCACGAGATGCAGCCGGGCAAGCGTGTCCTGCTCGAAGAGTTCCCGGTAGATCGCCGGGGGGCTGGCTCCCGCATCGACCATGCGTGCCGCGATGCGAAACGACTCTCCCGACGTCGAGGGAAACCGGAAGCCGCCGGTGTCGGTGGACAAGCCGGCATACAGCGGCGTGGCGATCCGCTCGGTGAGCGGCACCTTCAGCCGCAGCCCGATTTCAGAGACGATCCGCGCCGTGGCCTCCGCAGACGTGTCCTTGAACCAGCGGTCGCCAAGATCGTCTTCGCTGACGTGATGGTCGATGACGAGCACGCGGTCCCGCATCGACTTGAGCACCTCCCCCATCCCGCCCAACTGGGCCCAGGCACTCGTGTCGAGCACGATCAGGAGGTCGCGGTCGGCAAGATCGGCCGGCTTCACCTTCTCGGCGAGCGACTCGATCTTCCGATCGGGATCGAGCCACTGGAGGCTGGCAGGCGTGGCCTGCGCGTTGACGATCCTGACATGCTTGCCGAGCGCTTCGAGGATGCCGGCCATGCCCAGTTCGCTCCCCAGGGCGTCGCAATCGGGGCGGATGTGGCTGGTGAGCACCACGCGGTGGGATTGCCGGAGAATCTCCAGCAGACTGGCCCAGTCGAGTCGCATCTGGTCTCCATTCCTGTCGAGGTCAGCGATGGCGGCGCTGCATGCCACCCTGGCGAGGATCCGTGGTCACGCGACCGCCCGTCGTCAGACGAGGATCCGCGACTCGTCCGGCATCGATTGCACGATTTCCAAGGCTCTGGCCACATCGGCGGACAGCTGCGCCTTGAGGGCGTCGACCGAGTCGAACCGTTGAGTGTCACGCAGTCGGTCGAGGAAGTCAACGTCGAGCGTGCTGCCATAGAGCGAGCCGGAAAAGCCGATCAGGTGGGCCTCGACGCTGATGCGGGTTTCCCCGAAGGAGATGTTCGGACCGATATGCACGGCTGCCGGACGGGTGGAGCCGTCGGGCAGCGTGACGCGGGCCGCATAGACGCCGGCCGCCGGCAGGAGCGTGGCGATGCCCGAGAGGTTCGCAGTCGGAAAGCCGATCGTCGCTCCACGCCTGGCTCCTTCCACCACGGTGCCGGTCAGACGGTAGGGCGACGTGAGCAGGAGCGCAGCCTCGCGGACCGCCCCGGTGGCAATCAGCCCACGCAGCCTCGAACTCGACACCGGCAGCCCGTCCGCCATCACGGCCGGCACGGTCTCCAGCGTCACGCCGTCGTGGCTGCAGAGCGTCTCGAGCAGTTTGATGTCGCCGCTGCGGCTGGCACCGAAGCGAAAATCGGTTCCCTCCACGATGGCGCGGGCGCGGAGCCGGCCCCGGAGGATGTCGGCGTAAAAGTCCGCCGCGGGCAACGACACGAGCGCCCGGTCGGTCGGCTGCACGACCACGGCATCGACACCGAGCGACCGCAGCAAGGTCGCGCGGCGATCGGGCGTGGTGAGCGGCGCGGGTGCCGCCTCCGGCCTCACCAGAGCCGCCGGATGGGGATCGAACGTGAAGGCCACGGCGGGCACATCGAGCCGCCGTGCGGCGGCGCAGACCTGGCGGACAATCGCGGCATGTCCCAGATGCACGCCGTCGAAATTCCCCACGGTGACGGCGCAGGCCGGCGAATCGGGGGTCCAGCGACCGGAGGCGGCGATGATGAGGGGGGGCGGAATGTCGGGCACGGTCGGACAACGCTGAGGAGCGGGCGGAGGGCCGGGAAGTGTACCGTATGCAGCCGGTCCACAGTGCAGCGACGGCACGGCCGAAGGTATGATTGGCCGGAACCCCACCAGAGGAATTTCCATGGCCGCCGCACCGAGCGAAGACAAGCAGATTTTCCTGTCGGCTGACATGGCCTGCCGTCTCGCAGCCATCGATATCGGCTCCAACAGCGTGCGACTGCTCGTGGCCGAGGCCCTGCGGGGCAGTACCTACCGCATCCTCGACGAGGAGCGGGAGCCGACCAGACTCGGGCGGAGCGTGTCGGCGAAGGGCCAACTCGACGATGAGTCGATGGAGCGGACGATCACCGCCCTGCAGACCTTCAAGCAGATCGCCGCCGGCTACCAGGCCATGAGCCTGCGAACGATCGCCACCTGCGCCGTCCGCGAGGCCCGCAACGGCCCCGAGTTCTGCCGGCGTGTCCGGGAGCAGGTGGGGCTGGAGGTGGAGGTGATCTCCGGCGACCGCGAGGCCCGCCTTGCCTTCTCGAGCGTTCAGAATGCGTTCGATCTCTCCGGCAAGAACGTGATCGTGGCCGACATCGGTGGCGGCAGCACCGAGGTCGTGTTTGCCACCGGCAACCTCATCGAGTCGATCTTCTCGACGCCGCTGGGTGCCGTGCGGCTCACCGAGCAGTTTGGCCTCGGCGAGGGGGCGGTGCCGGAGGCGTTTCAGCGGGACATCGTGCGGATGGATGAGGAGATCGCCCTCTGCCTCAAGAAGCGAACCACACGGCCGCTCTTTGCCCCACACTTCCTCGTCGGCTGCGGCGGCACGTTCACCACCCTCGCCGAACTGGTGATGGCGTCCAAGAAGGAGATCGACATCCCGGTCGCCGGCTACAAGGTGTCGCACGCCGAGGTGCGTCACCTGCTCGACCGCCTGCTCAAGATCCCGTTGCGGTCGCGGCGGACCATGGCCGGCATGACTCCCGATCGTGCCGACATCATCCTCGCCGGCCTGTCGATCGTCGATGCGCTGATGAAGCGGTTCCGCGTGAACACGCTCGTCATCCATACGCGGGGCGTCCGCGACGGCCTGGTGCGGGAGATGATCGACGACGCGATGGGCACGACGGTCGACGACCCCGCCCACCGCGATGCAGCCATCGAGCGGCTGGCCGCCGCCTGCTCCGGCGAACTGGAGCACGGCCGAACGGTGGCGCTGCTGGCCGGCCGCCTCTATCAACAGCTCGCCACGCCACTGGAACTGGTGGCGGGCGACAAGTTGCTGCTGGAGTGTGCCGCCCGACTGCAAGACGTGGGCTACGTGATCAACTACGACCAGCATCACAAGCACAGCTACCACCTGATTCGCAACAGCCGCCTCCCGGGCATCCGGGCCCACGACCTGGAGGTGATCGCGAACGTCGCGCGGTATCACCGCGGAGCGCATCCCAAGCGCAAACACGAAAACCTCGCCAGGCTTTCGTCTGAGGATCAGTCGCGAGTGCAGCGGATGGCGGCGATCCTCCGGCTCGCCGGCGGCCTCGACCGCAGCCGGTCGCAGCAGGTCCGCGACGTGCGGGTGCGCTCGGAGCATGACGGCGTGTTCATCGACGTGGTAGCCGATCAGGAGCCGCTGGTGGACATCTGGGGCGCCGAGCGCCGAACCGATCTCTTCGAGAAGGTGTTCAACCTGCCGATCACGATCCAGTGGGCCGGTGGACCAAACGCCGCAGCGAGCGACAACGGCAAGCCGGCCAAGCCACGCCGCAAACGCCGCGGCGACGACGCAGACGCCGCCGTGAGTGAGAGCTGAGTATCGCCACACGCATTGGTTCGCCGGCGGCATCCGTGAGGGGCTGCCCATGCCCCGAGAGTCGGCGTTGCTGACCAGCGAAGGCAGGATGCCGGAGCGCAGTCAGCATCGAGCGAGCGCAGGCAGGATGCCGCAGCGAGCGTCCGGCGACGGGGCATGGGCGGCCCCGAACCGTGGCCCGTGCAACCGCTGGAACCCATATAGGTCGCCTCCCTGACGGTTTCCGCAACCGCCGGGCAGTCGGGTGCCGATGCTTCTTACCGAGCAACTAAGCAGCGGCACGGAGTTTTTCATGCGACGGTTTGGCGATTCCACCGGTTGGTTTGGCTACGGCCTGCGGATTGCGTGCCTGGCCGTGGTCGGCCTCGCCGCCCAATCGGCTTCGGCCGCCGGACCCCGGTGGTTCTCCGGCCCGCGGTCGGCGGCCTCGACCGGCACGCCGCAAAACCAGGCCCCGTATGAGCCGGGTGCGTCGCCGTATGTGACCGGAATCAAGCAGCGGCCGAAGTATTTCGTGCCGCCGACCAACCCGCGGACACCCACCTGGAAGATGGAGGGCACGCCTCCGGGGGTCGTCCCGGGCGACTGGCCCAGCTACGCTCCACTTGGATTCGGTGGGTATCGCTTCCCAGCCGTCGGCTCGCAGGCATATCGCTGACCGTCCGGCGCGGCTTCGATCCCCGTCTCCGGGAGCCGTCGCGCGTG
>CANHCU010000095.1 GCA_947459185.1 Planctomycetaceae bacterium | reverse complement strand
TTGAAGTCGATGTCGCGGCCCTCGCCGTCCTTCATGGCGCCCTTGTCGAACACCTGATAGAAGATGTCTTGCACGCCGGGGTGGGCCTTCTCCATCTCGTCGAGCAGCACCACTCCGTAGGGCCGGCGGCGGACCGCCTCCGTCAGCACACCCCCCTCGCCGTAGCCCACGTATCCCGGCGGTGAGCCCATCAGGAGCGACACTTTGTGCTCCTCCTTGAACTCGCTCATGTTGATGACGGTCATGTTCGACTCATCGCCAAAGAGCAGTTCGGCGAGCGCCAGCGCCGTTTCCGTTTTGCCCACGCCGCTCGTGCCGGCCAGCAGGAACACACCCGTGGGACGATTGGGATCGGTGAGCCCGGCCCGCGACGTGCGAATTCGCTCGGCGATCACCGCCAACGCATGCGACTGGCCGACGACCCGCTCCTCCAGCCTCTTCTGCAGTTCGAGCACACCACGGATCTCGTCCGACACCATCCGGCCCACCGGGATGCCGGTCCACCCGGCCACCACCTCGGCGATCGCCTGCCCATCGACGCAGGGGCTCACCAGCGGCGTCTCCCCCTGCACCTTTTTCAGCTGCTGCTCGAGGCCCACGAGTTTGGCCCGCAGCGCCTCCTGCTCAGTCTCCGACGGCGGGGCGACTCCTTCGGCAGGCTGAACGGCCGCCATGAGCGTGGCCCGCTCGGCCCGGATCTGCTCGACGAGTTTTGATTCCTCGCCAAAGCGTGCCTCAAGGGCGGCGAGCTTCGTGGCCGTCTCGTTCTTCTTGGCCTCGAGTTCGGTGATCGTGGCGGCGTGATCGCCACCTGCTGCCTGCTCCCGCTTGAGGATCTCGATCTCGATCGTGAGGGCGTCGATCGTCCGCCGCGCATCCTCGATCGCCGGCGGCGTGGCCGCCTGACCGATCGCCACCTTGGCGCAGGCCGTGTCGAGCAGGCTCACGCCCTTGTCGGGCAGCTGCCGGCCGGGGATGAACCGCCGCGAGAGTTTCACAGCCTCCACCACCGCCTCGTCGAGCACCGACACCTTGTGGTGTTTTTCGAGCGTTTCGACCATGCCGCGGAGCATCCGGCAGGCCATCTCGTCGGTCGGCTCCTCCACCTTCACCACCTGAAACCGCCGAGCCAGCGCCGCATCCTTCTCGAAATACTTCTTGTATTCGGCCCAGGTCGTCGCAGCGATCGTCCGCAGTTCACCGCGGGCGAGTGCCGGCTTCAGCATGTTGGCCGCATCCCCCTGCCCCGCCTGGCCGCCGGCACCGATCAGCGTGTGGGCCTCGTCGATGAAGAGAATGATCGGCGTTGGCGACTTCTTCACCTCGTCGATCACGCCCTTGAGCCGGTTCTCGAATTCACCCTTCACTCCCGCACCCGCCTGCAACAGGCTCAGGTCGAGCGTGCGGAGCGAGACGTTCTTCAGCGGCTCAGGGACGTCGCCATCGGCGATCCGCTGGGCGAATCCTTCGACGACTGCCGTCTTGCCGACGCCCGCCTCGCCGGTGAGGATCGGGTTGTTCTGCCGCCGCCGCGTGAGGATGTCGATGATCTGCCGCACTTCGGCCTCGCGGCCCCGCACCGGATCGATCTTGCCGGCCTTTGCGCGGCCGGTGAGGTCGATCGTGTATTGATCGAGATTGGGCGTCTTCGTTGGCCCGCGGGGCTTGCCATCGGCCCCTGCGGCCGCATCACCGCTCGACGCGTCGCCGGAGGCCGCGCCGCCAGGCATGAAGTCGGACTCGGTCGATCGCGGAAACACGCGCGACGCCTCGCGGCGGAGCACGTCGGGCGAGATCCGGCGAAACTCATCCGAGGCGGCAAGCAGCCGCTGGGAGAGTGATTCATCGGAGAGCAGGGCCACGAGCAGCCATGCCCCGCGGACCTTCTCATCGCCAAAGTCCACGCTGGCGATCAGCCAGGCCTGCTTGATCAAGTCACAGACCTCGGGCGACAGCAGTGGCGGGCGGGCGTTGCCGGTCTTCAGGCGATCGATCGCTTTCGTCAGGTCGGTGAGCACCCTGCCCTGATCAATGTCGAAATGCTTGAGCAGCAGGCAGATGTCGTTGCCCGGCTGCTCCAACAGTTTCGTGAGCCAGTGCTCGACCTCGACGTTGTAATTCGTTCGGGAGAGGCACAGCCCGGCTGCTCCTTCGAGCGCCCGCTGGCAGACGGGGTTCAGCTTCCCGATGAGCCCCTTGAGATCGAGTCCGGCCATGCCCGCGGTCCCCTACGTGTGCCGCACGCACGTTCCGGCCGTTGGTGGTCCGGGAATCCGTCATGCGGAGGCGGCACTATACCAGCCCCGAGAACATATCGAAACCATCCGCCGCCGAGGCCCTTGCCGCCGAGCCGGTGGTCGCGGAGCCGCTCACCACGGCCCGGGGAGCCTTCTGCGGCTCAATCGTGGCCACGAAGAGATGACGCCCGCTTTTGTCTACTCGACTGGTACCAAGTTGGGGGTAGCGTCGGCAGTCTCTGCGCCGCGCACGGGGAATGGAACGGATATGCTACTGCCAGTTTCACTGGTGGGTTTTCTCACAACGCAGCGAGATCCTCTATGGCGAGCACCGACTACGTCAAGTTGATGGCGAACCCTCGGCTCTGGCTGGGGAGCCCGTCGTGGTCGGCGGGGCGGCAGGCGAAGCGAGCCGACCAACGCGATCGGTCCGTACCCTCAGCCGCAACAGATCGTGCCCGCCGTTGAACGGAGGAAAGTTCGCGCACAGATTGTAGCGAGGCCGCTAGTGAACTACTTTATGAGCCACGCCATGCTCGGCGTCTTGTTTTTCAGAATCAGGTCCAACTCACGATAGAGGACATCGTCATGCCGCTCACGATCGGCGTCAAAAGATACGATGGGTCGCGTGGAAGAACTCTGGCTGACCTCTACATCGGCAATCCTCGACTGGTGGAACGATTACAGCAGGAGTTTCCTAGGGCCGAAGATTTGGCAAGGGCCAATTTGAAACTGAGCACATGGGTCAGCACCCCCTGGTACAACGCTTTGGACAAAAAACAAGGCAAGTGCTTCGCGGGCATCAACGATGTGGTGATTTGGCTTCGATACAAGACGAACAACCGGGATCTCGTTCAAAGTAAAGAAGATGAAAGCCGCCTCGCTTCTGCAATCGACCAATGCCCAGGAATTCGTAGGACCGTTGGCAGATTTACGACACAAGTCATTCCATTGTACTTTAGTGCACTAGACGCAGAGACCAGACGACGTCTGAAAGACACAAAGGGGCGCTACGCACGGTTCTACAGCAAATCGTTTTATTTCAACCGCAGCCTCAGCGAGGGCGTTAGCTACTTCAAAGACCAGCGCGACCCATCACTCTCGGAAATGGCGGCGTTTCTCAGCGACCTCGCGCTGGCCCTTAAGGACAGGGATCCGGACATGAAGGCCTTCAGAAAAATGACCCAAGGGCATGATGAACTCCGGATGAATAAGGCCGAAATTGACTCAGCACTTGCAATACTTGTCGCCACAAAAGGACGCGAGTTGAGTCGTGATGTGTTAGCAGATCAAGCAAAAGCCCGCCAACAAGTGAATAAGCTATTCGAGGATTTACAGCGTGATATTCCTTGGGACCAATTGGACAACCATCAGGAATTGAAAAAACTGTTTTCACAAACGGAAATAAAGTTACGTTTACCAAGCGAATCCACCGGTCAAGCGCTCTATGAGAGTAATAATTGGGCCCAGGCAAAACGGACCTTCTTAGCCCGGAACACTATTGAGTCTGTCTTGAACCGGCAATTCGAGCAGATTGAGTCCAAGGCTGGACAAAAAAGGCAAGCGTTTCCAGAGACACTCCGAGGAGAGGCCACGAAAGGGGTCTCTCGATCAGCTTTCAATGTTGACCCGAGCCATGAGTGGACGAGATTGATGATGCAGAGAAACGTGATGATTGGGGCTGGTCCGTCTAGTACGACCGCGCACACGCTCTCCCTCTTAGCTGCCGCCGTTCATAGACTTCATCCGTACTTCATGAATGGAACGGAGAAAAACCAGCTCTCGTACTCCGTCGCGATGGCGTTGTTCGCGTTCTGGCAGCGGAAGAAGATGATACTGAGCCTGGCCTCCGCGGTGCATACGTGGAACGAGGTCGTCGCCGCCCTCGAGCCTTATCAAATGCCAGGTACGATTTTTATGCCGCCCGTTGCCGAGGACTTTTCAGTTGATAATCCAGCGGTATCTGCGGGCATGCATTGCAAAGTCTACGAATACCCGGATCGATTCCAGGAAACAGACGGCAGGCCGTTGTTTAACAATGTTTTTGTTTGATAGCGCCCGTGGAACCTTGCCGCGCGGTGCGCGACGTTGTCCGAAGATCATGAGTGGACGAAGTTATCTACCCTTTCATTGCAGGAGTCTCCAGTGGCCGAGGTGACGTTTCATGGAGAGTCGGTAAGGCTGCTGGGCGCACAGCCGGTTGTGGGCGAGACCGCGCCCAGATTCTCACTGCTAGGCGGCCGCGCAGTTGATCCGCAGTGTCTCGATACGGCATGGATGCTCGGGCGGGGAACGCCGACGCTCCTGAGCGTCGTTACGTCCGTGGACACTCCCGTCGGCAGCCTGCAGGCGAAAGTGTTTCAGAAGCGGTTGAGTGATTCCGTGTTACGGGACCGAGTTACGGGCCTTCTCGTGAGTAGCGATCTGCCGTTCACGTTGAACCGTTTCTGTCGCGCGGAAGACATCGACGATCTCGCCGGGGGAAGCGACTACCGCGATCGACGATTCGGCCGGGACTGGGGTATCCTGATCGAGGAGCACGAGCTTCTGGCGCGGGCTGTGTTCGTGATCGACCGAGCCGGAGTGCTTCGCTACAGCGAGATCGTTTCCGAGATCACGAGCGAGCCGGATTACGCGTCGGCGCTAAACGTGCTGTTTGATTTGGTGTGACCTTGAACCAATGCCGGCTGCGGTCGGATTGGGTAGAACGGGCCGCTGCGTTTGTGTGCCCAGAATCGCAACACTGGCTGGAGCCGAGCCGATGAACTACGACCGCTTTCTCGACATTCACTTCGTATCGAGCAAGGTGCGCCCGGGGGCCAGGTTGCTCGACGACGGCACGGGCCGTTACCAGTACGACTTCAAAGGTGACGTCAACAGCCAGCGGCGGGCTTATCGCGACAAACTTCAGGGGCGATTCGACGCTGCCATCCCGCGCGTAGTCTTTGCGAACATCTTCGATACTGCCCAACCTTTCCAACGCCCCCGACCGAAGCAGGCGAACTCCCTGCACATGGATCACGTGATCGGTGAGGGGCCTGCCAACTGGTGGGCGGCGGACGTCGAGCAGGCCACGACGCCACTGGATTCGTACCACTATGTGAGCTGCTACGTCGATCTCGAGAACCTGCGTCCCGGCATGCCGGTTATGCCGGAACTCCAGTCGCTCGTGGAATGGGTCTGCGCGAAGCAGTCGCCGGCGGGGGCTCCGCTCGCCGGCAAAATGCGACTGAACTGCCACGGTTCCAACAGCGCAGACGCCGGCCTGGCGATGGGAGATAGTTCGCTCTCTGCCGACAATCTCGTCGATGCGCTGATCCGTCACGGTCTGGGAACCCGTGCCATGCAGAACACAGTTGCCCGGCGTGTCGCCAGCGAGCCGCAGGCTACTTGGAAACTTGATGCTAAAGTTCAAGCGTGTGAAAACTGCAAGAAGGAGTTCACAACCTTCACGCGTCGCAAGCACCATTGCCGGCGTTGTGGCGGCATCTTCTGCGATGACTGCACCAAGCAACGCCGCACCGTCCGCGATCCGTTGGTTGAAAACGGAAAGATGAAGGGCGACGTGAAGGACTGTCGCGTGTGCGATCGTTGCGCCGCGATCGTCACTGAAGGCTGGATGGCAAAGCAAGGGCTGAGGCCCGCCGGGGTCGACACCGGGGTGAGCGTGAAGGCGGGCAAGGGGCTTGCTCAGATCACGCTCGCCTTGTGCCTCACCGCCTCGAGCAAAAAGGAGTTCGCCGATGCGAAAACGGGTTTTGCGCGGAACTCGATCGCCTCGAAACTGGTGAAGCGGCTGTCGATGAAGGGCATTCATGGAATCCAGGTATCGGGGTCGAACGAGGTGGTGGCATGGAGCGGCGGCGGTAATCTCGTGCAAACTTTCGGTCTCGTATATCCCGGCATGTCGCGAAACAAAAAGCCGACGACCGGACACGCGGACGATCCCTTCGAAGGCACCGAGTGGGCCGGGACGCAGACCGTCGAGACGTCGATGACAATCCCGTCGTTGGTCCTTGGCGCGAGGGGCGAGCCCAACCCCGCCATTCCACCAATCATTGACGACGCGAAGTTTGCGACGATCCGTGACCAGCGAATCGTGCCTGTGATGGGGGGCAACAGGATGGCCTTTGGGAGGTTTCCGCGCAACACGCCGGAGGCAGTTCTTGTCGAGGAGGCCGTGCGGACTTGGTCGTTCACTTCCTGGCGCAAGACCGTGGAGACGGTGGCCAGCTTTCCCGAACTCACCCGCCAGGCGACGGATCTTTCGAGCATCCCGGGCAGCGATGCGGCGATCCTGGTGGCAACCCGCCCACGAGCCGCCGCGCTCCAGGGGGTGGCCCGCCCGAGTTCGAAAGAAGCGGTCACGTTCGTGTTCGATGCGCCGCAGCGGCGGGTGACGATCAGGCGGCATACACTGGTTCCTGACACACTCATCGTGACCGGCTTCGAAGAGCGTGCCTACAAGGATTACAAGATCTACGAAGTGAGCTGACGGCGCGGGCACGAGCGACTGGGTGGCGTGCACCCGGCGTCGTGGCGGCGTGCCGATTCTTTCGAGGAAGGGAGTTGGGTATGGCGAAGAAGGTCAAGCGTGCGACTTCCAAAGATCCGCGGCAGGTCTTCGTGCAAGGCAAGCCGGCCACGCTCGTCGGCAAGGCCGTCCGGGTGGGGGCGGAAGTTCCCGATTTCAGCCTCTTCATCTTCGAGGAGGGCATCGTCGGCAGGTTCACGAAACAAGACGTGCTCGATTTCGGCAAGCCGTGCCTGCTGTGCTGCATGACGTCGGTGGACACGAAGGTCGGCACGGTGCAGGCGCGGAAGTTCGAGCGCTATCTGTCGATGCTGGATCGCAACGTGGTGGGCGTGCTCGTGACCTCGGACCTGCCCTTCACGATGAATCGCTTCGTTCAGCAGGAGGTGATCGAGCACATGATCCCCGCCAGTGACGATCGGGCGGGCACGTTCGGGAAGCAGTTCGGCATCCTTCTCGAGGAGCATGCCGTGCTCACCCGTGCCGTGTTCGTCGTGGATCAAAACGGCATCGTGCAATACGAGCAGGTTGTCAGCGAGTTCACCGACGAGCCGAACTACGGTGCGGCGATCGACATTCTGCTCGATCTGCTGTGAGGTTGGCGAACCTCGGCTTCCCCGAGGCCGACCGTCCGGCGCAGCCGACCCCGACAGGCCGGTCGCGCTCGAATCGCTGCCCGCCGGTATGACCCTCGAATATCTGCAGAGTCTGCTCTCCGCGGACGTGGGCCGCGAGGTGGACGTCTGCCTCACCGACCGCACCCGCCTGAGGCCCTTGATCGAAGGGAGCGGTCAACGATGGATCGCATAGCACTTCAGATCCTGGAGGATGGCTGGGAACAGGATGGCCGGGCGATGCGCCGAGCGGTGGGTCTCTGTGGGGCCGGTGATCACGCCGATCTTCGACTGCTTCGAAGCCCGGTTTTCCCTCAGCCTACGCTACGGGCGTCCAAGCAGACGCCGCGGGCTATTCTCGAATCAACGGTTCAACAAAAGCCCGAAGTTCCCGAATCCACCCGAGCCAGATCATCCTGTCCCTGCCATCCGCGATCGAGATTGAGTCGTAGCGAAACGTCGTACCAAACTGCGTGAGCCGGTCGATCTCGGCCAGTTTTTCTGGAAGGCGGATTCCCTCCGCGGAGAGCAGTTCGACAAGAACGCGCAGATTATGAGTCTTGGGATAATCAACCTCGCGTGCGGCGAGGAGCGCCTTGAGCATTTTCTCGCCCGCCTGCTGCGCATGAAATCCGATCAGGTCGTCTTCGATGTCTCGATCGTGAAGCAGCTTTTCAACGGCCAACTCGTCCTGTTTCGCTTTGCGAAGAAGAACCTCCGGACGATCAGGCGGCATAGAGCACCCGGCCTTCACGCTGAGCGGCTCTTTCGACCGTGCCAGCCTGTGCGGACCGCTCCTCGAACTCAGCCTCACTGACGAGCAGGATGTCAACCGGGATCGTAAGGCCTGCGAGCGCACGATCGAGTTCAACGAGTTCCTCATGACGGTTGACGATGTGAGCCTTGATGACCATGAGGTCTACGTCGCTTCTCACATCGGCATCACCGCGGGCCCGAGATCCGAACAGGATGATCCGCGATGGGCGGGCTGTCGCCACGAGCCGTTCGACGGCGGCCTGCACCTTATCGGCAGTAGGAGCCCACGGCGGTGTGATCGTTGTCGCCATCAGGAGTATCGTAATCAAAGGCGGCCAGCAGGGCCACGTTCTCGACCGGCTCGCCGATCTCGTACTGCCGCCACGGAAGCACCGGCATCGCCTGCCGACGTGAAACAAGCCAGGGGTGTTCGCGTCGAACCACCGGCTGCGGGGTATCTCACCGAGAACATCGCATCGCCGCTATCGTGCGGCGGGCCGCCACCGAGCCAGGTCGTCCAAGGCCGAAAAGCGAAAAGGTGGCAGCCACTAAAAATAGATAAACTAGGGGCTACGGCCTTTGTAGTCTTCCCACGCGGGGTGACCGACAGTTTTGGTCGCGGCTTTGTCACAGCTCGGGAATGAGCTGCGCGAGGGATGCTGGGTGAGTTGGTTCGGCGACCGACGCGAGCGTATTCTACAATTATGTGGCTGTTGGCTTCAGAACGTGAACGGCGGCGGCGTGACGATGCGATCCTTGCTGATCGCACCCGCGGTCTCCTCTGCGCCGCCTTGGCCCGGCATGTCCCGGGCACGGTGGTGTGGGTCTACGGCTCGCTCGTCAAGCCCGGCCGATTTCATGAGTGGTCCGATGTCGATGTGGCGCTCGAATCGCTGCCGGCCGGAATGACTCTCCAGTATCTCCAAAGCCTGCTCTCCGCGGACGTGGGCCGCGAGGTGGACGTCTGCCTCATCGACCGCACCCGACTGAGGCCCGTGATCGAAGGGAGCGGCGAACGATGGATCGCATAGCACTCCAGATCTTGGAGGATGGCTGGGAACAGGATGGCCGGGCGATGCGCCGAGCGGTGGGCATACTCAGGGACCGTCTGGCCGAGTCGTCCGACGGCCGGTGGGCCGCCGCGGCCTTCGAGATCAACCGCATCTACAACATTCTCGAGAAGGCCTTCGAGCGACTCTGCGAGTCGTTCGAGAACCATCTCGAAAAGACTGGCCGCTACCACGACACGCTGATCGAGCGGGTGACCCTCGACCTGAAGGGGATTCGCCCGGCGTTTCTGCCTGCTGACGCGGTTCGAGACGTCCGCGAACTCAAGGGTTTTCGCCATTTGTTTCGCCATGCCTACGACCTCGACCTCGATCCCGTCCGCGTCACGGCTGCCGCCGAGAACGCAGCCCACTGCGTCGATGGCTTCGACGGCTGGTGCCGGTCGTTCCTCGAGACGGTCCGCCAACGATATGGCGACGAACTTGAATAGCTGGTGAAGCCTGTACTTCCTGGCCGCAGAGGTTCGCCTGCTGCAACCTACCCCACGACAAACATCGCATCGCCGCGATCGTGCGGCGGGCCGCCGCCGAGCCAGGTCGTCCAGCCGAGTCGCGAGCCCGATAGGGCAGCCGCCTGCTCGTCGCCGCCAAGTTGGCACCGCGGTACCGCGTCGGCCGCGAGCACCAGCCGCACGCGAATCTCGTACTGCGGCCCCGCATAGAGCCGCAGCAGATCGCCCAGTGCTGCGAGCCGCTCCGTGCCGGGCAGCCTCGACCGGAAGTCGGCTGCTGAGAGCGGCCCCACGGCCACTTCAAACGTCGACTCCACATCCCAGACGCGGCGGCCCGCGATCGCATCGATGCCCAGGCGGGCATTGAGCCCCTCGGGCCTGTCGCGGCTCGCAAGCGCCGTCTGATCGGGCTGCTCCAATTCCAGCCAGCGGCCCACGAACTGCTCCACCCGCACCGGCGCGCGGTAGACATCGCGGAGCAGTCGCTCCAGCGACTCGGCCGACCGCGGCTGCCGGGAAAAATGGGCTGCGTGCCGCAAGACGATGTCGTCGCTGGCGGTGAGTCGGTGCGACAGCCCCTTGCCACCCAAGCCGACGAGCGACGCCACCGTTGCAGTCACCGGGTCGCGAGGTGACTCGGCCGCCTCGTCCCACCACACCCCCTGGCCGGTGAAGGCAGTCATTTCCTGCTGCACCGCGGGACGATACTTTACCCACGCGCGGCAGAGGAACGCCATCATCCGCTGCACGAAGATATCGAGAAACTCGCGGAGCGTTGTGTCGCGAAACCGCCGATACCGCTCCACGACGAGCGATGAATAGTGACGGGGTAGCGTGCCGGCTGGGCCGATCATCCCGAAGCAGGCGAGATCAAGATGCGTGTGGCCAACGGCCCCATGGCCCGCTGCCTCGGATGGCGGTTCGCGTCGGATCGCGGTGATCGCTCCCTGGGGAAACCCGAGTGTCGGGGACGAATGAAAACGCAAGGCGCCCCGCGACGCGTTGTGGCTCTCCCGGCTTCCAATGATCGGCGGGGCCGGCGCGCCGACCGACGCAGCCTCCTCGACCGCCTCGGCAAACAGGAGCCGGACTGCCTGAAACAGTTCAAACCGCTGCGGCTCGGCATAGAGCCGCTCCAAGACGGGATGCTTGGGCACATGGCTCCCGGCTGCCTGCTTGTCGGCGGGCGTCTGGCTCTCGACGGAGGTCGCGCCGACAGCAGCGTCGTCACTCATGCGAGCACCCTGCCTCCGGCCCGCGGCGGCCAGATCCACTGCTCCCGCCGGCTCTCTCGCTCCCGCGACGTGGAGACCAGCCGCGTGAACGCATTGATGTTCACCCAGGCTCCGAGGAACCGGTCGATGACGCTGGAGAAGAGGTAGGCCGCCCCGTCAGAAAATCGCTCCTCGTCGAGCTCGAGGCGAATCTCCACACCTTGGCAGACGCCGCCGCGTTCCCCGACCCGGGCTGCCACACGGCGGCTCGACACGCCGACGATGCCCTGAATCCATCGCTGCTTCTGGTCGTAATCGTCGAGGTCGTCGAGGAGGTAGAGCCGGAGCATCTCCCGCAGGGCCTGCGGGGCGCGGCCGTCGCCCGCGTCTGCGAGCGAGAGGTGGTTGAGCGAGAGGTGCGAGATGATCCGCCACGCGGCGCCACGGCCGGGCAGCGTTCGCAGCGGCCGCGTGGGCCGCGTGAGGCAGGTGACCGTGCCCACCGGTCCCTGGCCGTCTGGCAACGTCAGCCGCGGCCGCCCCACGGCGAACGGCAATCGCGCGGGGAGATTGCGGTTGGTGCACACGGCCCTCGAGTGAACGATGAGATCGGCCACGGCGGCGGGCCCGCCGGCCTCGTCCACGAGCGAGAGCCAGGTGTCGGTGGCGGCGTCGGTCACACCATCAGGCCGCGGCTCGCGATGCGTCCGCCGGGAGGCCAGCCACCGCAGCCGCCGCCGTGTCCCGACGGTCGCAGCCGACTGTGTCTCGGCGACAGATGCCACGGCGTAGAACGGCAGCACGTCCACGGGCTCATCGCCCGCGGGCCCGGCCTGCACGGACTCGATGGAATAGACCTCCACCGCCCGTGGGCGACGAGCGTCGGGCGTGATGCAGTATTCGCTCCGCGCGCCGTCGATCCGCATCGGATCAAGCTGCTGAGTGAAGAGGTTCACGATCGGGGTGCAGCCCAGTCGGATCGCGCGGGGTGACAACACCCGCTCCAGTTCGCGGCTGGTGGCCGAGAGCAGGATCGACACGTGCATGGTTCTGCCGATCCTTCCGATCACCTGCGGCGTGAGCCCCTTCAAATCGACGAACAGGAATTTCTGCGGGAGCGCGAAAAATTCCGACAGGAGCCGGTAGCCGGAAAAGCTCCGCGGATCGTCGGGAATGGCCGCGTCGGCCGGGTCAAACCCGGCGGCCACCAGCCGGTCTCGTGGCAGCACCACGGCCTGCGGGTCGGTGGGGCCGTCGGCGATCACCACGCCCAGGCATCTCGTGAGCAACAGTTCGTAGAGTTCGAACATCGCCTGCCCCGCCTCGGCATGGAGGTGCAGCCGCAACGAGTCCAGCGGCATCTGACCGACGCGGACGTCACTGGAAAGCGTTTCGATCGCCAGTGAGAGCACGGCCACGGTGCCGGCCGGAGGCACGATCGGCAGTTGGAACGGCGGCCCCACGAGGCCTGCCGCCGCCACCCTGAGCGGCCAGAGCCGCTGGTCGAAGCAGGTGCGGTAGCGACACCGCTCTCCCTCGACCTCTTCGGTCTCGACCGGCGTGCCGCGTGGCACGCGGTAGCCAGATGTCAGCTGTGCCTGCTTCGGATCGATGGCAAATTCCGCGATGGCCAGTGACGGCACGGGCCGCAGGTAGTGCGGATAGAGGAGATCGAGCAGGCCGTCGGTGAGTTCGGGGTAGTCGTCGTCAAGTCGCTTCTGCACGCGGGCCGCCAGAAACGCGACGCCCTGTAGCATCCGCTCCACGTGCGGATCCTGCGACTCATCGCGGCCAAGGCTGAGACGGCCCGCGATCTTTGGGTGCCGCTCGGCAAACTCGCCCGCCAGCGACCGCAGGATCGCCAGTTCGCGGTCATAATACGGAAGCAGGTCATCACTCATTTCGCACCCTCCACCGCAAACTCCCCGCTGGCCACGTCGAGCGACGAGGAAAACAGCACCGGCTCCCGCAACGGCTCCACGACGAGCACGGCCTCGATCTCGAACCGCACGCGGCGGTCGATCGGTTTCTTTCCCTCCGCGTCGATGACGGGACGCACTCGCACGCCCTGGAGACGGGGCTCGAAGGCCTGGATCGATTCCTCGATGAGCCGGCACAAGAGTCCGAGGTCGTGGTCTTCCCGAACCTCCATGCTCTGCAGGTCAGGCAGCCCGTAGTTGAGCAGCGAGGTTTTCAGTTCGGAGTACACCTCCGGAATCGTCGCCAGCAGCCGGTGGGCGTTGAGCAGGTTTTGCAGGTCGCGGCAGAGGCTCGTCTTGAGCAAGCGGACCACCTGCACCTCCCGCCACGCCGGCTCCCGGTTTTCCTCTGGATAGTCGTCGAGCAGCCGGTCGAGCAGGCTGGGGAGGAGCTGAATCTCGTTGGGAATCGACTTGGCCATGACTCGAATCCTACCCTCGAGGCCGGCTTTTCCGCCACGCGGGCCAGGGCTAGTCTCGCTTCGCCCGTGCTACAACATCGCCACGCTCGTCAAATCACCGAGGACCCGCGACCGTGACCGCACACACCTCTCCATCCGCCGGTTACGTCACCGACGTCGCCTACCTTCCCGGCTACTACCCCTTCATGGCGCCGGCCCGCATGCGGTATGTCGCAACGCTGCAGGGAATCCGGCCGCCAGCGGTCAGCGAGGGCTTTGATTTCCTGGAGCTCGGCTGCGGTTTCGGCAGCACGCTCCTGACACTCGCGGCGGCAAACCCGCAGGGCCGCTTCACCGGCGTTGACTTCATGCCGGTGCACACCGAGCAGATCGAGCGGGAGGTCGCCGCCACCGACCTGCGGAACGTGCGGGTGCTCTGCGCTGATTTCGCGAAGATGCCCGCCGACCTGCCGCAGTTCGACTTCATCGCGCTGCACGGAGTGTTCAGCTGGGTCAGCCCGGAACTGCGTCAGTGCGTGCTCGAGATTATCCGTCGGCACCTGAAGCCCGACGGCATTGTCGAGGTGACCTATAACTGCATGCCCGGCTGGTCGAGCCTGCTCCCGGTTCGCACGCTGCTGCGACACTTTGCCGGGCGGGCTGAGGGCGACAGCATCGCCCGCGTCCGTCAGGCGCTGGCGATCGTCGCCGAGATGCGCAAGGCCGACATCCCGATCTTTCACGACCAGCCGCGGGCGGCCCAACTCGTCGACCGTCTCATGCAGGCTGACCTGCACTACGTGGCCCACGAATACCTCAACGAGCACTGGACGGTGTTCCACGTGGCCGACGTGCTGGCGATGTTTGGCGGCATCGGCCTTGGGCACGCGGGCCGCCTTCCCTTTCACCACAATCACTGGGAACTCTGCGCGAAGCCGCAGTTTGCCGCACAGTTTCAAGGAGCCGACATCGCGACACTCGAGACACTCAAAGACCACCACGCCAACGCCATGTTCCGCTGGGATCTGTTTTCGCGGCGTCCGCGGGAAGCATGGACACCATGGCAGCGGGCCGACGCAGCGGCCGATCTCTTCTTCCGCACCGCGTCGCCACAGGCGTCGCTGCCACACACCGTTACCTACGGCGGTGTGTCGGCTGGGATCGCCGGACCGCCCCACGACCGGATGCTCGAGGTGATGGGAAACTCGAGCTGGTCGCTCCCGATGCTGCTCGATGAACCGCAGCTGGCGGCATTCACCTCCGAGGCGTTGGTCGAGGCGGTGGACGCGGGCGTGGCAATGGGGCTGTTTCGCGTCGACGGGGGCGCGGTGATCGATCCGATTCCGCCAGTCGAGACAATCGCGGCCGCGCCGCTGACCGTGCCGCTCGAGTTCAATCGCCGGGCGATCACGCGGGAGGACATCGTCAACGAACAGGTCGGCCTCGCGAGCCTACGGACCGGCGCGGGGCACGAGATCGGCGACCTGCATGCCGTCATCCTCGACGAACTGATCGCGGGCGGTCACGAGGGCCTCGAGGAGCGGATCGCCCACCGGCTCGTCCGCACGGAAAAACATCTGCGGGAGCACACCACGGGCCGGCCGATCACCGATCCGGCCGAACGGGCGAAGGCCGTCGGCATCATCTGCGACGGCTTCTTTACGGCCGTGCTACCGGAACTCGTGCGGCAGGGGATCGTGACGCTCGGCGCCGCGTCTCCCGCCCACTAACACAAAACGACGGACCGCAGGCTCCTACTGAAGGGTGGCCAGCACCTGCATCGCCAGCTGCACCATCCCCTTCCGCCGGTCGCTGCGACGCTTCGTGCGGAGGTGCTGCTCCGCCTGCTCGCCGATCCAGCAGGCAATCCTCAACGCGGCACCCGCATTTCTGGCGCGACAAGAGCGGTGATATTCGGGCAGCAGCCGGTCGATCACGGCGACCTGATCTCCACGTGACCCAAAGCGGACATAGGTGGCCTGCGTCCAGGCTTCGGGCGTGAAGATCGCCCCCGAACCCATGGCAATGGAGGCGTTCGCCGGCTCTGTCGCCGCGATCGTCAGTTGGGTGGCAAGTAGATTCGCCACCGCCCGCATCTGCGCCGACGATGGTCTGATCTCCAGCTTCTTGATGTTCACTCCGTCGCCGAGAGAAAAGATGATCCGGTCCTCGACCGTCATTGTCGCGGAGTCCCGCAGGGATCTCGCCAGCCCAGTGGCGACCAGAAGCTCATAGCTCTGCGGAAAGGTGTTCGAAAATCGTTCAAACTCGGTTCGGGACATGAACCCATACCGGTCCATGCCTTCCGCGACGTTCTGGCATGCCTGACTGGCGAGAAACATGTCGCGATGGTGCGTGTTGAGGTAATACGGATTCTGCCGAAAATCGTTGGGGATGTCGCTCGCTCGTCGATTCCGCCAG
>CANHCU010000094.1 GCA_947459185.1 Planctomycetaceae bacterium | reverse complement strand
CCACGCGGCCGGGCGCCAATGGCGTCGTCGACCTCTCGCCTTTTGAGTTTCTCGACCGGCTCGCCGATCTCGTGCCGCCGCCGCGCAAGCACCGGCACAGGTATCACGGGGTGTTTGCGCCGAATCACAAGCTCAGGCGGGCCGTCACGTCGCTGGCGATCGGGAACGTCGGAAAGCGCCAAGAGGCGGTGACCGGCGGGCATGGGGGCGACGATCACGCCACGGAAGGCTGCTGCGACGCGCATCAAAAGCTCCGCTCGCACGACACCTCGGCGAACCGCTCCAGCCACCACCAGTGGCGCCGGCCCGTGGCCCGCCCAAGCCGCTCATCCTTCGGGCAACGCTTGTGGAAGTGCCATTGACCGGGCTATTCTTTCGTGCCAGACCACTTCGCAGAACTACCTTTTTGGGGCTTTCGGCACCACGTACATGCGCGCAGCCCTTCGATGATCATTCTTGTTGTCGGCATGCATCGCTCAGGCACGTCGCTCGTTGCCCGTGGCCTGCACGCCATGGGTGCGAATCTTGGCGAGCGGATCGACACGGAGCCTCACCCTGCCAATCCGCACGGGCACTGGGAACATACCGACGTCTGGCAGGCGCAGGAGCGACTCCTCATTCGCTTCGGTCGCGAATGGCATTCGTCGCCCGGCCCGCTGCCGCACCGCTGGATGGAATGGCCCGACACCACCGCCACCATCGCCCGGCTGACCGCCATCGCGACTGCCGAAATCGAGCAGCACGGGCACTGGGTGGTGAAGGATCCGCGATCCAGTCTGCTCATCCCGCTCTGGCGGGAGGTGGCTCACCGTGCCGGTAGCCGCCTCCGAATCGTGCGAATTTTCCGCGCCGACGACGAAGTGGCCGCTTCGCTCGAAGCTCGAAACGGAATGCCGCGGGAGTTTGCCGTGCGGATCTGGGCCGATCATCAGCGCAGCATCGACCGCGACGCCATGGGAATGGAGTGCAAGACTTTTCGGCATGACGCCATCATGTGCGAGCCACTCGCAGCCTTCACCGAGATGGGCGCATGGTGCGGGCTGTCGGATGCCTCCAGTCGCGCGGTCTCAGCGGCAGCCCTCGTTGACCCGACGCTCTGGCACCACCGTGAGCGCACGGACTGCGATGGCGGCACAGCAGTCGTACCCGCCGACCCAGCCACGCCGGCCGACCTCGGCCACGTGCTGGTGGTGATGCGGACGCGGTGGCGGCACGACATGCTGCCGCGGGCGATTCGCAGTGTGCTCTCGCAGACCTACCCGCACTGGTTTCTGCAGATCGTCAACGACGGCGGGCCGGTACACCTCGTGGAGGCCGAAGTGGGCCCCTACCGTCATTTGTTGCAGGGGCGGTTGGGGATCCTCCATCGCGACCGTCAGTATGGGATGGAAGCCGCAACCAATGCCGGCATCGCAGCCGGTCAGAGCGAGTTCATCGCCATTCATGACGATGACGACACGTGGAGCCCAGACTTTCTCGAGCGCATGGTGCAGCGGCTCGACACTACCGGGCGCGGAGCGGCCGTGAGCCACAGCCGAATCGTGAGGGAGGCGTGGGATGGCAGTGACTACGTGCGACAGGGGGTGGTCGAGTTCGGACCCACGCTTGACCAGATTACGGCTGCCGATCTGGCCAGTCACAATCACTTTCCACCGATCTCGTTCCTGTTTCGCAGGCGTGTGTACGAGGAGGTCGGATCCTTTCACGAGGGGCTGCCGGCGCTGGGCGATTGGCACTTCAATAAACGGGTCGCCGCCCGAGAGCCGATCGACGTGCATCCGGATGCCCTCTGCTCTTGGCACCACCGCGCCCCCTCCTCGGATACTCCCAACTCGCCACGAATCGACCACTGGCGGGCCATGGAATTCGTCACGGCGTGGCCCGCAACAGCGCCACTGCCGGAGTTTTTCAGCCAGATGCGCCAGGTCCGCATGCTCGGCAACAGAGCGGGCTTCACCGCGAGCGATCCCGATAGGCCGGTCCTGGCAGCGGGCCTGTATCTGATTCGGTTTCCGTTCGTCGGCGCGGCATCATCCGACGCGCAGGAGAACGGCTCGTTTCACGTTCGCATCGGCACAACCTTTGCGACTCGACGATCGATCCCGCTCGTGGCCCGCCCCGGTGAGCCGGCGACCGTGCTGCTCAACGCGCCGCAACCAGTTGGTGGCCTTGGTCTTGACTCGGGATCGGGGACGGTGGAGCCGCTGCCCGCGACGGCCGAGATCGTGCGGCTCGGCGACCCGCTCGGGCAGCTCGACGACTTCGCGGGCCCGCCGCGGCTGCCCGACGTGTTGTGCATCGGGGCGCAGCGGTCCGGCACCACGTGGTTGCACGGGGCACTGCAAGCGATTCCTCAGGTATGGGCGTGTGGAATCAAGGAGTTTCACCACTTCGACTGGGACGGCATCGATCCCACGATCGGGGAATTCCGCCAGCGCCAGGCGCTCGCGTTGCTCGCCGCACACGCGGATGGAGCGACGGCCGATGCCGATCGCGAACAGACGGTTCGGATGGCCCTACGTCAGGCGTTTCCTCCCGTTCACTCGTGGGAAAACTACGCGGCCCTCTTCGCGGCCGCGCCTCCCGACCGGCTGGCCTGCGATTTCACGCCATCCTATGCGACGCTCGGCGAGAACGACGTGGCGAACATCGTGCGGATGATGCCGAACATCAAGGTGATCTTCCTCCTCCGCGATCCCGTCGCTCGGGCGGTATCGGGCGGGCTCCACCAGTTGCACTGGACCGGCGTCGAGCGGCCGACCGAAAGACAGCTGCACGAGGCCTGCGCCGCGCCCGCCAACGTGCTGCGCACCGATTACCTCCGTACGCTCGACATCTGGCAGCGGCATCTTCCCGAGGGCCAATTGCTCGTCCTGTTTCACGATGACATCGCCCTTGATCCCGCCGGCGTGGTCGCCCGCACGTGCGCGTTCCTGGGGATTGAAGCACCGGCATCGTCAGGCGGTGCGTGGGGTGCTCATATTCCGCGGAACGCAGGTCTCGCCAGCCTCGCGTGGCCGGAACTGGCGCGGGTGAAGGCGGAGCTCTCCCGCCGCTGGCTGCCGATGCTCTGCGAATTGGAACAACGCTTCGGAGAGCCGGTCCGCCAATGGCGGCTGGCAGCGGAGGCGCGGCTGCTGGCCGCCGCCACGGCACAGGCTGGCGGCGGGGCGGGCCTCGACAACACCGTGGCCAACAACCTCGCCCAGTGGGACCACTGCGATCCCTGGCTGAAAGATGGTGACGAGTGGGATGGCCAGTCGCGGAAGTGCGGCGTGCCCTATGCCGACTGGAAGGCCGGCGTGATGGACCGTTATCTGCCACTGTTTCGGCCCGACGGCGTGGTGGTGGAGATCGGGCCTGGCCACGGACGTTGGTCGGAGTTGCTCATCCAGCAGGCTGGCTTGCTGGTGCTCTGCGATGTCTCACCGAACTGTCTCGACGCCTGCCGGCAACGACTCGCGGGTCGCGGCCGTCTCCGCACCCACCTCTCGCAAGCCGCCGATCTTCCAGCCGACCTGACAGGCGCTGTCGATGCGGTGTGGAGTTATGACTGTCTCGTGCACGTGGGGCGTGAGGAATGTGCACGGTATTTCGCCGAGATCGGGCGGGTGCTCCGCGCGGGAGGAGTGGCTGTGCTGCATCATGCTGACCGCCGGACGGGCCTGGCCGAACGCATCGCGAAGCGGCTCCGGCAGTGGTGGCGGCGTGGGGACGGTGTGGCCGCTGATCACGGCTGGCGGTCGCCGGTGTCCTCCGCTGACATCCGCCGCTGGGCCGAGGAAGCGGGCCTGATGGTGGAACGTCAGGAGTCGATGTGGACGCGGGATTCACCGTGTGGGCGTCGCCGCATCGGCGTGCCCCGTTTCGGCGACTGCATCACCGTCCTCCGTCGATAGCGATCCCACGTGCGGTGGCCGCCTGACCCGCCGAGCAGCGGAGGGCTCGACCGCTCATCAGAGCATCGGGCACGCGTGGCTCGCAATGGAGAGGAGCCCCTCACTTGCTGACAACGCTGAGTTGAGCGTTGTTGCCACGGTCCCAGTGTCAGTCTTCACGTCGATCTGGGCGATTGGTTCGACGGTCTATTGGAATTCGCCTTTGGTCTTCGGGAACAAGGCTTTGATTTTCTCCTGGGTCTCCGGGCTGAAGGATTTCTTGGCCGGAGCGAGACGCAGAGACTTCAGGAAGGAGAAGGCCTGCAGCTGTGGCAGACGCTCGTCGGGTAGATCGAGGATGCCAAAGGAGAGTTCTTCGAGCTGTGTCGCGCCGGCGAGCGCGGTGAGATCGGAGTCGGTGAGTGAAGTCCCTCCCAACTTGAGCCGGCGGAGCGTGGGGATGGATGTGACCGCGGCGTTGACTGCCACGCCGACCAGCGGGACGGTCAGAGCGATGGTGGCGAAGACTCGTCAGGGGACATGACCGGCACCGATCCGCGAAAAGCTCGAATTTTGTTCGCCCTAAGATCCCGTAAGTGTTCGGTCTAAAAAGCGACGCATAATCCGACGCAGTTGTTGCTCGCAGGACCCCGCAGGAGGTCGCACCGAAAAATTCGGCCGCGGCCAAAAACACAAGCCGCAGAACGACTTGCGTCACTCTGCGGCTTCGTGCGGTCTCTTGCGGCCACCTTCAAAAAGGGCCAGAGCTCCCCGAGTAGGATTCGAACCTACAACCTAGCGGTTAACAGCCGCTCGCTCTACCGTTGAGCTATCGGGGAATGTGCCAACCAAAATACCCTAACTCGGCAGGGAAATCGATGGGGTAGAGAACGGCTGCCGGGAGTCGCCTGCCCGGGAAACAGAGGCCGTTTGCAGCCGCCCCGCCCTCAGCCATCAGCCCTCCGCCGGCTGCCGCTGCTTTTCCATCAGCACCCGATTTCCACTGGCGTTGTATTCGATGCGAGTCATGAACGTCCGCATCAGCATCACGCCGCGGCCATTGGGCGCGTCGAGGCGATCCTCCAGCCTGCAGTCAGGCACCGAGGAGGGGTCAAACCCAGAACCTTCGTCGGCCACTTCGATCCGCGCCACGGTCGGCGAGACCACGCAGGCGACGCGGACTACCTTCCCGGGGTCGAGCTTGTTGCCATGCACGATCGCGTTGACGATCGCCTCTTCGGCAGCGAGATGGATCGCGAAGATGTCCGACGGCGACCAGCCATGGACTCCGAGTTGCTCGAGAAGATCCTCTGTGATCAGCCGACTGGCTCCGCGCTCGCTGGGGAGCTCGAGTTCGCGCCGCCATTCAGCGGCATCCCCGGGCTCGGACTGCTGCGCGGGCTGGTCGGTCGGGGGTTTTCGGTGTGGCATCGCGTGTCTTTCGGCCGTAGCCGTCCCGTCTGGCCGCGCCGCTCACGCGAATGCCGAGATGGCCTCGGCCTCGTCCTTGCGGATGTCAAAAATCTTGTTGAGCTTCGTGATCTGAAACACTTCGAGAATCTCCGGACGAATGTTGCTCATCTTCATCCGGCCTTTGTTCGACTTGACCTTGCGATCGAGCGTGATCAATTTGCCGAGCGCGGCACTGGAGAGGAATTCAACGCCTGCGAAGTTGAGCAGGAGGCTCTTTCGGTTTTCCAGTTCCACGAGTCCAAACAGCTCGGCACCGAGTTCCAGGATGCCTGCCTCGTCGAGTATTTTCTTGTCTAAAAACCTGACGATCGTGACGTCACCCAGTTTGGAGACGTCAATCCGCCGATGCGTTGCCATGCAGACTCTCGTTCCAAGCCACTAAGCAGCCTCCCCATCCGAGCGGTTGGGGAACTGTCTAGGTTGAGAACGCTTGAGCGTAGCCGGTCGGCCGTCCATTTACCATGAGAGGGCCGTCTACCGCTGGCCGTCAATTGCTGGACGGCGCTGCCAAACTGGCAGGGCCTGGTGGGCCGGGCTGACGGGGTTGCGGGAGGCCGTTCGGCCGACGGGGCCCGTGTTTCTCCCGGTCGCCCCGGCAATGCAGTAAAATCGCGGCCATCTGGCGCGCCAGTTGCTTCTTCCGGTTGGGCCTGTCTGATGAGGTCCTGATCCGGCAGGCGAACGGCGTCTCGGTATTCCCTGCGGCGATCGGCTTGTGTGCACGGTTCGGTCGCCAGAGAACAGGGCCCGATTGCCAAGCAAGCCAAGCAAGACAGATCGCCACGGTCGGACCGTTTTCATCCCTCACTCCTAACTTCGCTTCAGAAAGGTTTTGATCATGTCAGCCACCGCGAGCAAGCCCGCCAAGAAGAAGTCAACTCTGATCCCGTTGGGTGACCGCGTGGTCGTGGAGCGTGAGGAGAGCGGGCAGAAGACCGCCGGCGGCATCCTGCTGCCCGATTCCGCCAAAGACAAGCCGGCCCGCGGCACCGTGGTCAGCGTTGGCGAAGGCAAGTTCGACTCCAAGGGCCACCGTCACCCCCTGCAGGTGAAGCCGGGCGACCGAGTCGTGTTCACCAGCTATGCGGGCGAGGCGTTCAAGGTGGGCGACGATGAACTGCTCCTCATGCGGGAGGACGACATCCTCGCGGTGCTTGGCTGATCCGCCGTGGGCTCATCCAGTCGCCCGTCCAGCCCCGTTCAGGGCTCCACCTGCGGTCATGATCTTTTCCACAGTCCACACAGTCTTTTCACACAGAACCCATTCCGAGGAGATTTGAACCATGTCCAAGATGATGGCATTCGATCAGGAAGCGCGCGAGGCAATGCGTCGCGGCGTCGCCAAACTGGCCCGCGCTGTGAAGGTGACGCTCGGCCCCAAGGGACGCAACGTCATCCTGCAGAAGAGCTTCGGCTCCCCCACGGTCACCAAGGACGGCGTGACCGTTGCCAAGGAAATCGACCTCGAGGATGTCTACGAGAACATGGGCGCCCGCATGGTGCGCGAAGTGGCCAGCAAGACCAGCGACGTGGCCGGTGACGGCACGACGACCGCGACGGTACTGGCCGAGGCTGTCTTCAACGAAGGCCTGCGGGCTGTCGTGGCGGGCGTGAATCCGATCCAGATGAAGGCCGGCATTGAGAAGGCGGTCGAGGAGATCGCCGGCAAGCTCAAAGACATGTCGATCCCGGTGAAGGGCAAGAAGGAAATGGCCCAGGTGGCGTCGATCGCCGCCAACAACGACCCGGAGATTGGCGAACTGCTCGCCGAGGCGATGGACAAGGTCGGCAAGGACGGCGTGATCACGGTCGATGAGGGCAAGAGCCTCAAGACCGAGGTCGAATGGGTCGAGGGCATGCAATTCGACCGCGGCTACCTCTCCCCCTACTTCGTCACCAGCCCGCAGCAGATGCAGTGCGTGCTCGAAGACTGCTACATCCTCGTGTTCGAGAAGAAGATCTCCAGCGTCAAGGACATCGTCCCGCTGCTCGAGGCTGTCGTGAATGCCGGCAAGCCCTTGCTGATCGTCTCGGAAGAGGTGGACGGCGAGGCGCTGGCCACGCTCGTGATCAACCGGCTGCGGGGCACCTTCCAGGTCTGTGCCGTGAAGGCCCCGGGCTACGGCGACCGGCGGAAGGCGATGATGGAAGACATTGCCATCATCACCGGTGCCACGGCCGTGTTCGAGAATCTCGGCATGAAGCTCGAGAATCTCGGCCTCGCCGAGCTGGGCCGTGCCAAGAAGGTGATCGTTGACAAGGACAACACCACGATCATCGAGGGTGCCGGCAAGACCGCGGCGATCAAGTCGCGGATCGAGCAGATCCGGCACGAGATCGCCGCTGCCACCAGCGACTACGACCGCGAGAAGCTCGAAGAACGGCTGGCGAAACTCGCCGGCGGCGTGGCCAAGATCAACGTCGGTGCCGCGACTGAGAGCGAGATGAAGGAGAAGAAGGCCCGTGTCGAGGACGCGCTGCATGCGACGAGGGCCGCTGTCGAAGAGGGCATCCTGCCGGGCGGCGGCGTGGCTCTCCTGCGGGCCAGTTCGCATGTCAAGCCGAAGGGCCTCTCGGACGACGAGACGGTCGGCTTCAACATCGTGGTTCGTGCCTGTCGGGCGCCGGTGACGATGATCTCGTCCAACGCCGGCCAGGACGGTTCGATCGTCTGCGAGAAGGTTCTCGCCGGCAGTGGGAACTTCGGCTACAACGCCGCCACCAACGAGTATGAAGACCTCGTCAAGGCGGGCGTGATCGATCCGGCCAAGGTGACACGGACGGCGCTGCAAAATGCCACCAGCGTTTCGACGCTGCTGCTCACCAGCGATGCTCTGATCGCCGAGAAGCCGAAGGACTCCAAGCCGAAGGCCGGTGGCGGTGGCCACGGCGGCGACTACGACATGTACTAGTCGTCACGCTTGGTCTTCGCGCTTGGTCTTCGCGCTTGGCGGTCCGACCGTCGGGCAGGTCGTCAGCTCACAGAAACAAGGCCGGGGCGTCCGCAAAGACGCCCCGGTTTTTTTGTGCCATCGATGCCGCGAGACCGCGTGGCAGTGGCTGCCCTGCACGTGTTTGCGGGGGCGGCGCAGCCTGGAATCAGCGTTTGGGCTTCGTGAGACTCTCGAGCGGCACGAAGCCGTCGCCGCCGCCGGGGACGGACGGTGGCTGGCAGGGCGGGGCGAAGAACCGCTTCTTCAGCGACCATGCGAGCCAAAGGGCAGCAGCGGTCGCGACGGCGATGGCGATGAGATCCTGCATGGAGCGGGAGCGTCAGCCACCCATCCAGGTGCCGATCTGGTAGGTGGCGAAGGCCCCGAGCCAGGCCAAGACGGTCATGTAGGTGAACGTGACCACGGGCCAGAGCCAGCTCGATGTTTCCCGGCCGATCACGACCAGCGTGCTGGCACACTGTGCACACAGGGCGAAGAAAACCATGATCGACAGGGCTACCGGCAGCGTGAAGACCTTGCGGTTCGTACCATCCCACGTGGCGGCACGGAGGCGACGCACCAGCGCCGTGCCCCCCTCCTCTTCGCCCGGATCGATGTCGCCGAGGTTGTAGATCACCGCCAGCGTGCCGAGCACCACCTCGCGGGCAGGAAAGCTCGCGATCGCGGCGCATCCCAGTCGCCAGTCCCAGCCCAGGGGTTTCACGAGCGGCTCGACCAGCCGTCCCATCCAGCCCAGGGCGCTGTGTCGCTGGGCGGCGCCGCGGCGGGCGGCTGCGAGTCCGTCGTCGGTGTCGAGGGCGGCGAGTTCCTCAGCCACGTCCGTCTGGTCTGGATCATCTGCCTTCAGGCCGGCCAGTCGCGCGGAGAGCACCTCGCGGCGGGCGGCCACGTCGGCGTCGATGACGGCGTCGTTGTGGGGATAGCTCGAAAGCGCCCAGACCACGATGCTCACCGCCACGATCAACGTGCCGGCATTCTGGAGGAACGACCAGACCGCTTCGCGAACCCGCTCCAACACGACCGGCCACCGCGGCCACCGCCAGCCGGGGAGTTCCATCACGAAGGGCTGCGGCGGGCCGCGAAAGATCGTCTGCGAGAGGAGAAGCGCCACCAGCGCCGCCGTCGCCACTCCCACGGCATACATGCCGGCGAGCACCAGGGCCGGCAGCCGCAGCCAGGAAACGCCGACGGCGACGTTGGGCACGAAGGCACCGCAGAGGAGGAGGTAGACGGGTAGACGGGCCGAGCAGCTCATCAGCGGCGCGACGAGAATCGTGAGCAGGCGATCCCGCGGGTTCTCGATCGTCCGCGCAGCCATGATGCCTGGAATCGCGCAGGCAAAGCTCGAAAGCAGTGGGATGAACGACTTGCCGCCCAAACCCACGCTGCACAGCAGCCGGTCCATCAGAAACGCCGCGCGGGAGAGATAGCCGCAGCCCTCCAGGATGGCCACGAACAGGAAGAGCATCGCGATCTGCGGTACGAAGACCACCACGCCGCCCACGCCGGCCAGCACGCCATTGACCACGAGCGACCGGATGGCCCCCTCGGGCAGGAGGCTCTCGGCCAGCCCGCTGACCCAGTCCATTCCGCTGGAGATGCCATCCATGAGCGGCGTCGCCAGCCAGAAGATCGATGAAAACATGGCGAGCATCGTGGCCGCGAACACGAGCGTGCCCCAGAGGCGGTGGGTGAGAACATCGTCAATCCGTTCGCCGAGCGGCCTGCTGGCGGGCGGCTGCCGATGCACGACGCCCGAGAGCAGCTGCTCGATCCAGGCATAGCGGGCGATCGCCTCGCGGGCCGCCGGTTCGTGACGCGGATCCACCGCCGACAGATGGGCATCGAGCCCCTGCGGCGGCTGCCGGGGCGACTGCATCACCGAGAGGACTGCGTCGCCGAGGGCATCGATCCCGGCCCGCGTCGGTGCCACCACGCGGACAACCGGGCAGGCAAGCCGGCGGCCCAACTCCGCGGAGTCGATCGTGATCCCCTTGTCATCGGCCACATCGGAGAGCGTCAACGCCACCACGGTCGGCAGGCCGAGGGCGAGCGCCTGCGTGGCGAGGTAGAGGTTGCGTTCGAGGTTGGTGGCGTCTGCGACCACGACCACGCAGTCGGGTGTGGGCACGCCCGCGAGCCGACCGTAAAGCACGTCCACGGCCACCTGTTCGTCGGGGCTCTTTGGCACAAGGCTATAGGTGCCTGGTAGATCGATGAGTTCGATCGACTGGCCGCGATGGCTGAAGCGGCCGAGCTTTTCCTCGACGGTCACGCCGGGATAGTTGCCGATACGCGTCGGAATGCCGGCGAGCGCCGAGAAGAGCGTGCTCTTGCCGGTGTTGGGATTGCCCAGGAGCGCGACGACGACAGGGCGACCCGCCCGCCCTGCAAGCGACGGGGAGCCATCAGGCGAAGCAGAGCCGTCAGGCGTGGCGGTCATGGCGTGCGGTGTGGGTCACTTGGCGATGGCCACGCGGGCCGCCTCATGGCGGCGGATCGAGAGCCTGTAGCCGCGGAGTTCGAGTTCTATGGGACCGCCCAGCGGCGCCGTGCCGACAACGCGGACGTTCACGCCGGGCGTGAGCCCCATCTCCAAGAGCCGCAGCGAGGTCGAATCACTTCCGGAGACGTCGGCCACGCGGGCCGTGGAACCGATGGCGACTTGTTCGAGCGACATGGGCAGACTCCTCAAAAAGCGAACCACAGCAGAGGAAAACGACCATCGACACCAACGAAAAATATTGAGACTCAGTCTCAATCCATCGGCATAGTGTAGAACCTGACTGCAGAAGGGGCAACTGGTTGGTGTGAACGGGCTTAAAAACGAGCTTAAAAATGGCTGGAAGCGGTCTGTTTGTGACGGGCACCGACACCGACGTCGGCAAGACGGCGGTCGCCGTGGCGATCGTGCGAGGACTCATGCGGGGTGGGTTTCAGTCGGGCCTGCGGGTGGGCGTCTACAAGCCCGTGGCCAGCGGCATGCCGCCAAGCGGTGCCGCGGGGAGTGACATGGCCCGGCTCTGGGAGGCCGCCGGCCGGCCGTTATCGATGGAAGCGGTCTGCCCGCAGAGGTTTGAGGCGGCGATCTCGCCGCCCCACAGCGCTCTGGCCGAGGGCCGCCGCATTGACGACACGCTCCTCCGCAGCGGGTTCGACGCCTGGCGCAACGCCAGTGATATCGTGATCGTGGAAGGGGCGGGCGGGTTGTTCTCGCCGCTGGGAGAGACGACGCTCAACGCCGACCTCGCCCGCGACCTTGATCTGCCGCTTGTGGTGGTCGATGCGGCTCGGCTCGGCGCGATCGGCCGCACCCTGGCCGTCGTCCGAGCCGCCCGCGCCGAGGGCCTGCATGTGGCGGCCGTTGTGCTCTCCCAGATCGAGCCTGCTGGAAACAGCCATGACGATCCTGCCAGCCCGCAGGCGATCGCGATCCACAGCGCCAGCGATCTGGCTGAGCGGCTGCGGCCGGTGCCGGTGACGATGCTCGCGCACCACGCGACGGCGATCGAGCCCGACCTCGACTGGCTCACACTCGCGCGGTCTGGCGGTCAATACGCCGTTGACCCGACTCCGCCTTGAGGTTGCCGATCGACAGTCGCATCGCCACCTTCCAGATGCCATCGGCATCGGGTGTGACGATCCAGTGGGGCATCACGACGACCGATTGGTGCACCAGTTCAAAGCCGCCCTCGGACTGGCTCACCGATTGGACCGGAAACGTCCACAGGCCCGCACCGAGGCCGTTGCTCGGCTCGGCAAAGGAGAGCCGGGCGTCGATCCCCAGCCAGTCATCGACGAGTCCGAGCGTTCGCACGTCGGCCAGGTCGAGCGTGCTGCCAAGCGCACCGAGATTCCGCCGCGTGTCGTCGTAGAAAAAACGACCCTCGGCGCGGTCTGGCATGCCGGCGAAGTTGAACTCGACGGCGAGGTGCTGGCGGAAATCGCGGGGTAGCCCCTCGAGCTTGTAGGCGATCTCGAGGGTTCGCGAGCCGGCCTCGAGCGTCACCGCCTTCGAGAGCGTGAACGGAATGCCCCAGACATTACCGGCCCGCGTGAGCAGCACCTGGATTCGCCCCGGATTGCGGCGGATGCTCGCCTCGTAGGCACTGGCGGCAAAATCGCCTCGCTCCATCGCCGTTCCGGCAACGATCTGCTCGGCCTCGGCACCACAGTCCCAGAAATGATCGACCAGGCTCTTCCGCCGCGAGGCGTCGTAGCGGACCATCCGCTCGAGCCCCTCCTGCTTGAATTTTGCCACCTGCGACGCATCGACGACGCTGCGAGCGTTGCCCGGCCCGGCGAGCACCTGCGCGTGGTAGGCCTCGGGCCGCCGGTCGAGCGTGGCCAGAAGATTGTGCTCCTGATCGCGGAGGTCGAGTTCGTAGAGCATGCCGCCGCGGGCCGGCGCGATCCAGGCATCGAGGCCGTCGCTGGAAAGGCGGACCTCCGTCCGGCCGTCGAAGTCGAAGTCGTCGGTCGTCGCCTCCACCCACGGCCCGCGCCTCCCTTCCGCGCGGTCGGCAGCTGCATCGGCGGCGATCAGTTCGTGGTAGATGGCGTTGCGAAGGTGCGGCAGGTAGATGCCACCAAATGCGCCGTGCCAGTAGGCACAGTTGCACTGCCCCCGGTAGAGCGCCTGCGTGGCCTCGGCAAGCGCCGCGGCTGCCGGTCCACTCAGAGCGGGCTGCACTGCAGCGAGCCGTTCGAGCCTCCGGCTGACGGCCATCATCCGCGCATACATCTCGTTGGCCTCCGGATATCGCATCCGGAAGTTTCGCCAGGAGCCTCCCCGCAGAAACCGGGCCACGCTGGCCAGCCGCGGATCGGCGGCACAGGTCTTTCTCGCCTCGATGCAGGCCAGCTGCGACTCCGGCGGCAGCACCCATTCCATCATCTCGCGGTAGCTGCATTCAGGGAGCCAGACCGTGCCAGCCGGCGGCACCTCGCGGACGACCTCCGATGGCAGACACATCTGAATCCAGTCGGCGTTGGCCTCGAGCAGACCAAAAAAAGTCTCCAGCCAGCCGTCGTCGAAGCAGGCCTTCCGCGTGTCGGGCCAGACACCGAACTTCTCACCGTCGTCGCCGAAGACGGCCAGCGCGCCGTGCCGCCGCGAGGCCAGATACCGCAGGTGATCGATCGTGGCCTCGGGTGCGGCGAAGGGGATCACGTAGCGGAGATGTTCGCTGACGGGGAAGACGGCGAGCGTGGCACCGTCCCCCTCGGTGAGCCAGTGGCGGTCGAGCTGTTCGTCGGGAAGCCCGGCTGCCTTGAAGTGGGAGTCGTCGAGGATCGTCCACTCGATGCCGGCGGCGGCGATGTCGCGGGTCATGCCAGGATCCCAGACACGCTCGGCCACCCACATGCCGGTCACCTTCGTCTGAAACCGGCGCTCGAGCCACTCCGTCGACATCCGGATCTGACCGATGCGGTCCCGCGCCGGCAGCATCGCGAGCACCGGCTCGTAGAACGCACCGCCCACGATCTCGATCTGCCGTTCGGCAACCAGTTGGGCGATACGGTCGAGATAGTCGGGATGGTGGCTATCGAACCATTCGGCCAGTGGGCCGCTGGTATGCAGTGCCAGGCGAATGCCGGGATGACGTTCAAGCAGTTCCAGGAACGGCAGGTAGCTGTCCTGATAGGCCTGCTCGATGACGCCGTCGAAGTTGCCGACGGGCTGGTGGTTGTGAAGGACGAAGACGAGCCGGACGGCGGGCGACATGATGGCAACCGGAAGAGGTGGCGCTTGAGGTGGCGCTGGCGGAAGAGGACTCGTGATTGTCGGGGCTGGGAACCCCCGCGCCAAACGGGTTTTCGCTCATTCTGTGTGGGCAGGCCATCGCCGCCGACCCGCCTGTAGGGCGTGTGCCGGCTGGGAAAGGTGTTCACGCCCGCGAAGAGATGGCAGGCGGATTCCCTTGCTGGCGCTGCGGGCTTGGATGGAACCGTGCCGGCTGGGGACGGGACGTGTTCACGCCTCGCGGAGGCGGCGGGCGGAGTCCTGCGGTGTTGCGGTCGTGATGTGGCAGCCGGCGCCCAGTTCGAAGCCGGCCAGTCCGTTGATCCGCGGCATGATCTCCAGATGCCAGTGCCAGCGGGCGGGCACGGGGGCACCGGCGTGGGTGGCGACAGCATGCCCATACGGCGGCTGGTGGAGCCACCAGTTGTAGTCGGCCTGCGGCAAGAGCCGGTCGAGTCGGCCGATGAGCGACTGCGTGAGCGCGGCCAGGGCAGCCACGCGGTCGCTCGTGGTGGCGTGGAAATACAGCTCGGCTGTCCGAGGCAGGATCCAGGTTTCAAACGGCTGTCGAGGCGCGGGAGGCACCACCGCCACCAGATCACCAGCCTCCTCCACGATCCGGTTCTCGAACGCGGCCTGCCGCAGAAGATCACCAAAGGGATCGGCCGTGCGGCCCGCCACGGCCAATTCGGCCAGGATGGCCGGCGGCACGAAGTCGAGGGCCACGAGCTGACTGTGCACATGCTCGAGCGACGCGCCGGCTCGCGGCCCAGAGTTTTTGAAGACGGTGGCCCAGGCCAGCCCGCTCTGGTCGGCGAGGGTCGCCAGACGCTCCCGGCAGAGTTCCCAGAGACTCCGCCAGTCGGCGGGATCGATGGCCAGAATGCTCCGCACGTGCGCCGGCGACTCGATCACGACCTCGTGCACCCCATGGGCGGGCCGCGGGGCTCCCGGTTGACCGATCTCTCCGGGCGAGTCGCCGGCCGTGTCGGTCACGATCGGAAACCGGTTGGGCACGATTCGGGCCCGCCACGGTTCGGCGGCCGAGCGGGGCGACCGCAGTAGGGCGGGGGGAGTGAGCGACTCGTTTCCGGCGCAGAACGGGCAACGGATCGTCGCCCCCTCCAGCTCATTTGGTCGCTGGGCTCGGCCCGGGGCCGCGAAGACCGTCCTGGCGGTGAGCGGGTCGTGGTGGAGGTGCGGCGTGTCGTGTGTGGAACGCATGGTCTTGCTGAACGCCGGGAACTGTTGAACGGGCAGACAAGTTGAACGGGCAGGCAGCGGCCCGTACACTCTGAGGTTCTTCCCCGGAGAACCTTACCATGCTTACCGTCGGCGATTCCTTTCCCCACTATTCCGCCCAGGCCTGCGTCGGCACCGGCAAGGACGATGTCAAACTCCTCACCAATGCCGACTACGCCGGCCGGTGGGTCGTGTATTTCTTCTACCCGAAGGATTTCACGTTTGTCTGCCCGACGGAGATCGCCGAATTCAACAAGCAGGTGAAGGCCTTCGGTGACCGCGACACAAGCGTCGTCGGCGGCAGCACCGACAACGAGTATTCCCACCTCGCCTGGCGGCGGGCCCATCCCGACCTGGCAGACCTGAAATTCCCGCTGATTGCAGCCCAAAAGCTCTCGGCCGAGCTGGGCATCCTGGAAAAGACCGAGGGCTACTGCCTGCGGGCCACCTTCATCGTCGATCCCAATGGCGTGATCCAGTGGGTGGACGTT
>CANHCU010000093.1 GCA_947459185.1 Planctomycetaceae bacterium | reverse complement strand
AGTGTCCGTGGGTGACGAGGATCGCGTCGCAGGCGACATCGCCGGCCTTCATCGAGGCCGTGGGGCACGCGTCGAAGAAGGGATCGACGAGCAGGACGCCGGCGCCGGTGTCGATGAGCCAGGTGGCGTGGCCGGTCCAGGTGAGCGTGACGGGCATGGGAACATCTCCGGGCGAATGGGGTGGTGTGGGAGACTATACCCGCTCGCTAGGCCCGGAGGGCCGGGTCAGCACCAGCCGACGGATGTCGGCCAAGAAAAAATCGCACGATGCGATGTTTTTCGTGAACACACCGTCGCCGGCTGCGGCATGCTCGTCGCCGGCGGACTTTGCTACAGGAGGCTCATGGACGATGGCGAATCGCTCGTGAGTCGCAAAGTTCACCGGCTCCTGCGCGTGCCTCCGACCGGCTCCTCAGCATCTGGAGATTTCACTCGACGAGTCTCGCCAGCACGAAGAACTGGAGCAACTGGCCGATTGAGTGTTCGTCGACCCGGGGGAGGAGGATCGTGTCGGTGGGCTGTTCTGGATTGGCTGGCTCTGGGCTGGCGTGGTCTGCATGAGTGGCAGCAAGCAGGTCGGGCCAGGAGGTTCCGGTCAGGCGGTCGAGTCCGTCTGCATTCGCGGCACAGGCTGGGAGCGCGGGCACGACCAGCGGGTCGCGCCTCGGCTCCTTGACTACGAGCTTCGTGGTCAGGGTCTTTCCTCGGTGTGCCGTGGCCGCGAGCCGGCCATGCCAACGGCCGACCGCGTCGAGCTGACTGCTCGGGCTCGCCAGCACGCGGGCTATGCCCTCCTGCTCGGCCATGTGCCGCGACGCCCCGGCGAATTGCAGCACGGGGTTTTCCGAAACGGGCGCCTCGCGAAAGCGGCGGTTCATCGCGGCCGCGCCCTGGAGGAGCCTCACCACGTCGATGCCGACGACCGCCGCCGGAAGCAGTCCATACGGCGTGAACACGGAGCCGCCCACACCGAGGCTCTCAGGAATCGTGAAGGTGGTGGTGCAGCCAAGCGCCGCGGCCAGGTCGGCCAAGCCGCCGGCATCTGCCGTGATCGGCACCACGCGGTCGGCCACCTCGGCACGATCTCCCCCCACGCTCTCGAAGAGCGACGCAAGCAGAAGCCGTGTGGCTGCGGCCATCCCGGGCCAGCCATCGGTCGTGCCTCCCACAATGATCGCCCACTGGTCGAGCAGATCGCTGCGGCGAGGTTTTCCTGCGGGGGCCACGAGGTCGAGCAGTCCCTGCATGGCGTCGTTGTCGAGAGGCGAGCCCACGAACGAGAGCCGCGGCCTGCCGCCCCGTTCACCGCGGGAGAGGTCGTTGTGGCAGGGATGAGCGCACGACTCGAAGATCGCCCGCGCCCCCAGAGGTCCGCAGCCGTCCCCCAGCACGATCACGCGATCGACCGTGTCGCGGATCCGCCGCGCGACCTGCAGGATCGCGAAGAGCTCGCTGTCGGCCCGCCCGCCGCCGGTGTTGTAGGTGTCGAGGAGCTGGTCGGGCCGCACGACGTCGGCACAGCTGAGTAGATCCTTGCGAGCCTGTTCCAGCCCGGCTTCGGCCGCGTCGCGGCGGTCCGGCGAACTGCCGCGACGCATCCACGCGGCCGCGGGTTCATACGCGATCGGGTCTTCGGGGAGCTTTGGGCGGATGACACTCATCGGGGATCGACCGGTGCTCGTGCGGTTTTGGCTGGAGCCGGGCGGAGGGTGGTGCCGTCCACGGCGGGAACGGGTAGGCTCTCGCCAGAATGTAGCCCACGGCCCGGCCGCTGCGGCCAGCCGTTCCACAATCATCCGTTATCCGCACCCCATAGGAGTTGGCAGCACCCATGACCGAGCACGAACTGGTTCGCGAGCTGGCCGAGAAGAATGGATCGAAGATCGTGATGCTCGTGGCGGACGGCCTCGGTGGCCTGCCCATGGAGCCCCATGGCCGGACCGAACTGGAAACTGCCAACACGCCCAACCTCGACCGTCTGGCGAGCCGCGGCACCAGCGGACTGAGCGTGCCGGTGCTGCCCGGCATCACGCCTGGCTCCGGCCCGGGCCACCTCGGCCTCTTTGGCTACGACCCACTCGCCTTCAAGATCGGCCGCGGGGCGCTCGAAGCCACCGGCATCGGCTTCGAACTTGGTCCCAAAGACGTGGCCGCGCGGGGCAACTTCTGCACGCTCGACTCGGCCGGTCTGATCAGCGACCGCCGCGCCGGCCGGATTCCATCGGAGGAGAGCTTCAAAGTCGTCGAACGTCTCCAGGCAGTAACAATTCCCGGGGTTGAGACGTTCGTGAAGCCTGTGAAGGAGCATCGCTTCGTGGTGGTCTTCCGCGGCGAGGGCCTCGACGGCGGCGTGGCCGACACCGACCCGCAGGCAACCGGCGTCGCGCCGCTCGATCCCTCGCCGGTCACACCCGCGGCCCAGCGGACGGCCGACATCGCCAAGGAGTTCGTGCGGCAGGCCCGCACGATCCTCGCCGACGAGAAGAAGGCCAACGGCATGGTGCTCCGCGGCTTCGCGGCCAAGCCGCAGCTGCCGAGCTACCTCGACCTCTACGGGCTCCGCGCCGCGGCAATCGCCGTCTACCCGATGTACAAGGGGCTGGCCCAGCTCGCCGGCATGACGCTCGTGGGGAAGGCCCAGTCGCTCGACGAGCAGATCGACGAATTGGCGAAGTGCTGGAACGACTATGACTTTTTCTTCATGCACTTCAAATACACCGACTCAACCGGCGAGGACGGCGCCTTCGAGCAGAAGGTGAAGCGGATCGAGGAACTCGATCGGGCGATGCCGCGGATTGAGAAGCTCGGCCCCGACGTGCTGATCGTGACAGGCGACCACTCGACGCCGAGCAAGCTGAAGAGCCACTCCTGGCACCCGGTGCCGACGCTGCTGGTGGCCGACACGTGCCGGCAGGACGGGCTGGAGAAGTTTTCAGAGCGGGACTGCCTGCGGGGCGGCTTCGGCCAGTTTCCGGCGAAGCACCTGATGCTGCTGGCGATGGCCCACGCCCTGCGATTCGGCAAGTACGGGGCGTAACGGTTCGGGGCTGCCCATGCGCCGTCGCCGGACGTTTGCAGAGTCCCATACAAGCCCGACGCGCAAGCGAGAGGAATCCGCGTTCCAGCCCACAAGGCCACCCGCTTTCCCTTGCTTGCGCTGCGGGCTTGGATGGCGGAGGAACGACACGATGTCGTGTTTCGCGTGAAGGTTGCCGCTGAGGAGCCGGTCGGAGGCACGCGAAGGAGTCCGGTGAATTCTGCGACTCACAAGCGATGCACGATTCGTCCAAGATCCTCCCGTAGCAGAATCCGCCGGCGACGAGCATGCCGCAGCCGGCGAACCAATGCGGGAGACGCGGGTGACTTCTGCCGTCCCGGCGGCGACCAGCATGTCGCCTGTTTTTGAGGTATACATAGAGTCTCCGGATTCACCGGAAAACCAGGCACATCACGCCATGCCGAGACCTTCCGACGAGGACCTGTTCCAAAGCTCGACGATGACGTTCGGCGAGCATTTGGAGGAACTGCGGGTCTGTCTGATTCGCGGGGCGCTCGGGCTGGCGATCGCCGTGCTCATCGGGTTCTACGTGGCCCGGCCGGTGGTCCACATGATCGAGGAGCCTCTCCGCCGGGCGCTCGGCAAGTATTACTCCGAGCGGGCGATCGAGACCTTCGACACCTGGCAGCCGCGGCAGGCCGGCGGCCCCCCCCTGCCCTACTCCCGCGACGAGATCATCGACGCCGTCGAGCGGCACGGGATGTCGTTCGAACTGCGGGAGGTGCACCCCGACCGGCTGCGCCGCGTGCTCGACCCAGTCGCCAGCGACACGATGGTGCTGCCCTCCCCACAATCGGCCACGGCCGGGCAGCCTGTCGGCGCGGCTGCGCCGCCGGCATCCGCGGGCAAGGGAGGGCCACCGGCCCCCGCCTTCTCGCTCGACGAACTCGTGCCGATGCTCCTCTGGCAGCCGCTGTCGCGGGATCCGCGGGTGAGCATCACGACCTTGAGCGCCCAGGAGGCCTTCGGCATCTACGTGAAGGCGGCGCTCCTCACCGGCGTCGTGCTGGCGAGCCCCTGGATCTTCTACCAGCTCTGGATTTTCGTGGCAGCCGGCCTCTACCCCCACGAAAAGCGCTGGGTCTGGCTCTTCCTGCCGATCAGCATCGGGCTCTTTCTGGCCGGCGTGTCCCTGGCGTTTTTCTTCGTGTTCGACTTCGTGCTCGACTACCTGCTCGAATTCAACGAGTGGCTCGGGCTCGACCCCGACCCCCGCATCAGCGAGTGGCTGGGGTTCGTGCTCATTCTGCCGATCGGCTTCGGACTGGGCTTTCAACTGCCGCTCGTGATGCTGTTTCTCGAACGGATCGGTGTGTTCGATGCGGCGACCTATGCATCGCAGTGGCGGATCGCGGTGATCGTGATCTTCGTGGTGTCGGCCATCCTCACGCCCGCCGATCCCTACAGCCTGCTCTTTCTGGCGATCCCTCTCTGCCTGCTCTACTTCGGCGGGCTGGCGATCTGCCGTTGGGTGGCGGCTGCGGAAGGGAAGTCGGCCGGGGATCAGCGAATGGCCACGAAGGCCAGCCAGTAGAAGATCGTGCCGGTGACGGCGGTGAGCACGAGGTCGAGGGCGGCCAGCCTCGCCATGAAGCGATGCCGCGGGCCGTGGGTGCCGGGCGTCGGCGGCACCGGAAACCGCAGGAACGCCTCCCAGACCACCCAGATCCAGAGCACGAGCGTCGAGACGGCAAAGACGAGATGGATGCCCAGGGCCGTGAGCACGCCGGCAGGCCACCAGGGATTCTGGCCGGCCGCGGCGGCACGTACCTTCCAGTCGCTGATCAGCCGGACGTCGATCTCGAAGACCACGATCGCCGCCAGCAACGCCCCGGCGATGAAGATCTGCAGCCGCTTGTGGGCCGCGTAGGCCCGCCGGTTGCGGACCAGATGGATGCTCCAGGCCAGTACCGGCAGCAGGGCGATCAGGCCCACCAGCACGACGTCCATGCCAAATGAGGCCCGAGTGCCGAGGAAGCCGTCGATGCCTGGCAGCGGAACGGCGGGGGCGGCAAGTTGGTTCAAGAAGCGGTCCTTCGCGGCCAAGAGAGCGGTGAGGCAGATCATTGTAATCGGCTCAGCCGCCGACCGCGATTTGCAGCAGCTGTTCGGGCGGCGATAGGATCGGGCCGCCAAGAGTCTCAGCGGCACCCGGTTCGACCGGAATATCGCTGCGAGTACGACGCGACGGCCGAGTGGCGAAACAGGCAGACGCACGGGACTTAAAATCCCGTGGAGAGTGATCTCCGTGCGGGTTCGACCCCCGCCTCGGCCAGTACATTGCGGGAGCGGATGATCCCGTCGCTGGCGCTCGGGGCTTGTATGGGTCAATAAAAGCCCCCGGCGCGAGCCGGGGGATCAAGCGGACGCAACATCCCGTCGCTGGCGCTCGGGGCTTGTATGGGTCAATAAAAGCCCCCGGCGCGAGCCGGGGGATCAAGCGTGACCCACAGCCGCTACCGCCGCTGGCTGAAGTTCCGGGCGGCCTGGCGGGCCATGAGGAACCGCCGCAGGCCGTTCACGATCCGCTGTGGCGGCTGGGCCGCTGATTGGCTGAATAGCGGCGTCTGGCCATCTTCGGTGACGATCAGCTCCACCGCATCCGGCCCCAGTTCCACCCCGCCGAGGAGGTGTTCCAGGTTCTGTTCCGACTGGGTGTCGCCCTGCTCGGTCGCCGGCACGGTCGCCACCACGAAGTTGTCGTGGGCAAAGGACTCGAATTCCGGGTCCTTGATCAGGGATGCGACCTGGGAGGACGCCTTCACGTTGCCGCTCTTGGACACTAGCAGCAGCATGGGCCGCTGGGCCGTTTTCGCCGTTTCCACCGCCTTGTCGAGCGACGGGAGCACCCGGGCAGACGAGACGCTGGCCGTCTTTGCAACGGGAGCCGGCACATGGCTGGCAAACTGGGCAACCCAGGTGTTGGGTGACTGCCCCGTGTACCCGGACTGGAGGGCAATTTTTTGGCCGTCAGGCCCGATCAGCAGGGCACTGGGAAACGTGCGGACGCCGTATTTGATGCAGACCTGCGACCGCTCGGAGCGGACCGCCTGGGAAATCCCGTGTTGCGGCAGGTCGATCATGAGGAGCACGACCCGGCCATCGGCCCAGTCGAGGAACGTGTCGGTCGCCAGGACGTTCTCTTCCAGCGTCCGGCAGTGGGGGCACCAGTCGCTCCCGGTGAAGATCGTGAGGACCGGCCGGCCCGTCTCCTGGGCCGTTTCCATGGCCGTCTCGTAGCTGGTCAGCCAGCGATCGGACGCGGACGCCAGACCGCAGGAAAACGCGGTGGCCACCAGAAATGCGGCAGCGACCAGCGACAAGGCCGGGACACGGCCATTCCGAATGGTCTGGGGGAAGAGGCTCAAGGACACCCGCCGGAGGCGGACTGCGTTGCGGACACTGATCATGACTTGCTCCCCGTAAACGACCCCTTCTGTCATCGGGCAGAAGTGGGCGTCTCCAAGAGGTTTCGTTTCTGAGTGATCCAAGGAATCCGAGGAAATCCTGCGAACTCCAGGCTTCGAACCTAGCGGCAAGCCAAAAATCCGTACAACGCGCCAGACGCCCTATATTGCCCAAACCTCCGAACGCGCCTGTTTGCGTCGGGTTTGTTGGACTTACGACGAGTCTGGAACCCCTTCCAGCAAGGGACCAAACGGGGCGAGGCCCGCCGGGGTTTCCGGCGGGCCTCGCTTGAGACATTGGTGTCAGGCGGCAAGGCACGGGCCGTAGAGGCCATGCCGCCATGAAACTAGAACTGCCAGATCGCGTCGCAGCCGCCGTAGAGCTGGCCGTACTTGTCGAAGTTTGAGCCGAACGGGAGATTCCCGTTCGCCTTGTCTGGCGTGTACCAGTCGTATCGCAGCTCTGGCCGGATGATCCAGTTGTTGGTGGGCTTCCAGTTGAGGCCGTACGACATCTGCCAGAAGTTGCCCTGGTACCCTGTGTTCCAGTTGCCCGGCCCCTGCGGCACGCCCGCCACGAAGTTCCGTAGCCCCGAGTAAACACGATAGCCGTTGTTGTCGCGGAACCATTCAAACCGCATGCCGCCGACGAGCGTTTCGCTGAAGTTGTAGAACAGGTACTGGTTGATGCCATACCACTGGGCCGTGCCCGGCTGGGCCTGGTTCAACGTGTCGGGGGTGCCGGCGTTGAACTGCCAGCCGTTGTCGTTCTGGAACACGTAGGTGACCTTGTCATTCAGCTCGTTCGTGTAGACCGTGCTGAACATCGAGCGGTTGCCCACGGCGTTCGTCGCGAAATTGGCCAATTCATTGCCACTCGTCGCCATGATCGACAAAGACTGCTGCTCGTCGGAGCTCTTCATCGTCGCACCACCGAGGAACGCGGCGTTGCTGTTCGCGCCCGGGTAGCCCGAGTTCGAGATCGGGCCCAGGATGTTGATGGGATCGCTGTAGTTGTCCCAGCCGTTGGTGATACCGCCATACAACGTCAACTGGTCGTTGGCCTTGTAGGTGTCGAGGATGCCGGTGTGGGTGAACGGCTCGCCGTATTGCATCGTGTAGGCGTGCGTGTAGAAGAAGTTGCCGATCGCCGGCACGACTTCATACCCGATGATCGTGTAGAAGTGACCGACCTTGACGGCATGCTTGTCATAGCCGACTTCCGCATAGAGCTGCGGCATGGCCAAACCGTAGTAACGGCCACCCCATGACGGCTGGCCCCCATACTGCTGGTTGAGCAGTTTGCCGTCGAGTCCGCGGGCCGTCGTGTAGATATAGTCGGTGCCGTAGAGCAGGTCGACACGACCGCCCCAGTCAAAACCGCCGTCCTCGGTGTCGAGCACCTTCTCGTTGACGAGGTAGAGCTGGTTCATCTGGCCCTGCCAGTTGCGGTCGTTGAACGTGATCGGGCCGTTCCAGGGCGAGCCCCAGTTGTTGCCGCCGATACCAGCGTTGACCCAGCCGTAGGTGGCGATGCCACGCTCTTTCAGGAACTCAGTCTCGAGGTAGCGGTTCGGCACGGCCGTCTCGGCTTCCTCTTGAGCTTCCTGCGGCGGCAGTGCCCGCAGCTGGTAGGCATCTTCCTGAGGCACGTTTGGAATGACCGGCGCCTGTGCCCAGGCGGTCGTGGCGGTGAGGAGAGAAGCCGCCACCCAGAGTGGCAGCTTGAAACTGGTGCGTCGCATGATTGTGAAGACCCCCATAGTCATCGGTGTGATTCGCACGGTGTGCGAGGGCGTGAGTGACATCCATCGGGAGTCGCACGTGCCACGTCCGCCACTACGGACACGCATTCCCCCCGATCCTAGGTTCGGTATCGACCCGGGCGGCCGCCAAACTATGGTGCCGGTTTGCGAACCCGCAAGGTTGCCCCGGCCGACACCGCGGCGCGATAAACCTTGCCGGCTGGGTCGGGAACACCGGCGGATTTGGCCGCTTTCAGCCGGCGGAGGCGAGGGCGCCTTCCAGCAGGGCCGCCACGAAACGCTCGGGGGAAAAAACCTCCAGGTCGTCAGCGGTCTCGCCCAGCCCGACGAACTTCACCGGCAGCCCGAACTGCTCCGTCACCGGCACGATCACGCCGCCGCGGGCCGAGCCGTCGAGCTTGGCCAGCACGATGCCTGTGCAGCCAGCCGCCTCCTTGAAGCCCTTGGCCTGCGAGAGCGCGTTTTGGCCGGCGGTGGCATCGATCACCAGCAGCACCTCGTGCGGCGCGTCGGGGATCTGCTTGGCGATCACGCGGCGGATCTTGGAAAGCTCCTGCATCAGGTTCGACTGCGTCTGCAGCCGTCCGGCCGTGTCGATGATGCAGACGTCGAACGATCCCTCCAGGGCCCGCGCCACGGCGCGATGGGCAACACTGGCCGGATCACAGCCGGGCTCACCCCGGACGATCTCGGCGCCGAGCCTACCGGCCCACATCGAGAGCTGCTCGACGGCCGCCGCGCGGAACGTGTCGCCCGCCCCGAGCACCACCCGCTTGCCTTCCCGGGTAAACAGCCTCGCCAGCTTCGCGATCGAGGTGGTCTTGCCCGATCCGTTGACCCCCGTGACGAGGATCACCGTCGGCCCTGAGGCGGCCATGGCCACCGCTGCCCCGGTCTGCTCGAGCCGGCCGAGAAGCTGCCGGCGGATCGAATCGATCACGATCTCGGGATCGACCACGCGGGCCCGCAGCCGCTCCCGCACATCAACGACGATCGCCTCGGCTGCGGCCGGCCCCATGTCGGTGCGGATGAGCGTGGCACGAAGCTCCTCCAGAAACTCCTCGTCAACCAGCCGCCCCTCACGCTTGAAGAGGTCGCGGACGTCGGTGTTGAGCACCCGCGCGGTCTTGGCAAGTCCGGCCCGCAGGCGGTCGAGCAGGCCACCGCCGGACCGTGCGGCCGGCTCCGTCGGGGAGCCATCACCTGTGGACTGCGTCTCGGCCGTCGGTGCGGCAGCGTCGGTCGTGGGCTTGCGGCCAAAGCGAAAGAGTGCCATCGAGAGTCTTTCTGTCAGGAGGCCGCCGGGGCGTCGTCTGCGGACTCGCCATCGCGTTCGGCCAGCAGCCGCCCGAGAATGCCCGCCACGAACCGCGGCGAGGCCTCCGTGCCATAGCGACGGGCCAGCTCGATCGCCTCGTCCACCACAACAGGGCCCGGCGCGTCGGTGTGCAGGAGTTCAAAGACTGCCAGCCGCAGGACGGCCCGGTCGGTGGCCGCCATCCGAGACACCCGCCAGTTCTGGCTGCGGGCGTCGAGTTCCGCGTCGAGCGCGGCCTGCTCGGCCTGCACGCCCTCCACGAGCGACCGGGCGAAATTCACGAGCGGAGCAGCGCGGAGTCGGCCCTTGAGGAACCTTTCAACCTGCTGCAATCGTTCGAGATGCTCCTGCTCCGTGCTGGGGTTCGCCTCGAGTTGATAGAGCGACTGAAGGGCGACCTCACGGGCTCGGCTGCGGGTGGGCATGGAGATGGAAACGCGGGGGTGATGCGGCGAAGCTGTCAGGAACCAGTCGGGCAGGAACCGGAAAGACCGGGAAGCGAGATCATGAGCGAGATCATCTCGATCGCCGCTACGGCACACTCGGCGCCCTTGTTGCCGCCGCCGGCGTAGCCCGTGGCAGCGTCGCCGCCGGCCCGGGCGAGAGCCTGCGCGAGCGTATCGCAGGTGAGCACGCCGAACAAGACAGGCAGCCCCCGGGCGCGGCCAATGGCCTCGATGCCACAGCCCACGGCGCGGGCGATGTGCTGGTCGTGGGTCGTCTCCCCGCGGATGATCGCGCCCAGACAGAGCACCGCAGCGTAGTGGCCGCTCGCAGCCATCTGATCGGCGATGAATGTCAGTTCGAAGGCCCCCGGCACCCAGGCCACATCGATGCGGTCGGCGGGCAGCCCGGCCGCCACGAAGGTGGCGACGGCCCCGTCGAGCAGCCGGCGGGTGATCGACTCGTTGTAGCGGGAGACGACGACAGCCACCCGCACGGTGGGCGACAGACGGTCACCATAGCCCTGGAAGACGTTCACGCCGGTACTCATGACGGGTGGCTCATGACTTCAGGCTCATGAGGAATTCGCTGTTCGACTTCGTCTTCAGCAGGCGATTGACCAAGAGTTCCATGGCATCGGTGGGGTTCATCTCGCCGAGCACCCGCCTCAGCACGCAGACCCGTCGGTATTCGTCGGGCTCCATCAGCATCTCCTCCCGGCGGGTACCGGAGCGGTTGATGTCGATGGCCGGGTAGATCCGCTTGTCGACCAGCCGGCGGTCGAGCACGATCTCGTTGTTGCCGGTGCCCTTGAACTCTTCGAAGATCACGTCGTCCATCTTGCTGCCGGTGTCTACCAGCGCCGTGGCGATGATCGTCAGCGAGCCCCCCTCCTCCACCTTGCGGGCACTGCCGAAGAACCGCTTCGGCCGCTGGAGGGCATTCGAGTCGACACCGCCGGAGAGAATCTTGCCGGAGTTGGGCACCTCGGAATTCCAGGCCCGGGCCAGCCGCGTGATGGAGTCGAGGAAGATCACGACGTCGCGGCCATACTCCACCAGCCGCTTCGCCTTCTCCTGCACCATGTCGGCCACCTGAACGTGGCGGCTGGCGTTTTCATCGAAGGTCGAACTGATCACCTCGCACGACGGCCCCCGCACCTGCCGCTCCATGTCGGTCACCTCTTCGGGCCGCTCGTCGATGAGCAGCATGAAGACGTAGGCCTCGGGGTAGTTGGCCAGCACCGCCTTGGCCATCTTCTGCAGCAGGATCGTCTTGCCGGCGCGGGGCGGGCTCACGATCAGGCCACGCTGGCCGAAGCCGATCGGCACGATCAGGTCGACCACCCGCATCGCGACCTCCTCGGGCGTCGTCTCGAGCACGATCCGTTCGTCGGGGTGGAGCGGCGTGAGGTCGTCGAAGAAGACGCGGGTCGAGAGCTTGGCCGGATCCTCGCCGTTGATCGCCTCGACCCGCAGCAGCGCGAAATACCGTTCGCTCTCCTTGGGAGGCCGGATCTGGCCGGCGATGCTCATGCCGTTGCGGAGGCCGAAGCGGCGGATCTGACTGGGCGAGACATAGATGTCGTCGGGGCACGACAGGTAGTGATGTTCCGGGCTGCGGAGAAAGCCGAATCCATCCGGCAGGATCTCCAGCGTGCCTTCGCCGAACATCAGGCCATTGAGCTTCACCCGCTCTTTCAGGATCCGGAAGACGAGGTCGTTCTTCTTGACTCCGGTCACATCCCCAACGTCTTCCTGCCGTGCCAGATCGACCAGTTCCTGCATCGACAGCTTCTGCAGGGCCGTGATGTGCGTATCCCCCTTCTTCAGCGACTCGTAGTGTTCGCTGATGTCGGCGCCGTCCTTCACCTCCGCGGCAATCTCCTCCGCGAGCGACATCGGTTCGCGGTCAAGGTCGTCGTGGGGATTGGCATCGGACGGAGACATGGGGTGGCTTTCGGCGCGACGGAGGGCCGCGGAGTGGAGCGGGAGGGAGAAGCGGAGGCGGGAGGGAGAAGCGGAGGCGGGAAAGAGAAGCGGAGTGCGGGCGGGGAGGTCGATCCCTGCCATGGTGGACAATCCACGCTGGAACATGGGAGGAAACCAGCCGAATCACCCCCGCTACAGCGTTGTCGCCAATCAGCCGGAGAGTCCTGACCAGATGCGATCGACCTGTGACAAAGTATAAGCCAAATCCCCTGAGGCATCCACGGTTGAGATTTTTTCCTCGGGCAGCCCGGCGACCGTGTAATTCCGGTTCCAGGCCGCTTCCCGAGCCTCCTGCTCCGTCCGGCTCCAGTGCCGTGCCGCCAGGCGTTGCCGGCGAACCTCCTCCGCACAGGCCACCACCACCAACCGGTCGCACCAATCGGCCCAACCGGCCTGCACGAGGAGCGGCACGTCCAACACGACGACCGTGCCGCCATCGTGCCCGCTGTCGCGAGCTCGCACCGCCGCCAGTTCATCCGCGATCCGGCGGCGCACGCGGGGCCGCACGATCGCTTCGAGCCATTCGAGCGCCCGGGCATGGTCGGCGGTGGGGCCGAACACGTGATCGGCGACGGCCCGCCGACGGATGCGGCCGTTGACGTCGAGGATGTCCGGGCCGAACCGATCCGCAATCTGACGGACGACCTCATCCTCCGCCAGCACCTCGTGGGCGATGCTGTCGGCGTCGATGACCTGCGCGCCGTGCGACGCGAATCGCTGGGCCACGGTCGATTTGCCCGCGCCGATCCTGCCGATGAGGCCGATGATGGTCATGAAACGGTTGTCGTTCGCCGCCGGGTGGATTGCAAGGTCGGCACGGTGCCGAGCCTTGCCGTGAAAATACCCGGCCGGGGCGCGTCCAAACGGGCCCGCGGCGTGAGCCGGAAGATTCCCACGCGGCCTATTTCTCGCACTCGGCCCAGCTGCCGCCCTCGTGCACCGACACCTCCAGCGGCACGTCCAGCGTCATGGCCTGCCGCATCTCGTGGACGACGAGCTGCTTGACCGCTCCCGTCTCCGCGGCTGGCGATTCGAGCAGGAGTTCGTCGTGGATCTGCAGCACGATATTCGCCTGCGTCGCCGCCGCCCTGAGGCTCCTGTCCACGCCGAGCATCGCCAGTTTGATGAGGTCGGCAGCGGAGCCCTGCACGACCGTGTTGATCGCGGTCCGCTCGGGGAGCGAGAGGGCAAAGACGCCCGCGGCACTCCGCCGGCCGGCACGGTCGCGGACGCCCACGATCGCCCGCCGTCGTCCGAGCATCGTCGTCACGCCGCCGTCGCGGCGGCAACGATCGAGCACGTCGTCCATGAAGGCCTCGGCGCCGGCGAACGACCGGAAGTAGGCGGCGATGAACGCGGCGGCCTCGCCCTGCGGGATACCGAGCGCCTTGGCCAGTCCAAAACTGCTCTGACCGTAGAGGATGCCGAAGTTCACCGCCTTGGCCGTCCGCCGCATCGCGGAGGTGACCGCGGCCGTGTCGATTCCAAACACCGCCGCCGCGGTGCTCGTGTGGATATCCTCGCCGGCCGCGAAGGCCCGCCGCATCGCCTCGTCGCCGGAGAGATGGGCCAGGATGCGAAGCTCAATCTGCGAATAGTCTGCCGCGATGAACCGCCAGCCGGGCTCGCGGGGCAGGAAGGCGGCGCGGATCTGCTGCCCTTCAGCCGTGCGGGTGGGGATGTTCTGCAGGTTGGGATCGCTGGAGCTCAGTCGGCCGGTGGCCGTCACCGTCTGGTTGAACGACGTGTGAATCCGGCCCGTGGTCGGCTCCACGAGCGCCGGCAGACTATCGACGTAGGTACTCTTCAGCTTGGCGTACTTGCGGTGCTCCAGCAGCAGGGCGGGCAGCGGGTGCATCGTCGCGAGTTCTTCGAGCACTTCGGCGTCGGTGCTGGGGCCGGTCTTCGTCCGCTTCACCACCGGCAGCCCCAGTTCGTCGAAGAGCACGGCACGCACTTGGAGCGGCGAGGCGATCGCGAAGGGATGCCCTGCCAGGGCGTGAATCTCCGTCTCGAGAGAGGCGAGCCTGTCGGCGTACTCGATTGAGAGGCCGGCCAGCCTCGCCTCGTCGATCCGCACGCCCCGGTATTCCATGGCGGCGAGCACCACAGCCAGCGGCATTTCCAGCTCGGCGAAGAGCCTGTCGAGGCCCGCCTCCGCCAGCGCCGCCGGGAGAAGGGCCGCCAGTTCCCTCCCGATCCGACAGGCCGCGACGGCCTGCGCGGCGGTGGTGGGCCCGTCGATGGCAGCGGCCTCGCCTTCGCCGTTGCCGTCGCTCGTCGCCGCGACGCTGATATCGATGCCGTTGCGGATACTCACCTCCGCGAGGCCGAGATTCCGTTCCCCCGCATCGATCAGGTAGGCGGCCAGCATCGTGTCGAACGCACAGCCCGCCAGTTCGATGCCCACAGCCCGCAGCGACAGGCTGTGTCGCTTGAGGTCGTGGCCAGTCTTGGGCACCGCCGGATCGGCGAGCAGGCCGCGGAGCGAGGGGCTGACCGCCAGCTGGCTGGCTGTCACCCAGGCGGCAACCGCTCCCGTCGCCAACGCCAGGCCTGCCGGCGGCGACATGCTGGTGACACGGCCGTCGGTGCTGGTTCCACGCACACAGCAGATGGCGATCGGCGCCGTGGCCCGCAGCCGGGCGACGACCGACCCCAGGGCTGCCTCGTCCGCCGGCTCCTCGTGCGGAGGCTGCGGCAGCAGACTCCCAGAGCCGCTCGCGGCCGAAGCGGCAGTGCCGCCGCCGGTCGTACGATCGGCCGCCGGCTCCGCGCCGGTGCCGTCGAGATCGAACAGCGTCGGCCCGCTCTGACGCCGCCCAGCCGCGACCGGTGCGCTGGCTGCCCGCGTGGGCGCGGACTGCAGCACCTTCGAGAGCAGGCTCTTGAACCCCATCTCGCGGAGGAAATCGGCGAGCGCCGCCGCATCCGGGGCATGGCGAAGGCCCATCTCCCACGGGATCGCGATCGGCACGGCCGTGTCGAGCCGGATCAGCTCCCGGCCCGCGCGGGCGGTGTCGGCATGCAGGCGGAGGTTCTCGCGCCGCTTCGCGCCGGCGACGTCGTCGGCATGCGCAAGGAGATGGTCGAGCGTGTCGTGGGTCTTGAGCAGCTCCGCGGCAATCTTGGGGCCGATGCCGGGCACCCCCGGCACATTGTCAACCGCATCGCCCACGAGCGACAGAAAATCGACGACCTGATCGGGCCTGATGCCCCAGTCAACCAGCAGCTCTTCGGGGCCGAAGTGGGCATTGGTTCGCAGATTCAACAGTCGCACATGGTCGCCGAGCAGCTGCCGCGCGTCTTTGTCGGACGTGGCGATGACGCAGTCGCCGCCCGCCGCGACGGTGCGGACGGCGAGGGTGGCCAGCAGGTCGTCGGCCTCGAAGCCGGGCTGTTCGAGATAGGGAATGCCCATCACGTCGAGCAGCCGCCGAATCAGCGGAATCTGGGGAACCAGATCGGCGGGCATCTCCGCGCGGGTGCCTTTGTAGGCCTCGAAAAGTTTGTGGCGAAACGTCGGCCCGGGCGCATCGATGGCGCAGACGAGATAGTCGGGCTTCTTCTTCTCGATGATGTCGAGCAGGTCGCGGGTGAAGCCAAACACCGCCGACACCGGCGTGCCATCGGGGGACGCCATCTCAGGCAACGCATGAAAGAGCTGGTAGACCCGCGAGAGCGTGTCGATCGCCCAGACGGTCTTCCCACGGAGATCGGGATCGGGCGTCGAAGCGGAGGCTGTGTCGAGCGGCATGAATGGTTCCAGGGACGTGGCAGCATACCGGCAAGCGTGATCGAAGACGAAGCTTCAAAGGTTCGGCATGTGAAATCACGCGCATTGGTTCGCCGGCTGCGGCATGCTCGTCGCCGGCGGATTCTGCTACGGGAGGCTCTTGGACGAATCGTGCATCGCTCGTGAGTCGCAGAATTCACCGGACTCCTGCGCGTGCCT
>CANHCU010000092.1 GCA_947459185.1 Planctomycetaceae bacterium | reverse complement strand
GGTGCCACCGCCCGTCCCGGGGGATGGATCGCCAGCCGCTCCGGGGGCGTAAACAGGGCAGGTCTGGAGGAAAGCCGGGGGGGATGGATTCGACCCGGCAGGAAGATTTCATGGCGGCAACGGTGGCAAACCTGTCTTGCCTCGGTGCTGGCCGGCTGGGACATTCCCGCCCCAGCCATGGAAAAAAAACGGCCCCACACCACCGCCGTCGTGATGAGCCGGATCGCGGCACGCGCGGTCCTGCCTCGCCTGGCCGGATTGGTCAGGCTGGCCAGGCTTGTCATGGCAATTCTCCTGGCCTGGCCGCATCCGGCAGTCTTCGCCGTCGAGTTCGAAATGGTCGACAGCGTTGCTCCTTCCATATACAAGTCGGACAACGAGGCGGGGACCGGGGCCGCGGGCGTTGCGACGGCCGGGCCCAAGAAAACAGGCAGCATATTCCTGCCCAGCGACAGCGGCACCAAGCTCTGGCGGCAGACGCTCACCACCGTATCGGCCGACTGGCCGATCGCACGCGCGGTCGAACCCGACTTCCGTGCCACGCCGCCGCGTGAGGGCCTGATCGAATCGGCATGGATCGAACCACAGGACTCGATGCCCGCGGCCCGCGCTCTGCCGACCACGGCCCAGTCCTGGCCGCCGCGGCGGCAGCGGGTGGTCGTCCGCGTCGTGCCTGCCGCCAACGGCGCCTGGATCGACGCGATCGTGGAGACACAGTCGATCGCCGATGCCTACTCCACGTCGGCGCCTGGCGGCGTGGAGTTGACGGGCGGCTGGCCCACGGTCAGCTCCGGAGCGGACCGCAACAACATCACAACGACACTCGCCGCCCGCATGGCCACTGCCCCCGGCGGTGTCGCCGAGCCTGTCTATTCGCTGCCGGCGCTCGAGGAAGACGGCATCGGCGGCGGGCTGGCGGAGCCGCCCTGGGCCCACAGCCAGCATCCCCGTCTGGCCCGCGCGGGCTACAAGGTGGTCGAGGATTACCGCAACTTCTACTCCTGCGAGAGCCTCACCTGCATCACGGCGGCCTTTGGGGCTGGTGCCCTGATGGCAAACACCGGCTTCGATACGACCATGCAGAATGCCTGGCAGCAGGGGGTGCGGCCCACCGATGTCGGCACGTTCTTCTCCGACTGCAAGGTGCTGGGTGAAGGGAAATATGCCCTGCCGATCTTCGGTGCGGCGGCCCTCACTGGCGTGGTGCTTGAAGGCCAGCCGGCCGGTGACATCGTCGGCGAATGGGGCTCGCGGTCGCTCCGCATCTTCGTTGTGGGCGCGCCGCCGCTCTATGTGCTGCAGATGGCCACGGGAGCATCGCGGCCCGGGGAGAGTTCTGCCGGCAGCGATTGGCATTTTTGGAACGACAACAACGGCGTCAGCGGTCATGCCTTCGTGGGGGCGGTCCCCTTCCTGGCCGCGGCCGAAATGGTGGAAAACCCGCTGGCCAAGGGCACGCTCTACATCTGCTCCACGTTCGTCGGCTTCTCGCGGATGACCGACAATGCCCACTATCCCTCGCAGAGCTTCCTGGGCTGGTACCTGGCCTGGGCCAGTTCGATGGCCGTCAGCCGCACCGAGACGCACTTCGCCGGGATGGAGGTGCGGGTGGTGCCCTTGCCGATCGCCGACCAGGGCGGGCTGGCCGTCGAGGCCAAGTGGTGAGCGGATTCGCCTCGCAGTGCTCCGTAACGTATGATCTCCCGTCCCGTCTGCCGAGTGGTCGGTTGGACGAAGTGCAGAATCACAAAACACTCACGCTGGAGCAGGTTTCATGGCCAAGTCATCGCGGGTTTCGGTGTCGTCTGGATCGGGCGTGTCGCTCAGTAAGCTGCGGAGCTTCTGCACGGCGGCTGAGCGGAAACTGCTCGCGATGAGCGAGAGCACCGGCCTCTCCAAGGCCGCGCATGCCGAAGTGCAGGCGTTGCTGACGCGGGCCCGGACGACCCGCGACAAGTGGCGTGGGCTCGTGGGCCATCAGACCCGCGTGGTGAAGCGGTCGCCGAAGGCGGTCGCCGAGGCCAATGCCCGCAGCCATGCGAAGGCCGAACTGTTTGACGGCGCCGTGAAGCGGTTCGAGGCGCACCTCAAGACGCTCGCGTCGGCCGTGACGGGTGCCGCGGAGTCGGCCGTGAAGTCACTGACCGGTCGCACCAAGACGCCGAAGCGGGCCCGCGTCACTGGCAACCGCGCTTCGCGGGCTGGTCTTCGCAAGGAACTGTCCCGTCAGGTGGAATCGCTCAATCGGGTCGCTGCCAAGCCCGTGACCGCCAAGGCAAAGCCGGCGGCAGCGGTCGCGCGTGCCGTCCCGGTTTCGAAGGCCGCGCCCGTGGTCGCCAAGGCTGCGGCTGTTCCGGTGGCGGGCAAAGCCGCCGCCACGTCGAAGAAGCGGAAGCTTGCCCCGGCCAAGGCTGCGGTGCAGGCCGTTCGGTTCGACGTCGCGAAGCAGCGGTCGGCCCGCACGTCAGCGAAGAACTCCCGCCTGAAGATGGAAGGGCTGGCGACTCGTCGGGCCGGTCACACGATCGCCTCCGGCAAGCGATCGCAGGCCCGCCGCGACAAGCGGCGGTAGGCGGCCGTCGGATGACCGCACCTGCTCCCCCTAGCAGGGAACGTAATCCTTCCCGGGCCTTTCGTAACAATTCGAGACTACACTATTGGTATGTGACGATCGCATGGCGCTCATGCACGTCCATAGGTCAGGGCATGCCGAGGTATTCATGGCATCACGACGCCAATGGTGGATTGGCTGCTTTGCTGCCTGCCTGATCGTGGCCAGCGGGTTGTCGTTGCCGGCTTCAGCCGCGCCGCCGGCGACTCCTACCGCAGCCGATGCTCCCGCGGCCATCGATTTCGAGCGGCAGATCCGGCCACTGCTCGCCGGCCGCTGCGGCGACTGCCACGGCCCCGACACGCAGGAGAGCCACCTGCGGCTCGACGTGAAGCACCGGGCACTCAAGGGGGGCGACTTCGGTCCGGTGATCGTCGCCGGTAAGAGCGGCGAGAGCGAACTGATCCGCAGGATCACGAGCACCGACGACAAGAAACAGATGCCGCCCGATGGCGACCGACTCTCCGCCGCCGAGATCGCGTTGTTGCAAGCATGGATCGACTCGGGCGCCGCCTGGCCGGAGTCCGAGGCCGACCGGCTGGCCCGCGAAAGCGACCGTGATCCCAGGCTCGACCACTGGGCCTGGCAGCCGCTCGCCCGACCCGCCGTGCCGCCGGCTCCAGCGGACGACTCGCCGGTTCGCAACGACATCGACCGGTTCATCCAGTCCAAGCTCGCCGCGAGCAAGCTATTTCCTGCACCGGAGGCCGATCGCCGCACGCTCGTTCGCCGGCTCTCGTTCGACCTCCTCGGCCTGCCGCCTCCACCCGAGGACGTGGCTGCGTTCGTCGCCGATGAATCCCCCGATGCCTACGAAAAACTCGTCGACCGTCTGCTCGCCTCGCCCCACTACGGCGAGCGCTGGGCCCGCCACTGGCTCGACATCGCTCACTACGCCGATACCCACGGCTTCGAACGCGACCAACTCCGGCCCAACGCCTGGCGGTATCGCGACTGGGTGATCAAGGCCCTCAATACCGATCTCCGTTACGACGACTTTATTCGGAGGCAGATTGCCGGCGACGTGGTCGCGCCCGACGATGCCGACGCGGTGATCGCCACCGGGTTCCTAGCCGCCGGCCCGTGGGATTTCGTCGGTCAGGTCGAGACCAAGAGCGACGTGCTCCGACGGCAGGCTCGTGCCGACGACCTCGACGACATGATCACGCAGGTGATGACGAGCACCTGCGGCGTGACGATCAACTGCGCCCGCTGCCACGACCACAAGCTCGATCCGATCCCGCAGCGGGAGTATTACGCCCTCACGGCCGTCTTCGCGGGTGTCAAACGGCAGGATCGCGGCACGAGCGCTGCGGCCGACCGACAGTACGCGCAGACGAAGGCCGACATCACCGCCGGAATTACCAAGGCGCGGGTCGACGTCCACACGCTGGCAGGCAAGCCGATCGATCTGGCCGACATCGTCGGCGGCGGCAACGGCCGCGGCACCGGAAAAAAGGGGTTCGGGATCGACCCACGCAGCGGCAAAGCCCGCGATACGAAGGCCGAGGGCTTCCTCGGCGACATCAAGGTCAACAAGCTCTCGCCGGGACCGACGCCGCTGGTCAACGCGGTCTTCATTCCGAACGGCCCAGGCGACGTGCCGGTGAGCACGACGGGCCTCGTCGTGAAGGGTATCCCGGAGACGAGCGTCGCGGCCTGGGATGTGATCCGCAACGGACCGGTGAATCAGCAGTTCTCCACGAAGCTTGTCTCCACGAAGCTTGGTGAGGTCGATTATGCGAAGGACTCGCACACGATCCTCGGCCTGCATGCCAACGCGGGCATCACGTTCGACCTCGCCGAGATCGCCAAGCAGGCGCGGCTCGCGAATCCGCGGTTCCGCGGCGTCGTCGGCTACGGCGGTCGGACGGCCGAGGCCGGCGCCGACTTCTTCGTGTTCATCGACGGCGAGCTGGTGTCCCAGGGGCGAATTGGCTTCGACGACGGCGGCATCCCGCTCGACATTCCACTGCCGCCGACGGCGCGGTTTCTCACGCTCGTGGCCACCGACGCCGGCAACAGCATCGGCATGGACCAGATCTTCTTCGGCGACGCCCGGATCGAGGGCGATCCGGCCGCCCTGCCGCCGGATCGACAGGCGGCGCTCGCCGAGGCGACCGGCAGGCTCGAGAAACTCGAGGCGGAACTCAATGCGCTCAAGGAGCCCGACAAGTTCTTCGGACCGGTCGCCGGCCAGCCCCCGACGGTGAAGGTCAACATCCGTGGCAATCCCGAGACCACGGGAGACGAGGTCGCGCCCGGCACCATCTCCGCCGCGGCGGGACTGAGGGCGGTGTTTGGCGACGAGGCCGTGTCCGATGGTGATCGCCGCAAGGCCCTCGCCGACTGGATCACGGCGCCGCAGAACCCGCTCACGCCCCGCGTGCTCGTCAACCGGCTCTGGCACTACCACTTCGGCGCCGGGCTCGTCGACACGCCGAGCGATTTCGGACTCGGCGGTGGGAAGCCGTCGCATCCAGAACTGCTCGACTGGCTCGCGGCCGAGTTCATCGCACGAGGCTGGTCGCTGAAAGCGATGCACCGCCTGATCTGCACGAGCCACACCTACCGGCAGCGTTGCGTGGACGTGCCGGGCGCCGCCGCGGCGGCCGCGATCGATGCCGACAACCGGCTGCTCTGGCGGCAGAACGCCCGCCGGCTCGATGCCGAGAGCCTCCGCGATGCGACGCTCGCCGTCACCGGCTGCCTCAATCCGGAGATGGAGGGCCCTGGCTACCGCGACTTTGACTACGAGGAGGCCTATGCCCCCGTTTACCGCTACGTGACGCCCGACAAGCCTGACCTCTGGCGGCGGAGCATCTACCGGTTCATCGTGCGGAGCACGCCGCATGCATTCCTGACCACGCTCGACTGCCCGAATCCCGCAAACCTCACGCCGGCGCGGCTCGAGACCACAACGGCGCTGCAGTCGCTCGCGCTTTTGAACAACGACTTCATGCTCCGGCAGGCGGGGCACTGGGCCGCGCGGCTCGAGAAAGAGGCGGGCGACGATCCTGTCGCACAGGTTCGCCGCGGCTACGCGCTCGCGCTCGTCCGCGAGCCGGATGAAACGGAACTGGCCGCGGCGGTCGCACTCGTGAAGCGTGCCGGCCTGCCGCAGTTTTGCCGGATGCTCTTCAACGCCAATGAATTCATCTACTTGGACTGACCATGACGATGCCAGACGCATTTCCCTGCCGGCTGCACCGCGGCGACGTGTCGCGCCGCAATTTCCTTTGGGAATTGGGCGGCGGCCTCGGTGGCGTGGCACTCATGACGCTCCTCGCCGAAGAGGCACGCGCGGCGGCCCGCGTGGCCAATCCGCTGGCCGCGAAGCCATCGATGTTTCCTGCCAAGGCGAAGGCGGTGATCAACATCTTCTGCCCGGGCGGCCTCTCACACCTCGACACGTTCGACTACAAGCCCGAGCTCGTAAAGCGCGACGGCACACCGTTCGACACGACCGGCAACGTGCAGTTCTTCGCCTCGAAGCCGGGGAACTGCCAGCAGAGCTACTGGCCCTTCCGGCAGCACGGCCAGTGCGGCCGCTGGGTGAGCGATCTGTTGCCGAAACTCGCCGGCCACGTTGATGAGATGGCCTTCATCCATTCGATGCAGAGCAAGACCGCGCTCCACGGTCCGGCGATGTTCATGGCCAACAGCGGCTTCATCCTGCCCGGATTTCCGTCGATGGGGGCGTGGGTCACCTACGGCCTCGGCAGCGAATCGGAGGAGCTGCCCGCGTTCGTCGTGCTTCCCGACCACCGCGGCCTGCCGCCGGGCGGACCGGTGAACTGGGGCGCGGGCTTCCTGCCGGCGATCCACCAGGGCACCGTGATCGAGACGGCCGAAGGCCGGCCGCCGATCGCCGATCTCTTTGCGGCCGAGGACCACGCCACACTCGTCGCTGGCGAGCCGGCCGGCCGCGAGTTTCTCGCCGCCGTGAACGCCCGCCACCTCGGCCCGCGGAGCGACAACAGCGAACTCGCCGCCCGGATCGCCGCCTACGAACTCGCCGCTCGGCTCCAGCTCTCGGCCCCCGAGGTCACGAACCTCTCCGGTGAATCAGAGATCGTGGAGCGTCTCTATCAGCTCGACCATCCCGAGATCGGCCCCTTCGGTCGACAGTGCCTGCTCGCCCGGCGGCTCGTGGAGCGGGGCGTGCGGTTCGTGCAGATCTACTGCGGCGCCGAGAACACGGCCGTGAAGAAGATCCGGCCCAATTGGGATTCCCATGAAGACGTCGTCCGCGACCACGGCTACTGGGGCCCGATCCTCGACGGCGGGGCGAGCGGTCTGCTTGCAGACCTCAAGGCCCACGGCCTCCTCGATAGCACGCTCGTGATGTGCCAGACGGAGTTCGGCCGCCAGCCGGCGGCGCAGGGGAAGGGTCGCGACCACAACGCCGGCGCCTTCACCGTCTGGATGGCCGGCGGCGGCATCAAGGGGGGCACGTCGTACGGCACGAGCGACGAGCTCGGCTTCAAGGCGGAGGAAAACCCCACGCATTGCTACGACATCCACGCCACGGCGCTGCAGCTGCTCGGCGTCGACCACACGAAGCTGTCGGTCTACAACAACGGCATCCAGCGCCGGCTCACGGACGTGCACGGACACGTGATCGAGTCGATCATCGGCTGATACGCACCCGGGCCTCCTGTCGATCATCCCGTCGCTTGCGCTCAGGGCTTGTATGGATCCATACAAGCCCCCGGCGCGAGCCGGGGGATCGCTCGGCACGAAGACAGATCCCGTCGCTTGCGCTCAGGGCTTGTATGAACCGATACAAGCCCCCGGCGCGAGCCGGGGGATCGCTCGGCACGAAGACAGATCCCGTCGCTTGCGCTCAGGGCTTGTATGGACCCAGGCAAGCCCCATGGCTCAACGGAGGGCGAGCTCCGGCGGCGGAGGCGAGGCGGGGTTCACCCATTGAATGACCGCGGCCCAGTTGGCGCTCTCTGCATCATGCTGCAGGTAGCCATGAATCGGCCGGACGACTGACCAGCCGTCTTTCATATGGGCCGAGAGCACCGGGTCGGTCCGCCGGCCCGCGACGACGTCACCCACATACTCGTCGGCCGTCACGCTCGCCGCCACTTTTCCGTAGCCCGGCAGCCGGCTTGCCCCCACCATCCGCCACAGCTCCTCGTCGATCACCAGCTGTCGCGTGGCGTCGGTGAGCGCGTGGGCAAGTCCATGATGCTGATGGTCGGGCCGCACGAAGACGTCGGCGCCGTAGAGCGTCTTGCCGTGCACGGGATCGTGATCGGCGAACGTTCCCCGTGCCGTCAGCACGTCCCAAGAGTCGTCGATGTGGTAGTCAATCAGCCGGAGTCGCAGCGTGAAATGCACGCCCACGGGAACGCCACTGGGCACATGCTCCGCGACGAACTGGCCCTGCGGGAACACGGCATGATGCTCCGCCAGTTCCTCGGGAGTGTAGGGCGTTTCAGTGGGGTAGACGATGCGGCAGATCTCGCCGATGGCGACGAAGTCGGACGGCTGCATCAGCCGAATCGCATAGTCGGAGAGCGTCACAAGAAAATCCTTTCCGATCAGGTGCGCCGCTACTGCCTGCGCCAGCGGTTCCGCCAGCGGTTCCGCGGGGCAGGGGTGGGGGTGGCTGGGGCGGGCGTAGCCGCCGTCGCCGCTTTGCTCGACCGCGGCGCGGGATTCACCTCGCCGCGATACCGGCGGGCCGTCGCCCCGTCGTGCGACTTCTCGATCTCGAGGATGCCGAAGTAGGGATCGGGATACTGCCAGTCGTTCTGCGCCTGCGCTGCTGTGGCCAGCCACGAGACCGCGGCAAACGCGACGAGTCCGACCGTGATGAAAGACAGACGGGTTTGCCGCATGGCGGTGGTCCTCAGGAAATGTCTTGAGAGGCGTCTATGGCGATGGGTGTGACGGATGTCAGGCGGGGGCTATTCACCCACCAATGATCGAACGGACTGCCGCCGGGTCGATCCCGTCAACGAGTTCCACGTGGCCGATCCGCGTGGGAAGGACGAACCGGAGCCGGCCGCCGACGGTTTTTTTGTCGCGGGCCATCGTGGCGAGCAACGCATCGCTTGCAAAACCGGGGCCGGTCGGCACGGCCACCGGCAGATCAAACGCCAGGAGGAGCCGCTCTTGGCGGGAGACGACGTCGGGCCCGATTCGGCCGAGCGACTGGGCGAGCGCCGCCGCCGACACCATGCCGATGGCAACCGCCTCGCCGTGCAGCAGCGTGCCGTAGCCGGCGGCGGTCTCGTAGGCATGGGCGAACGTATGGCCGTAGTTGAGGACCGCCCGCAGGCCGGTGATCTCGCGCTCGTCTCGTTCCACGACATCGGCCTTGAGCGCCGCCGACCGGCCGACCACGTGGGCAAGGGCCGCGGCATCTCTGGCCAGGATCGCGCCGGTGTTGGCTTCGAGCCAGTCGAAAAACTCAGGGTCGAGAATCATGCCGTACTTCACCACCTCGGCCAGGCCGCTCTTGAACTCGCGATCGGGCAACGTGGCGAGCGTGGCGACATCGGCAATCACGCCGCGGGGCTGCCAGAAGCTACCGACCAGATTTTTCCCGGCGCCGAGATTGATCCCCGTCTTGCCGCCGATCGCGCTATCGACCTGCGCCACGAGGGTGGTTGGTACGTGCCAGACGGGCAGCCCGCGGCCAAACGTCGCAGCTGCGAACCCTGACAGATCGCCCACCACGCCACCGCCGACACCGACCACATGCGTCTGGCGATCGACGGCCAGTCGGGCCATCTCGTTCCAGAGCCGTTCGAGCGCGGCGACCGACTTCGAGGCCTCGCCGGAGGGAACGGTGAGCGTGGTGACTTCCAGTCCGGCAGACTTTAGAGAGGCGGCCGTGGTGGCGGCATGGGAGTCGGCCACGGCGGCATCCGTGATCACAACCGTCCGCCTCGCGCCGGTCGCCGCGATCGCGTGGCCGACCGAACCGATCACGCCATTTCCAACGACGATGTCGTAGGAGCGATCGGCCTGGCCGGCGTCTGCCGGAAGATGAAGGCGGATGGTGGTGGTGTCGGACAACACGGGTGGCTCAGCACGCCTGTCAGGCCACGCTCACGCGGTCGAGGTCAGCCGGAGTGACGGTGATCACCCGGGCGAACCCGGTGTGCTGCCGATGGTAATCGAGTTCCGCGGCTTCCTGCGGAGCGGCGTGCAGCAGTGTCTCGGCGCGGGCCTTATCGGCGTCCGACCAGTCTTCGTAGTCGTCGGGCCAGACCGTGTGGTTTTCGACGACGAGGGCTTCGCGATAGGGATCAAACGCGTTGGGCATGCGCGGTGGCTCCGGATGGCAAGGCGGTGCGGACGGCACCCTGGCTTTCCCGCTGTATCGTCCAGCTGGGACCGCCAGTATACAGTGCAGCGGCGACGGGTGCGGCCAGCCGAATCGCCCGCCGACGGATCATGCGAAAGGACCATGCTCGATGTCGCGACCGACACCCCACCAGACCGCCTCCGCGCGAACCGTTGGCACCCCGCGTGGCAGCTGGCTGGTGGCCGGATTGCTCCTGCTGGGCCTGACGGCGGCCATCACCGGCATCTGGTTTCAGTGGCAGCAGACCCGCCGCTGCCTGGCGTTCTACGGCCCGGCGGCGGCCAGGCGGATCGCGGCGTCTCCCGCGGTCGAGTTGATGCTGGTGCAGTCCGCGGGGCAGCCCGGCCAACTCGTCGCTCAGAAACGGATCGATGTCTCGAAAGCGGCCGGGCTTGTCCATCTGCGGCGCGGGCTCGTGGAGGATGCCAACTTCAATTGGCAGGCCGGCGGCGGTGTGGTGTCAGAGCGACTGCCATCCGAATCATGGGATGTCGCGCTCGTGTTTGGCGAACCGCTCGGCCGCACCACGCTGGTGATTGACTTCGACCCGGCAGGGGGGAGTCTCGCGGTGGTCGGGCAGCCTGGGCGAATTGGATTGGGCCGCATCGGGCCGGGCCTCGAAAAGTGGATCCGGTCCACGCTGTCCGCTGCCCCCTAGTGGCCCTATTCGTGACGCTGTTGGCGACGCGCCGCCGGGGGACGGCAGAAGTCTCGTCGCGGTGGATTTTTCGCCTCCTCCACGACTGCTTCGCAGGATGCGAAGCGCAGCACCGGCAAACTGCGTTTGCCAAGTGAAAACGGCAGGATGCCGTGTTTCACGTGAACACAGCTCCTCGAGCTTCCGCCGATCCCCCGGCTCCTCCACGACTGCTTCGCAGGATGCGAAGCGCAGCACCGGCAAACTGCGTTTGCCAAGAAACTGGCTGAGGACGTGCATCCGCCCGTCAGTGCGACACGATGCCGTGTTTAACGTGAACACAGATGCTGAGGAGCCGGTCGGAGGCACGCGCAGGCGACGGTGAATTCTGCGACTCACGAGTGATTCGCGATTCGTCCAAGAGCCTCCCGTAGCAGAATCCGCCGGCGACCGAGCATGCCGCAGCCGGCGGGCTGGTTGTAGCACGCAGCAACCACACGAAACTCAGGCACGTTGAAACCGTGCCAATACGGGAGATTTTTCGTGAAAAACCGGGCTTTTTCGGGGTGGGGGCGAGGCCTATGCTCCCCGGCCGCTGGCTGGTAGTCCGGCGGACATCCAGGTACCGAGGTTTCTCATGCGATCCATCGCCGTGGCCAATCAGAAGGGTGGCGTTGGGAAGACGACCACGTCGGTCAACCTCGCCGTGGCGCTGGCCCGCGCGGGCCGAAGGGTCTGCCTCGTTGATCTCGATCCACAGGCGCATGCCACGCTCCATGCAGGCGTGACGCCCGGATCGCATCCGCTCTCGGCCTATGACGTCCTCGTGGCGGGGCAGCCGCTGGCGGCGGCAACGGTGGCTGCCGGTGAGAATCTCTGGGTGGTGCCCTCCCACATCGACCTCTCCGCGGTGGAGATGGCGCTGTCGGGCCGCAGCGGCCGCGAATTGATTCTGCGGCAGCGGATGGAGGCCGACTCGCGATGCCATCCTTTGGCGGCCTCCTCATCAGGCCATCCGGCGGACGGTGCTGAGCCCTTCGATTACATGGTGATCGACTGCCCGCCGTCGCTGGGGCTCTTGTCGCTCAACGCCATGGCCGCGGTGGACGAGGTGCTGCTGCCGCTGCAGCCGCACTTCCTTGCCCTGCATGGCCTGAGCAAGCTTCTGGAGACGATCGAGCTGGTGTCTGAGCACGTCAATCCGCGGCTGCGACTGCTTGGCGTCGTGCTCTGTATGTATGAGGCGGGCACGCGGCTGGCCTCGGAAGTCGGCCGCGACGTGCAGTCGTTCTTTGCCTCCTCTGAGACGAGGCATCCGGCCTGGGCCGCCGCCCACGTCTTCGAGACGCGCGTCCGCCGCAACATCCGGCTGGCCGAGGCGCCGAGCTTTGGGCAGTCAATCTTCGACTACGCACCCGAATCGCACGGTGCCGCCGACTATGCGGCACTCGCCACCGAAGTCGATCAGGCGGCCGCGGTGCTTCGTGACGGCGTCCGCCGGGCAGCCTGACCGGCCCGCATGAGCCGCCCAAGCAGGCCCGGCCGCTGGCTGCCGCTGGACTCTTCCGCAGCTTGCAGAGCAGGTGCCGTGGCAACCGCGGCGAGGGTGGATTCGCCTGCCGCAGACGGGGATGTGTAGAGTTCGGGCATCCACCAGTAGCGGGACTCGCACGGATCGACGCCCGCCAGGATGCCCGTACAGTCGTAGTCCTCAGCCGAGGCGAACAGCCCTCCGCACGCGGCCATGGGGCTATCGAATCCAGCGGCCGTCTGCGACGGGGCGGATGGGCGGGGAGGCTGCAGGCGATTCCGTTCCAGCATGGTCGTGTCAGATGCCGAAAGGCGTGAGGGGGAGATTGATCGGGCGGTCGCGGGCGGGCACGTAGAGCGATGCAGTGTCTTTCGGAACGCCGCGGCAGCGTAGGCCAATATTCCGTCGGGAGTGGGTTTTTGCCGTCGACCCTGATCGTCAAGACGTACCGATCAATACTGAGATTCTGCTTTGCGAAGGATCGGCAATCAAGGGAATTTGGCGAATGTGGTGAAGATTTGTCGAAATTGGGCCTTCGCGGCCGATTTTCGCTAAGATTTCCGAGAGGCAATCGGCCGTGGGTGTTAGGAAAATGGTGCTGAAAAACATGGTTTTCCCGGGCGTTTTCCCTGGCGTAGCCCGGAAGAGAGCGGCCTGTGTTCTCGCCTTGGCAGCTACGGTCTGGCTGCCGGTTGTGGTCGAGTACGGGAAGACGGCTGCGGCGGCGGAGCGTGACGCCGGCGGCCGCAAGGCGTTCCGGCAATTGGCCCCCGGTGTGCTTACCGTCATTCCGCCCCGCGCGAGCAGCGATTCCCACTCCCTCCGTGGCGATCTTCTGGAGGTGACCCGCGGGCTCCAGGATCAGGCCTGGAAGCCGCAGCAGGCTCCGGCCAACACAACCCTGGTTGAACGAGCTAAAAACCGTGAGTTCCAGCGGGACATCTGGTGCCTGGAGTTTGCCTTCAAGCCTCCCCGGTTCATTGACGTCGATGTGCCTGCTGCCGACCTCCTCATGCAACGCAAGCGGGTCTGGTACCTCGTCTATCGAGTGCGGAATACCGGTGGCCGCCGCACCGTTATCGACCAGGACGATCCCACCAAGCGGACCGTCGAACCGTTTGAAACACCGGTGCGTTTCGTGCCCCACTTTGTGCTCGAAAGCCTGGAGCCACTGACGGAGTCCGAGGGAGATACCGCCTACAGGAGCTACCTCGACCGTGTTGTTCCCAGTGCCATAGGGCCGATCAGGCGGCGCGAGGACCCTGCCCGTGAACTCTTCGACAGTGCCAGCATGGCCGCCACCGACATCCCGCCCGGCGGTGAACGGTGGGGCGTGGCCGTCTGGGAGGATATCGACCCCCGCATCGACTTTTTTACGATCACGATCCGCGGGCTCACGAATGCGATCCGCTGGCGGGAGCATGAGGGGGCGACGTTCGCCAGAAACCTGCCGCCGGCTTCCGAGATGGACCATGCTCTTGAGAGCCTGCGGCTCGACTTCTGGCGACCCGGTGATGACCGCGATGAGGCCGATGAGGAGCTGAACGTCGGCTACGCTGGCATGTTCGAGCGGATGACGCTCGGCGGAAAGATTCTGGAGGCGTTGGGAAGACCGCAGGTGGTGAAGTCCCGGCCCGTGAACGGGCTCGCAGACTTGGGCCTCGAATGGTCGGACCTGCTCGTTCCAGATAAAGATGGCGGGGCAACCCGAGGCGACGATCTCATCCCGCTGGCGAAGGTCGTGCGGGCGGTGGCCGCCATCCCCGAGCCGACCGCGCGAGGGCCGCTGGTGCGGGCGGTCTTCGGCGACCTTGGGGTCGAATACTTCGAACAACTGTCACGGGCCCTGGCAGCGACGGTCGATGCCGATCGGGATGCCGCGCGGCGGCAGGCGTTGGCGGCGATCGACCTGACGCCGGAAGGGGTTGAACAGAAGCCACTCGAATCGCTGGCCAAGGTACTTGAGAAGCTCGCAGCCACCCCGCCTGGCGGCCGGCGGCAGCAGTGGTCCGAGGCGTTCTTCGGCCCTGCCGCCCCCAAAGTGGGCAGCCTGACCCGGGAACTCTCGATGGCCCGTACGGTGGCCACCCTTGAACATGTCGATGTGAACCGGCAGCGACTCCCGGGCAGCGACGGACTCACCGCCTTTGAAACGCTCTGGCCGGCCATCCGGGCACAACAGGATCCGGAGCAGCGGGAGCGGCTCCTCGAGGGGCTGTTCGGGCCGCGGGGGCCAAACCTGTACGCCAGAGCCACGGAAGTGCCCGAGGGCATTGACCACGCCTGGGTTTTCAAGTACGAAACAGACGGCGAATAGTGCAGCCGCTCGCTCATTCAAGGGCCTGATCGGCAACTGGTAAACGCCCCGTTCAAATACGCAATCGAGACGTATCCAACTCGTTCACACAGCCAATCTATCCAGCAGGAGCGTCGTTCCGGCGCAACACACACCATGGCACATAAAAAAGGTCAGGGCTCCAGCCGCAACGGTCGCGATTCCAACGCCCAGCGGCGTGGCGTGAAGAAGTTCGGGGGCCAACAGGTCCGCGCGGGCAACATCCTCGTCCGGCAGGTGGGCTCCAAGTTCCACGCCGGCAAGAATGTGGGCACGGGCAGCGATTTCACGCTCTTCGCTCTTGTGGACGGGGTGGTTGGGTTTGACCGCGAGGGCCGGCGCGTCAACGTGCTCGCTGGCTGAGCGTGTTTGTAGACCGCGTCCAAATTGAAGTGGCGGCGGGCAACGGCGGACGCGGTTGCAAGAGCTTTCGTCGAGAGAAGTACATCCCGCTCGGTGGCCCCGACGGTGGCAACGGCGGCGACGGCGGTAGCGTGATCATGAGGGCGCAGGCGGGCGTCGATTCCCTCGCCCCACTCGCTCACCGCAAGCAGTGGCGTGCCCCAAGCGGTGAGTCGGGAGGCCCGGCCAACTGCCACGGTCGCATGGCAGAGGACCTCCTGCTCCTCGTGCCCCCCGGCACGGTCGTGATCGACGAGGCAACCGGGCTCGTGCTCAAGGATCTGGCCACGCCCGGCGATTCGATCGTGGCCGCCAAGGGCGGGGCAGGGGGCTGGGGCAACCTTCACTTCAAGTCGTCCACGAACCGCGCCCCGCGCGAGACCACGCCGGGCGAGAAGGGGGAGGCCCGCCGGCTGCAACTCGAACTGAAGGTGATCGCCGACGTCGGCCTCGTGGGCAAGCCGAATGCCGGGAAGAGCACACTGCTCTCGCGGCTCTCGCGGGCCCGCCCCGAGATCGCCGACTACGCATTCACCACCAAGAAACCGATGCTCGGTATCGTGGCCGTGTCGCGGGATCGCAGCTTTGTGCTCGCCGACCTGCCGGGACTGATCGAGGGAGCCCATGCCGGCATCGGACTCGGGCACGAGTTTCTGAGGCACGTGGAGCGGGCCGGGATCCTTGTGCACGTGGTCGAACCGGCGCCGCTCGACGGCAGCGATCCGCTGATGAATTACCGGGCCATCCGCGACGAACTCGTTCTCTACGACGAGCGGCTGGGCAGGCGTCCGGAGATCGTCGTCGTGAGCAAGGCCGAACTTCCTGATGCGGAGGCGATTCGCGACGCGCTCGCCGTGCAGATCGGCCGCGACGTGATCGCCGTGAGTGCGGTGACCGGCCAGGGACTCGACCGGCTGCTGCACGCGATCGTGACGCAACTCGACGCGCCGTAGCAGAGTCGCAACGCACCGCCGGGACGGCAAAGGCTCCGTCGCTCGGAGATTCCGACTTGCCACCCGGGACGGAATGGTGCGCACAACAAGTCGGACATCCTCCTCGTCTCCTCCACCTTCGCCGATCCCGGCTTCCCTCCATCCAAGCCCCCCGTCCATCCCGGCTCGCTTCCATCCAAGCCCGCAGCGCAAGCAAGGG
>CANHCU010000091.1 GCA_947459185.1 Planctomycetaceae bacterium | reverse complement strand
TGGTGCTCTTCACCGACGGAGCGTGCAGCGGCAACCCGGGTCCGGGCGGCTGGGCCTATATCCTCCGGCATCCGCAGAGCGGTCGCGAGACGAGCAACTCGGGCGCCGAGCCGGTATCGACGAACAACCGGATGGAGCTGACCGCCGTCGTGCAAGGCCTGCAGCAATTGAAGCGGCCCACGATCGTGGAGCTCGTGACCGATAGTGTCTATGTCGGCACCGGCCTGTCGGAGTGGATGCCGAAGTGGAAGCAGCAGGGCTGGAGGCGGAAGGAGAAGGGAAAGTTCGTGCCGGTGAAGAACGAGGACCTCTGGCGGGAACTCGACAGGCTGGCTTCGTCCCACACGATCCGGTTCACACACGTGGCCGGTCATTCAGGCCACGCCGAAAATGAGCAATGCGATCGGATGGCCGTCGAGGCCTACAAGGAGCTCCAGCGCAACGGCCAGGTGTAGAGATCAGGTGTAGACACATGGATGCTTCGCCAGCCGCCGGTCAGCCGCCATCCCCTCACGCCGACCGCCCGCGGAGCCTCTCGACACCGCTGGAGCGTCTGCCCGGCGTCGGTACCGCTCGCGCGGAGAAGCTCATCAAGCTGGAACTGGTGACGGCGTCTGACGCCCTCATGCACTTTCCCCGTGAGTATCGGGATTTCAGCGGGGCGCATGCGGTGGCCGACATGCGCGAGGGAGAGCACGCCTCGATCGCCGGCGAGGTGACGAGCGTCGCCGCCCGGACGACCGCCGGCGGTCGTTCGCTGCTGACCGTGCTGCTGGCCTGCAAGGATGGCAGCGTCCGCGGCGTCTGGTTCAACATGCCCTTCATGAACCGTCGCTTCGCCGCCGGCATGCGGGTCGTGATCGCAGGTGTGCCGAAAAAAAGCGGACTGATCTGGGAGTTCAGCCACCCTGAGGTCCGCTGGCTGTCGAGTGAGGAGCAGCCTCACGCTTCCGATTGGCTGGCCATCTATCCGCTCGCCGAGGGCGTGCCGCAGGCGGTTGTCAGGTCGGCGGTGCAGGCGGCACTCGCCCACGCCGCCGACCTGCCCGCCGAGGCCTTTCCGCCCGATGTGCTGGCGGCCAAATCGCTACTGCCGATCGGCGAGGCCTTTCGCGAGATCCACTGTCCGTCGAGCCAGGGCATGATCGACGCGGCCCGCCGCCGGTTCGTCTACCAGGAGCTGTTCATGCTGCAGCTGGCGCTGCGGATGCACCGCGAGCGGCAGCAGCGCGACCATGCGGCGGCGATGATCGACGTCGATGCGCGGCTCGACAGTCGCATCCGGGCCAGGTTTCCGTTCCCGCTCACGCCCGCGCAGCGGCGGGTCTGCGGTGAAATCGTCGCTGACATGCGGTGCCCGCGGCCGATGAACCGCCTGCTGCAGGGGGATGTCGGCAGCGGCAAGACGGCCGTCGCGATCTACGCAATGCTCGCTGTGGCGGCCACCGCGGTGAAGGCAGGCGAGGCGGATTCGGCATCGGCACCGGGAGAGCCACCGGGCAGGCAGCCCCCGGTAAAATCGCTGCGGTATCAGGCGGCCATCATGGCCCCCACCGAACTGCTCGCCCGTCAGCACATGGCGACGCTCGAGCGGCTCCTCGCTGGCAGTGGCGTCGAAGTGCAACTGCTCGTGGGCGGGCAGCCGGCGAAGGAGCGGAAGCGGATTCTCGCCCGCATGCAGTCGGGCGAGGTGGGAATCGTCGTCGGCACGCAGGCGCTCGTCTGTGGCGAGACGGCGAAATTCTGCAATCTGGGCCTCGTGGTGATCGACGAGCAGCACCGCTTCGGCGTGCTCCAGCGGGCCACGTTGCAAAAGGGGGCCACCGATCCGCACGTGTTGGTGATGACCGCCACGCCGATCCCGCGGACGATCGCCCACGCCGTCTATGGCGACCTCGACGTCTCGGTGCTCGATGAGCAGCCGCCGGGCCGCCAGCCAGTAAGAACCTACCGGGTCGGCCCGGAGCAGCTCGACCAGTGGTGGGAGTTCTGGTGCAAGAAGCTCGCGGAGGGCCGTCAGGGCTACGTCGTCGTGCCGGCGGTCGAGGAATCAAAACGCGAATTGGCGAGCATCGCGAGCACGTTCGAAGCCCTTGCCAACGGTCCACTGGAGGCCTTTCGACTCGGTCTGGTGCACGGCCGCCTGAAACCGAAGGAAAAGGCGGCGATCATGGATCGATTTCGGGCCGGCGAGATCGACGTGCTGGTGGCGACGAGCGTGATCGAGGTGGGAATCGACGTGCCGCAGGCGACGCTGATGACGATTCTGGATGCCGATTCATTCGGCCTCGCGCAGCTGCATCAGCTCCGCGGCCGCGTCGCGCGGGGCAGCACGCAGGGCATCTGCGGCGCCGTGACCGCAGCGGCCGACGCATCGATCCCGCGGATCGATGCCTTCGTCGCAACGACCGACGGTTTTGCGTTGGCCGAGCAGGATCTGTTGCTCCGCGGTCCGGGCGAACTGGTCGGCACCCGACAGAGCGGGGCCCCGCCGATGTATCTTGCCGACCTGCTCCGCGACTCGTCGGTGGTGGCGGAGGCCCGCCGCGACGCCCTGGAACTCTTCGCCCGCGATCCCTCCCTGTCGGCCCCGAGTTGGAGCCGTCTCCGCGAGCTCATTCTCAAGCGGTGGGGCGAACAGCTCGGCCTCGGGAAGGTGGGCTGATGCGGCCCGCTGATCGGCATGGTACGTTCATCGGCTGCTCCGTCATCTCTCTGGAGTCCCGTCCGTGTTTTGCTTTGCCTACGGCTACAAGTGTTATCTCGCTCCGCTCGTTGCCCTGCAGATCGCCCAACAGGTGCTGATCAACTCTGGCTTCGAGATCTTTGATCCGGTGCAGCCCGGCAAGATCACGACCGCGGGCAATCATTACGGTGCCGGCGTGATGGTGACGGTGGTCTCGATGGATAGCGACGGCGGCTCCGCCACGGTGATCAACGCCTTCACTGCAAACCAGGCGGCGATCGATTCGGCCCGCTCGATGGCCGACACGGTGCTGTCGGCTATCCAAAATTCTTGACGCATGCCGCGTGCCCGATGGCGCTGCGCCGCCGAGGACGGCAAAGGTTCCGTCGCTCGGAGATTCCGACTTGCTACCCGGGACGGAGTGGTACGCACAACAAGTCGGACATCCTCCTCGCCTCCTCCACCTTCGCCGATCCTCGGCTCGCCTTCCCCCGTGGCGGCGAGTTTTCAACTTGCCGAATGCGTGCATTTACTGCTGCGGCGATGCGCCGCCGGGACGGCAAAGCTTCCGTCGCTCGGAGATTCCGACTTGCCACCCCGATCGGCATGGCACGCACAACAAGTCGGACATCCTCCTCGTCTCCTCCACCTTCGCCGATCCTCGGCTCTCCGCACGGTGTTTGGGAAAGCCACAGGGCAGGAGGGATGTTTTCGTGGGCCCATCCCATCGCTGGCGCTCCGGGCATTTATGGAACTCGGAATCATCCATGAGGGGCTGCCCGTGTCCCGAGAGCCGGCGTTGGCGGCAAGCGAAGGCAGGATGCCGAAGCGGAGGCGATCTGGCTGGCGCAGTCAGCATCGAGTGAGCGAAGGGCATGGATGGCCGCAGCGAACGTCCGGCTCTCGGGGCATGGGCAGCCCCGAACCGCGGCGGAACGTGTCGGGGCGTCACCCCGCAGCGGTGACCGGCAGTGCGGTCCACTGCGTGCCGTCGCGGACGACGCGGTGGTAGAGGGTGTCGCGTTCCACTGGCTCACGGCCAGCCTCGCGGATGAGGCGCTTGATGTGGTCGACCGAGAGCACCTCCGGCGTCGTGGCACCGGCGTCGTGGTAGATGAGCTCATGCCGAACGGTGCCGTCGAGATCGTCGGCCCCGTAGGCCAGGGCCGTCTGTGCCGTGCCGATGCCGAGCATGATCCAGTAGGCCTTCACGTGATCAAAGTTGTCGAGCACGAGCCGGGACACCGCCACGGTCCGCAGATCCATCGCCGCGGTCGGCTTCGGAATATGGGACAGCCGTGTGTTTTCCGGATGGAACGCGAGCGGGATAAAGGTCTGAAAGCCGCCTGTCTCATCCTGTAGGTCGCGGAGTTTGATCAGATGGTCGGTACGGTGGAACGCGTTCTCGATGTGTCCGTAGAGCATCGTGGCGTTGCTCCGCAGGCCGAGCGAGTGGGCCGTGCGGTGGACGTTGAACCACTCCTTTGTGTCGGCCTTGTGCTCGCAGATCTTGTCGCGGACTTCGGGATGAAAGATCTCGGCGCCGCCGCCTGGCAGGCTGCCGAGGCCCGCGTCCTTCAGTTCCGAAAGGATGTCGCGAATCGACCGCTTCGTGAGATGGCAGAACCAGTTGATCTCGACTGGCGTCCAGGCCTTGAGATGGAGCGTCGGATGGTTGTCGTGCAGCAGCCTGATGATGTTGAGATACCAGTCGTAGTCCCGCTGGTGGTGCAGGCCACCGACGATGTGCATCTCCGTTGAGCCGGAGTCGACCGCCTCTTGGCCGCGGGCGAGGATCTGCTCGTCGCTCATCACGTAGCCGCGGGCCTCGCGCAGATCGGCCCGGAAGGCGCAGAACGTGCACCGGTAGACGCAGACATTCGTGGGATTGAGGTGCGTGTTGATGTTGTACCAGCCGAGGTTGCCGTTCTTCCGTTCCCGGACGAGGTTGGCCAATTCGCCCAGTTCATGGAGATCGAGCCGTTCGTCCCAGAGCATCTCGGCTTCGGTCGCATTGAGGCGTTCACCGGCCTCGATCTTCTCGCGGATGGGGTCGAGCGACGGCGTGATGGCGCGGATCATGGGGGTTCCTGCGGTGGGCGGCGTGGCCGATGCTGGCGGGCAGCTTCGCCGCCCGAGCTTAAACCGCAGCCCGAGTCAATCTGCAACAGACCAGCCCGAATCGGGCAAAAGTGGGCCCAAAACAGCCACGTAAGGCACGGCTTACCACCACAGATCGGCGGCAATCGCCGCCAGCAGCACCAGGCCGATGATGGCGTTGACGTTGAAAAATGCCTCGTTGACCCGCGACAGATCGTCCGGCCGGACCATCGAGTGTTCCCAGAGAAGCAACGCCGCGATCGCCACCAGGGCCAGCCAGTAGATCGCCCCCAGTTGAGGCACGGCCAGTGGGAGTAGGGCCAGGAGGAGGAGCGTCAGGCCGTGCAGGACCGCCGCGAGCGTGAGGGCCCGCGGCACGCCGAGCCTCGCCGGAATACTCTGCAGGCCATGAGTGGCATCGAACAAGGCGTCCTGACAGGCATAGATCGTGTCGAAGCCCGCCACCCAGGCAGTGACCGCCAGACCGAGGATGACAGCGGGCAGAATGTCTGCGGGATCGCGCAGGATCTCCTGGCCCCGCAACGCGATCCACGCCGCCACCGGCGCGAGCCCAAGCGCCATGCCCAGCCAGACATGGGCCAGCATCGTGAACCGCTTTGCATAGCTGTAGCCGAGGAGCCAGGCGAGCACTGGCACCGAGAGCGCCACCGGCAGCCAGTTGGGCAGGAAGAGCAGGGTGGCCGCCACGAAGCCGCCGCACGAGACCGCGATCAGGCCAATAACCTCTGCGACGCCGACGTCGCCCCGCGGCAGATGGCGGGATGCGGTCCGCGGATTGGCCGCGTCGATCGTGCGATCGACGAGTCTGTTGAAGGCCATCGCCGCCGTCCGGGCCGTCACCATGCAGATCAGAATGCCAAGGAGGGACTGAAGCCAAGGCAGCGGCGCGGCTCCCGTCGCGGTGGCAGGGCTGACGCCAGACGCAATCGCGATCAGCACCGCCATGATCACGAACGGCAGCGCGAAAATCGTGTGGCTGAACCGCACCAGTTCCAGATAGGTCCGGAGGGTGGCCGCCATCAGGTCGCCTCGCCCCAGCGGCGCATCAGGGTGTTGGCCACGCCGAGCTGGTCGCAGATTCGCGCCACCACGAAGTCAACCAGATTGGCGACCGTCGTGGCCCCGTGGTAGAAGCCCGGCGAGGCGGGGAGGACGACCGCGCCCGCCTCGTGAATGGCCTGCATGTTCTTGAGCTGCGGCAGCGAGAGCGGCGTCTCACGTGGCACAACGACCAGTTTTCGACGCTCCTTCAGATGCACCTCAGCCGCCCGGTGGATGAGGTTTTCTCCCATCGAGTGGGCCACGGCCGAGAGCGTGCTGCCGCTGCACGGGCAGATCACCATGCCGGCAGTCAGGAACGACCCGCTGGCGATCGGAGCCATCAGGTTCTTGTAGTGGTAGTAGGAGAGATGATCGAGCTTTTTGATCGCCGGCGAAGCCTTGCCCAGCAGCGTCTCCGGTTCGAACCGATCGAGGTCGATTCGGAGGCCCAGTTCCTCGCCGATTACGGCCTGTCCCGACGGGCTGATCGAGAGGTGCACGTCGCGGCCTGTCTCGAGCAAGACCTCGAGCAACCTCACCGCATAGGCGGCGCCGGACGCGCCCGTGATGCCGAGCACGAGCGGTGATTGGGCTGGGGGCTGGCTGGCGGACATGGTGGCTTTCACGATGCGCGGGTGGCGATGGAGAGCGTGGCGATCCCGAACGTGAGCGGCACCATCTCGACCCGATCGAAGCCGGCGGCTCGAACGAGCGACGCCAGAGCCTCCCCCGACGGAAAGGCCTCGACGCTCTGATTCAGGTAGGTGTAGGCGTCGGAGCGGTTGCGGGCGACGGTGTTGCCGATGAAGGGAAGAACGCGGCGAAAGTACCAGAGATACGCATTGCGGATGATCACATTCTTGGGCAGCGAGAATTCGAGGATCGCCAGCCTGCCGCCGGGCTTGCAGACCCTGGCCATCTCGGCGAGGCCGCGGGAGGTGTCGGCGATGTTGCGGAGGCCAAACGCCACGGTCACCAGATCGAACGTCGCGTCAGGGAAGGGGAGGGCCATGGCGTCGGCCTCCACCCATTCAATCGCCGCCCCCGTCTTCGCCGATTTCTCGATGCCACGGTCGAGCATCGGGCGGCAGAAGTCGGACGCGACCACGCGGACACCGGGCCCGCACTTCGCCCGGTAGGCCAGCGCCAGGTCGCCCGTGCCGGTGCAGACGTCGAGGATCGCCCCGGTTCGCGGTGGGGCCGCCCGGGAGACCGTAACATGCCGCCACCAGACATCGATGCCGCCCGAGAGCATCCGGTTGACGAGGTCATACCGGGGGGCGATTTCGGCGAACATGCCGCGGACCCGGTTTCCACTTTTATCCACGGTACCGCCCTGGTCGACACCGCCTGCGGCTTGTTCTAAGGTGGCGGTCGTTTGGTTGGTCACGGGCACTCCTGAGACGTTCGATGCACTGGCACTGTCACGAACTTTACAATCGTATCCCGCAGGGGGCCGTTGCGGGAGGGATTGCGGTCGTGATCGACGTCTTGCGGGCTTCCACAACGATCATCACGGCCCTGGCCCACGGGGCGGCCGGTGTCCGGCCGGTGCTTACGATCGAGCAGGCTCGGGAAATGGCGGCTCGTAACGGGGCTGGCCCCGCCATGCTCCTGGGGGGCGAGCGCGGCGGCCTGCGGATCGACGGCTTCGACCTTGGCAACTCGCCGCTCGAATATGCTCCAGCCCGCGTCGCAGGCCGGCGGATCGTGATCACAACGACCAACGGCACGGCCGCCCTCGACGTCTGCGGGGCGGCCGCCGAGGTGCTCATCGGCGCGATCGTCAACCGCACCGCCGTGGCGGCGCGGGCTCGCGAACTTGCCAGGTCGCAGGGCATTGCCGACATCCATCTTGTCTGTGCCGGCACCGATGGGCAGGTCACGGAAGAGGATCTCCTCGCCGCCGGCGGCATCCTCGATGCGGCGAGCCGCCTGGCAGGCAGCGATCGCGACACGCTCGACGCCTCCGCCATGGCCGCCCGGCAAGAATTTCGCGGCGTGCTGGCAGCGGCGGGCGGCGCCGATGCCGCCCCGGCGATCGTCGCCGCTTTCGCCACGTCGCGGGGCGGCCGTAATCTGGTCGACCTCGGCATGCAGGCCGACCTCCCTGCCGCCGCCGCCATTGACAGTCTGCCGGTCGTGCCACGCCTCGATCGCGGCCGCGGGCCCAAAGACGTCAAAGCAGGCTGGCTGCTCCCCGACGCCGCGGATCCCGCCTGAGGTGGACCGCAGCGCGACGGGCTTACTACACTCCTCGGTTTGGGCGTGGAAGCCACAAGCTTCCAGCCCCACCTCCTGTCATCACCGTTCTCACGCCGAGTGCATCTGTTCATGGAAAAACAAAACGACCAGTCGCGGATGGACCGGATCGTGTCGCTGGCCAAGCGACGCGGCTTCATCTTTCAGTCGAGCGAGATCTACGGCGGCTTGAACGGCTTCTGGGACTACGGCCCGCTGGGTGTTGCGCTCAAACGCAACCTGAAGGAGAGCTGGTGGCACGACATGGTCGCAGGCCACGACGAACTGTCCACGCTCCCGGGCGCCCCCACGCCCTATGAGATGACCGGCCTCGACTGCACGATCATCATGCATCCGCAGGTCTGGAAGGTCTCTGGCCACTTCGACCTCTTTCACGACTGGATGATCGACTGCCGCGAATCAAAGCGCCGCTACCGCTACGACCACCTCCACGGCCGCTGGGCCAGCCATCGCGGCAAGAAAGTGTTTGTCGTCACCGACCAGTCGGGCGAGGAGGCCGCCCCGCACACCGTGCAGAAGGCGCAGAAGTTCTTCGGCCTGAGGGCCAAACAGGTGGACGAGATCGAGTGGGAGGGGGCTCTTGTCCCGCTGGCGGCCAGTGTGGCGGACGGCTCCGTGACGCTCTCCGGGGTGCTCGGTCCCGACGCCGGCGAGGCCGGCACGCTTACCGAGCCACGCGAGTTCAACCTGATGTTCGAGACGCGGATCGGGGCCCTTGCCGGCAACGATGACGACCGCGCCTTTCTGCGGCCGGAGACGGCCCAGGGCATCTTCATGAACTTCAAGAACGTGCTCGACACGTCGCGGGTCAGCGTGCCCTTCGGCATCGCGCAGATCGGCAAGAGCTTCCGCAACGAGATCACCCCGCGGAACTTCACCTTTCGGTCCCGTGAGTTTGAGCAGATGGAGATCGAGTTCTTCTGCAAGCCTGCCGACTCTGCCGCCTGGTATCGCTTCTGGCGGGACCGTCGCTGGAACTGGTATCTCAGCCTCGGCCTCACCGCCGGCAAGCTCCAGCTTCGGGAACACCATGCCGATGAACTCTCCCACTATTCCGTCGGCACTGCCGACATCGAATACGCGTTTCCATTTCTGGCGGAAGGCGAGTTTGGTGAACTCGAAGGGATCGCCCATCGCGGCGACTTCGACCTCCGCAGCCACATGGAAGGCAAGCTCGTCCGCAAGGACGGCCAGCTCGTCGTGGAGACGGGCCCAGACGGCAAGCCGCGGCACAGGGGCAGCGGCAAGGATCTCAGTTATTTCGATGACGCGACGCGAGAACGCTACGTGCCGCACGTGATCGAGCCATCGGCCGGGGCCGACCGCGCCGTGCTCGCGTTTCTCTGCGACGCCTACCATGAGGACGAAGTGCCCGACGAGGATGGCAAGCCTCGCAGCCGCACCGTGCTCAAGCTGCATCCCCGGCTGGCGCCGCTCAAGGCGGCGATTCTTCCGCTGGTGAAGAAGGACGGCATGCCGGAGGTGGCGATCGATCTCTATCGCCGGCTCAAGGCCCACATGCCCTGCATGTATGACGAGAAGGGCTCGGTTGGCCGGCGGTATGCCCGGCAGGACGAGGCGGGCACGCCCTGGTGCCTGACGATCGATGGGCAGACGCTCACCGACCAGAGCGTCACGCTCCGCGACCGCGACACGCTCGTGCAGACCCGGGTGCCGATCGACGCATGCGTCGACATGCTGCGCGAGCGGCTGCACTGATGCGTACCGCCCTCTCCACCGTCTGCTCGCTCGACAGCAGCCTCGAGACGATTCTCGAGGACTACGCCGCCGGCCATTGCGATGCGATCGACCTCTGGCTCGGCCATGCCGAGACCTATCTCGAGAACCACAGCCCTGGCGACCTGAAGGGGTTGTTCGAGGCCCACGGCATCACACCTGTCGCGGCGAGCTTCCAGGGCGGCCTGCTCACGAGTCAGGGAGAGGCTCGCCAGGCGCACTGGCGGCATTTCGAAAGCCGGCTGGGTCTGCTCCGCGAGCTTGCCATCCCCGTGCTCGTGGTCGCCGGTGACGCCTTCGGCCCGCTCGGGCCCGAGGACCTCTCCCGGCTCTCGCTGAGCCTGTCGGAGGCGGCCACGCGGGCCGCCGATGCAGGCGTGCGGCTGGCCCTCGAGTTCGATGCTCGCGCGAGTTTTCCCAACAACCTGCAGTCTGCCGTGGCGCTGGTCGAAGATGTCGGCCACCCAAGCCTTGGCATCTGTCTCGACTGGTTTCACTTTTCAGTGGGGCCGAGCAAGCCGCTCGACCTCTATCTGCTCTCCCCTGAGACGCTCGCGCACGTCCAACTCTCCGACACGGCCGACGTGCCCCGCGAAATGGCGACCGACGCCGACCGCATCCTGCCCGGCGAGGGCTCCTCGCCCCCCGACGAACTCATCCGACGGCTTGGCGAGATCGGCTATGCCGGCGCCGTCAGCGTCGAACTGCAGAATCCGCGGTTATGGCGGGTGCCGCCGCGTCAGTTTGGCGAGATCGCGATCACATCGCTCCGCACGCTGCTCGGCCAGGCGGCGATGTGACGGGTTCGGGGCTGCCCATGCCCCGTCGCCGGACGTTCGCTACGGCATCCTGCCTTCGCTCACTCGATGCTGACTGCGCTAGCCAGATCGCCTCCGCTTCGGCATCCTGCCTGCGCTGGTCAGCAACGCCGGCTCTCGGGGCATGGGCAGCCCCTCACGGGTGCATCGGATTCCATAAAAGCCCCCGGCGGAAGCCGGGGGACTCCGGGTGGGCAGCGGCGCCCGGCCGCCTCACCCTATTTCGGAAAATCGTGCAGCGTGTTGGCGCGGGCCTCGATCTCGTCGATCGGCCGCAGTCTTGACTGTCCGCCGGCTGGCAGGATGTCGAAATGACGGGCGTTGGTGAGTGCGTCGATCAGTTCGTGGCAGAAGCCGGGGTGGGTCACCCAGAGGGCGGGATCATGGCGGCGAAGGTCGACCGGCACGGAATAGGTGCGGAGGGTTTTGCGGCGGCGTTTGACGTACTGCGGAAAAAACGAAAGCGCGAGTTCCCGGAGGCTGCGATAGATCGGATCACGGTACCGGAGAAACGGGCTGTTGCTCTTCGAGATCGCTCCCCAGTGGCCGCCGCGGTGAAACAGAGCCATCACGTGGTCGACATCGCCCCGCGCGGCGCCCAGATCGATCAGCAGCGGTGGATGGCCGCTGAGCCAGAGGGCCGTGGCCGCCACAAACGCCCCCTCGATGCAGTGGGCCCGTCCTTGCCGGAGCACTTCCACGACCGACAGGGCGGTGGGACCGTCAGCCTCCCGGTTCCAGCGGATCGCGCTGACGAAGTCCTGAATCCGTTCGGGGGTGCGCAGGCCCGCGAGACGGGTCGCCATCTCGCGGGTGAGCCCGAGTTTGACGCCAAATTTCACGCGTGGATGCATGCATGCCTCGGCAATGAGATTACCCATCCTGCCAGAGCGGCTCAACCGAATGGCGTTCCGCTGCCCCTGTTGTTTTGTCAGAGGCTGCCGAACGCTCGCCAGAAAGTGTTGCTGTCACATAGAATCGACAGTCGTGTGGCGGCCGTCTCGTGGTTCACTTCACGGAGCACTCCAGATGAAGAGGCAATCTCGCCGGTTTCAGGTGACGGTTCTGATCGTCGTCATGGCGCTGGCGTGGTGCCAGCCGCAGACCGCCTCGGCCTGGTTTGGCCGCTGGCGTGGCGGCTTCTACGGCGCGGGCTTCCGGCCCTGGTGCGGCCCAGTGTTTGCCCCGCGTGTCTGCTATGGCGGATGGGGTGGCTATGGGGGCTGGAATGGCGGCTTCTACTCCGGCTCGGTCAGGAGTTATGTGATCGGCCCACGGTGGTGCGGCCCCTTCCTCGGCCCACGCTTCTATGGTGGTTGGGGGGGCTACGGCTTCCCGTGCACCTATTATCCCTACTCGTATGGCTACGGCGGTTGGGGCTATTCGCCGATCGTGGTTTCGCCCTATGGCGGGTCGATCGCTCCGGTCTATGGGCCGGCGGGGGTGCTGCCATTCATGGGACTGTCCGCGGGAGCGCCCACCAGAGTGTCTGCTGGTGGAACTGTCACGCCGCCGGCCCCGCAGCTTGTCTTGGGACGAGCGGCAGCGGCTGCTCCGGCGGCAGCAGTTGCCGTACGGGCGAGCAATGGCGTGGCCCGGCTGCGGGCCGCCCGTCTCGTTGCCGTCGGCGACCGGCACCTGCGAACGGCCGTGCAAGATCCCGCCAAGCTCGCCGCGGCCCTCGATGCCTACAGGCGGGCTGCCACGATCGCCCCCGATCAGGCCGACACATTCCTGCGGCAGGCGATCGTGCTGACCGCCCTCGAGCGAACCGATGATGCCGAGAAGGCTGTCGATCGTGCTGTGGCGATCGATGCACGTTTGGGCCGCGATGCGGCGGCTGCGGTGGTGGCCCAGCAGCGGCTCCCCCCTGATCCTGTGTTTGGTGACAGGCCCGACCAGCCCGACACGGGTCCTATGACGCTCGTCTCGCGGAGCACCGGCCTGTTGGCCCGGATCTTCCCGAAGCAGCCGGCCGTTGATGGTCCAGTGGTCCCAGCCGGGGCCAACTGGATCGCCACCCGTTGGTCGCAGCAGTGGCAGGGACAGGTCCATGCGATTGCCGCCAGGTAGGTGGGGCAGCGGCCGCTCGATCCCAGGCTCGTAGCCGCGCGAGGCTTCCCTTTGGGGCAAACCTCCCTATCGCGGAAGACCTCCCTGCCGCGGAAAATTTGGCTATGCTGGCTGCATGATGGCACCCATATCCAATCCGACATCGTCGTCGCGGCAGTCGTGTGAGCGGATTGATCTGAACTCCGCAGACGGGCGGCAGCGGCTCGTTGCCCTCCGGACCACACTCGCTTCGCAGGGCGAACTGGTGAGCCCGGCAGGTCGGCAGCGGACCATCGACGTCTTCGGCGAGCCCCTCACGCCGCGGCAGGTGGTCGAACGAATCTGCGGCGACGTGAAGTCCAGGGGGCTCGCGGCCCTGCTCGACTACACGCGGCGGATCGACAACGCAGCCGTCACGCCTGAGTCCCTCTTCGTCGATCCGGCTGCACTCGCCGCTGCCCATGCGGCCGCCGAGCCAGGCTTCCTCGCCGCCGTGCGGCGAATCAAGGCAAACGTCGAACGGTTTCAAGAGGCCCTCCTGGCCCGCGACGTCGAGGTACCGTTGCCTGGTGGCGGCTTCCTGCGGCAGCGGTATCTGCCGCTCGATCGCGTGGGTGTTTGCGTGCCGGGTGGCGCCGCGGCCTATCCCTCGACGCTCCTGATGACGGTCGTGCCGGCCCGGGTCGCCGGCGTGAAGGAGATCGTCGTCGTTGCTCCCCCGACGAAATTTGGCTCGGAAAATGTCCATGTGCTGGCGACCTGCCACGAACTGGGCGTGACCACCGTGATGCGGGCCGGCGGCGCGCAGGCGGTGGCCGCGATGGCCTATGGCGTTGAGGGGCTCACGCGGGTGGATAAGATCGTCGGCCCTGGTAATCTCTTCGTGGCGCTCGCGAAGGAGCATGTCTATGGCGATGTCTCGATCGATTCGATCGCCGGCCCCAGCGAGATCGTGATCGTCGCCGATGCGGCGGCGAACCCCGAACACATCGCCGCCGACATGCTTGCCCAGGCGGAGCATTCCCCTGGGTCCGCGATCCTGCTCACCTCGAGCGATGCAATCGCCGGCCGTGTGGCCGAGGCACTCGAGCGGCGGCTGGCGGTGCTCGAGCGGAGCGACCTCACCCGCGACAGCCTCGAGCGATTTGGGGCGATCGTGCTGACCCGTGATGACGACGAAGCGGCCCGACTCGCCGATGCACTGGCGGCCGAGCACCTCTCGATCGACACGGCCGACCCGCAGGCCACGCTCGCGCACATCCGGCATGCCGGCGCGGTGTTTCTGGGGCCCTACAGCCCCGTGGCGGCCGGCGACTATGCGGCCGGTCCGTCGCATGTGCTGCCCACCGGCGGCACGGCGCGGTTTGCCGGCGGCCTCTCGGCCAACGAGTTTCTGCGGAGCGGGAGCGTGATCCAACTCGCCGAGGCCGATCTTGCGGCGCTGGCCGCCGACATCACGACGCTCGCCGACACCGAGGGCCTCACAGCCCACCGCCGCAGCGTGGAAGCCCGGCTGGGCGGCTGACGACGTATCGAGGTATCGATTCTGCCGGTTGTGACGGCCCTCAGGCCGCGATGCCATGCACGAACCTGTGTCCGAATGGCGTAAGGTAGACTTTTCATATGCCGAACATCAGCACTCCAGCCACGCCCACCGCCGCCGCCCTTGTCCGGTCCGACATCGCGGCACTCTCCGGCTATGTCCCCGGTGAGCAGCCGCAGGGAGGCAAGTGGATCAAGCTCAACACCAACGAGAATCCCTACCCGCCGTCGCCCGCGGTGGCCCGGGCGATCGTCGCCACCACCACCGGCCGCACGCTCGCGAAGTATCCCGATCCGCTCGCCACCGTCTTCCGGATGCGGGCGGCCGAGGTGCTGGGCGTCTCGCCGGACTGGATCCTCTGCGGCAACGGCAGTGACGACCTGCTCACGATCCTGGTCCGCACCTTCGTTGGCGCGGGGGAATGGCTGCGGGTGCCCTATCCCAGCTACATCCTCTACCGCACGCTCGCCGGAATCCAGGGAGCCCACTGCGACGAATTTCACTACAACGCCGACTGGTCGCTGGACGACCGCTTCGCCGCGGCCAGCACCATGGATGGCGATCCGATCAAGCTGGCCATCATCGCCAATCCGAACAGTCCTTCCGGCACACTGCTGCCGCCGGCGCGGGTTGCCGCGCTCGCCGACAGGCTTGCCTGCGCCGTCGTTGTCGATGAAGCCTACGGTGACTTTGCCGACGCCAACTGCCTCGACCTCGTGCGGCAAAACCCCCGCGTGATCGTCACGCGGAGCTTCAGCAAGTCCTACGCTCTGGCCGGACTCCGCTTCGGCTTCGCCGTCGCTCAGCCGCACGTCATTGCAGAATTGCAGAAGGTGAAGGACTCCTACAACTGCGACACGCTCTCGATCGCCGCGGCCACTGCCGCCATCGACGATCAGGCGTGGCTGGCCGACAACCGATCGCGGATCATCGCCACCCGCCGCCGGCTCACCGACACCATGCGTTCCTTGGGGTTTCACGCCCAGGAGAGTCAGGCCAACTTTGTCTGGTGCACGCACCCCGAGCGGCCACACAAACCGATCTACGAGGCCCTTAAGGCCCAGGGCATCCTGATCCGGTTCATGAACTATGCCGGCTGGGGTGACGGCCTCCGGATCACCGTCGGCACCGACGAGGAGATCGACGCCTTCCTCACCTGCATCAAGACGATCTGACCGTTTCCCCGCACGACGCCCCGAAGCACCACCACGAACCCCATGCCACGCACCGCCACCGTTTCCCGCAAGACCGCAGAAACCGACATCGTGCTGTCGATCGACCTCGACGGCGTTGGCAAGGCCGACATCCAGACCGGCCTCGGCTTCTTCGACCACATGCTCACGCTGCTGGCCGGGCATTCGCTCATCGACCTCTCCGTGCGGTGCACGGGCGACCTGCACGTTGATGGGCACCACACCGTCGAAGACGTCGGACGGGCCCTGGGCACGGCGGTGAAGGACTGCCTCGGCGACCGCCGTGGCATCCGCCGCTACGGCCACGCGATCATTCCGATGGATGAGTCACTCGCCACGGTGGCCGTCGACTTGGGCGGCCGCACCGCCATGGTGTTTGCCGTCGACTTCCCGGTGCCGACGATCGGCACGTTCGACGCGCAACTGGTCGAGGTCTTCTGGGAGAGCTTCGCGGCCACTGCCGGCGCCAACTTCCACGCCATCCTGCACCACGGCCGCAACGGCCACCACATCGCCGAAGCGGTCTTCAAGGCCGCTGCCCGGGCCATCCGCATGGCCGTCGAAGTCGATCCGCGGCAGCGGGGTGTGCCCAGCACCAAGGGCACACTCACGCAGGACTGAGCGGCTTTCACGCCGTCACGCCGTCACGCCTTTGCGCGTTGGCAACGGTTCGGGGCTGCCCGTGCCCCGTCGCCGGACGCTCGCTACGGACATCCTGTCCTTCGCTCGCTCGATGCTGACTGCGCTCCGGCATCCTGCCTGCGCTTGTCAGCAACGCCGGCTCTCGGGACACGGGCAGC
>CANHCU010000090.1 GCA_947459185.1 Planctomycetaceae bacterium | reverse complement strand
GCCACGACCGAAATCTCGCACTCGAAGTCGATCCACCCTTCTAGAATTAGCACGCATGGATCTTCATCGAATGGCGCTGCCAGCCGCTGCGCAGCTTCATCGAATGGCGCTGCAAGCCGCTCCGCAGCGACGCTGCCTGTCAGTGCGATCCACGCCGCGTCGATCTCCTGTGGGCCGGCGCTGGCGTCGAGCTTCTGCTGCCCCTTGCCGTCGTAGCCGAAGGCGGCAGTCTTGACCACCGCGGGCAGGCCGAGCGCGGCCACCGCCGCATGAAGTTCCTTCTGCGACCGCACCATTCGATGCGGCGCACAAGCAAAGCCCTCGCGGACCAGAAACGCCTTCTCGCGGCCGCGGTCCTGCGTGGTGAAAAGCACCTCCGGGGCAGGACGCACCGGCACAACGCCGGCGAGGGCCCGCAGCGGTTCCGCCGACACGTTCTCAAACTCGAACGTCAGCACGTCGAGGCCCCGCGCCATGGCGACGAGCGCCGCCGCGTCGTCATAGGCTCCAACATGCACCCGATCGCAGTGCTGCGCCGCCGGGCAGTCGGCTGAGTCGGAAAATGCCTCGACACGGTAGCCCATCCGCTTGGCGGCCATGGCGAACATCGAGCCCAGCTGCCCGCCCCCCATCACGCCGAGCGTGGCCCCCGGCAGAATCACAGGGGCCGTGACGGCCGGGATCACTTTTCGCTCGACCGATCCGACCATGAAGTGCCTTCCGTTTCCAGCCGGTCACCCAGGACGCGATCAGTCTGCGCGGTGCGATAGGCGACGAGTTTGCCCTGCAAAGAAGCATCCTCGAGCGCGAGGATGGCGACCGCCAGCAGGGCGGCGTTGGTCGCCCCGGCGGGACCGATCGCCAGCGTACCGACGGGGATGCCGGCGGGCATCTGCACGATCGAGAGGAGCGAATCAACGCCCCGCAGCATCGACGACTCGACCGGCACACCGAGCACCGGCAGGTGCGTCTGGGCGGCCAGCATGCCAGGCAGATGAGCGGCACCGCCGGCACCGGCAATGATCACCTTGAGGCCGCGATCGGCAGCGGCCTTGGCGTAGGCTGCGAGTTTGTCGGGAGTCCGGTGGGCCGAGACGATATCGCACTCGTGCGGCACGCCAAACTGCGCGAGCGTCTCGGCGGCCCGTTGCAGCGTGGCCCAGTCGGACCGGCTCCCCATCACGATGCCGACACGCGGCGGAGCAGCGGCGTGCAACGCACCCACGGCGGCAGAAGTTCGGCTGGATGGCGGAGGGGAGTCGGCCACTCGAGGGGCTCCGGCGTGGTCGGGAAGGGCGTGATCGGAGAAAATGAAACATCTTGCTCTTACCCCCTCGCCGTTGCAACCTGAGGCCATGGCCCGCCCACTTCCCGACATTCTGCCCGCTCCCTGGCCCGCCGACCTGCCGGCGCCGCCAGCCCGTACCGACGAGGCCGTCACGCGGGCCGCGGAACTGCTCGCCTCAGGGGGCCTCGTGGCCATTCCCACCGAAACGGTCTACGGACTCGCGGCCGACGCTCTCGATGCCGACGCCGTAGACCGCATCTTTGCCGCCAAGGGAAGGCCGGCCACCAATCCGCTTATCGTCCATGTGGCCGACACCGCGATGGCACGGTCCCTCGCCGCGGACTGGCCCCAGGCGGCGGAGCTGATCACTGCAAGCCTCTGGCCTGGGCCCGTCACGGTCATCGTGCCCCGTGGTCCGAGGATCCCCGACAACGTGACGGCGGGTGGGCCGACGGTGGCGCTGCGTTGCCCAGAGCACAGGCTCACCCGACGGCTGATCGCGACGCTCGGCCGTCCTCTCGCTGCCCCGAGCGCCAACCGCTCGATGCAACTCTCGCCGACGACGGCAGGCCACGTGCTCGAAGGCCTGGGCAATCGCATCGATCTCATCCTCGACGGCGGACCCTGCGGCCGCGGCATCGAATCGACCGTGGTCGATTGCACGACCGATCCGCCGCGGATCCTGCGACCCGGCCCCATCACCCGCGCCGAACTCGAAGCGGCGATCGGGCGTCCGGTGGTCGACGTGACAGCGGCGGACGACGACGCCAAGTCCGCAGCCGTGCGATCACCAGGCATGCTCCCGCGCCACTACGCGCCGAAGACGCCGCTGGAGGTGTCGGCCACTGCCGCTGAGCGGGTCGAGGAACTGGTGCAGGCAGGCAAACGGATCGCCTGGCTTACGGCCCAGATCGACGATCCCCGGGTGCGGTCACTGGCCGCGTCGCGGGACCTGCTCGTCGTGCCGATGCCAGCCGATCCCGCGGCTTTTGCCACCAGCCTCTATGCCACGCTCCATGCCATCGACCGCCGCAGCCTCGACAGGATCATCATCGACGCGCCGCCCGACACCGACGCGTGGCGTGCGGTGACCGACCGCCTCAGCCGCGCCACCAAGGCATGAGCCGGCATCCACGCGGCGATCCCGGCGCTGATGCTTCGGGCTTGTATGAACCCATACAAGCCCCCGGCGTACGCCGGGGGATCGGCTCGAACATCGCGGGTCCGGCCGACGTTCATTGCGGATGGATGCGGGGCTGCGAGCCGAGTGCCACGCGGTTGATGGCACCAAGGAAGGCCTTCGCGGAGGCCTCGAGCGAATCGGTTGAGACGCCCCGGCCGCGGTGCACCTGCCCGCCATCTCCCGGCGTCGTCGCCGCCAGTTCCACAGTCACCTCCGCCTGCGCATCCTTGCCGACCGTCACCGCCTGCACGCGGAAGTCGCGGCAGGCCGTCTGGATACCGGTGAGCTTCTCGATCGCCAGAAAGATGCCGTCGATCGGGCCATCGCCCGCCGTCACCGACACGCTCCGAGGCTCGCCGTTCTGCAGCACCCGCAGTTCCACGGTGGGTGGTGAGCCGCTCGCCGAGGTGAGCGTGTAGCCCTCGAACGTGAACTGCTCGGGCAGCGCCGAAAACTGCTGTTCGCAGAGCGCCGCGATGTCGCCGTCGTAGATCTCCTTCTTACGGTCAGCCAGCACTTTGAACCGCTCGAAGACCGTCTGCAGCTGCTCGGGCGTGAGCTGGTAGCCGAGGGCCAACGCGCGGTCGGCCAGGGCCGCCCTGCCGCTGTGCTTGCCGAGCACGAGGTCGGTCCGCTCCAGCCCCACGTCTTCGGGCCGCATGATCTCGTAGGTCCGCCGCTCCTTGAGCATGCCGTCCTGGTGAATGCCGGCCTCGTGCGCAAAGGCATTGCGGCCCACGATCGCCTTGTTCCGCGGCACCTGAATGCCGGTGATGTTCGCCACCAGACGGCTGGTCGGCACGAGCCGCTGTGTGACCACGCGGGTGTCGACGTGGTAGTGATCGCGGCGGGTCTTGAGCGCCATCACGACCTCTTCCAGGGAGCAGTTGCCCGCCCGTTCGCCGATGCCGTTGATCGTGCACTCCACCTGGCCGGCACCCGCCTCCACCGCCGCCAGACTGTTGGCCACGGCGAGGCCGAGGTCGTCGTGGCAGTGCACGCTGATCACCGCCCGGTCGATGTTGGGCACGCGTTCCCGCAGGCTTTTGATCACGTAATGCATCTGCGACGGTGTGGCATAGCCGACGGTGTCGGGGATGTTGACGGTGGTCGCACCGGCGTCGATGACCGCCTCCACGACGCGGCAGAGGAAGTCGATCTCCGTTCGTGCGGAATCCTCGGGGGAAAATTCCACGTCACCGCAGTAGGTGCGAGCCCGCCGCACGCCCGCCACGGCCCGCGCAATCACCTCGTCTTCATTCATCCGCAGCTTGAATTCGCGGTGGATCGAACTGGTCGCCAAGAAGACGTGAATCCGCGGCTGGGCTGCAGGCTTGAGCGCCTCCCAGGCCCGATCGATGTCGGCATCATTGCATCGCGCCAACCCGCAGACCGTGGCCGCTGAGACCGTCTTGGCAATGTCGCTGACGCTGGCGAAGTCGCCGGGCGAGGCGATCGGAAAGCCAGCCTCGATGACATCCACCCCCAGTCGCACGAGGGCCTGGGCGATCTCCAATTTCTCGGTGAGGTTCATGCTCGCCCCGGGCGATTGTTCGCCGTCGCGGAGCGTGGTGTCGAAGATGCGGATCGTGCGTGCTGAAGTCATGGGATGGGAATCGTCGGGATAAGGGAGTGACCGAAAGGAACCGCTCACGGGCGTTGGGCCCCAGTGGCCGGCGGACCGTCATCCATCTTAACCGCTCGCCGTGCGATGCGCTCGGCAGTCGGGGCCTCGACGGTGTAGAATTCCGGCGTCAAGCCTCGCTCGCCATCCCTTGGCCTCCGTGACCGCCATGTCGTCGATCGTGACTCCCGAACCCCAGCCACCGGCGGAGCCGACAGCGTCCTCGGAGCAATTTCTGAGAGAGCCCGCGGAATCAGCCCCAAGGAGGGCAGCGGCAGGGAGCCCACTCAGCCGGTTCGCCTTTCCATACCGGTTCTCAGGGCTGGGATTCCTGGCGATCGGTGGCCTGGCCTGGTGGTGGCTCGCCACCCATCATTTTGGAGGTGTCGCCGACGATGCCGGCGGGATGGCCGGCCAGCAGGCCGGCAGTGAAGGCAAAGATGCTACGACGACTGCCATGCCCCGGGTCGTCAGCCTGCCGGTGGCGGCGCAAAAGGCCGCCGACATCGGTCTGGCAGCCGCGGAAATCCTTCCGCTTCGTGAGAACCTCACCGTTCCCGGCCGGATCGATTATGACGCCCGCCACCGGCTCGATTACGCGTCGCCCGTCGATGGCATCATCTCGCGGGTGCTCGTGAAGGTGCGGCAGAAGGTCTCGAAGGGGGACGCCCTGGCGGAGCTTTCCAGCCCGGACGTGGGCATGGCCCGCGACGAGGTCCGCCGTCGCGAGGACAACCGGCTGATCGAAAAGAAGGCCGCCGACTGGGCGATCAGCATCGCCGCCAACGTCGAGTCGCTGCTCGACACGCTCGACAGCCATCCGCCGCTATCAGCCATCGAACAGCAGTTTCAGGACCGTGTGCTGGGGGCGTATCGCGAAAAAATCCTCGGCGCCTATTCGCGGCTGATCTACGTCGAAAAGGTGAGCGCCGGAACAAAGTCGCTGGGGGAAGGCGGTGTGCTGTCGGGGCGGATCGTCGACGAGCGGGCGAGCAATCTGGAGGTGGCCAAGGCCAACTTCACCGCCGCCTGCGAGGAGGCGCGGTTTCTCACCCGCCAGGATCGCGATCGGGCCAGTGCCGCGCTCAAGCAGGCTGACCGGCTGCTGCTGATCTCCAAGGAGAATCTCCGCACGCTCGTCGGCAGCCGGCTTGAATCCGATTCCGTGGGCGAGGACGAGGGCGAAAGCCCCGGCGACTCCAGCTCCCTGAGCGCCCTCGTGCTGCGGACGCCGTTCGACGGCGTGGTGGAGGATGTCTTCATTGCGAGGGGTGAGCGGGCTCGCATCGGCGACCGGCTCTTCGTCGTGGCAGACACGAGCGTGCTCTGGGTACGGGCGCAGATTCATGAGCGGCAGTGGACAGCGGTCGAGGTCGCTCAGGGGCAGTCGGTGCGGGTGGTGGTGCCGGGGGCCGACGTGCATGAGACGACCGCCGTCGTGAACCACGTGGGCGCGACGGTCGAGACGGAGTCGCGCAGCGTGCCCTTGGTGGCGGAGCTCACCAACAACGACGCCCATTACAAGCCCGGCATGTTCGTCTGGGTCGATCTGCCGCAGGGCGAACTGCGGCAGGTGTTGGCGGTACCGGTGTCGGCGGTGATGCGGCACGAGGGAAAGTCATTCGTCTTTGTGCCAGACGGGGCGGAGCGGTTTCGCCGCGTGGACGTGACCACGGGCATCGAAAGCGGCGACTCGCTCGAGGTGACCAGCGGTCTGGCGGTCGGGCAGCAGGTGGTGTCGCGGGGCGCGTTCGTGCTCAAGAGCGAACTGCTGCTCGAGAAGGAAGCAGAATGACGGGCCTGGTGGCCACGTTCGCCCGGGGGTTTGGCTGATGCTGTCAGGTCTCATCGAATGGTCGCTCGCCAACCGCGCGCTGGTGATTGCGCTGTTCGTGCTGATGTCGCTGGGCGGCCTCTACGCCGCCACGCACGTGCCCGTGGACGCGGTTCCCGATCTCGTCAACATCCAGGTGCAGGTCGTGACGGAGGCGGGCTCGCTTCCGCCGCTGGAAGTGGAGCGGTCTGTCACGTATCCCGTGGAACTGGCCGTGAGTGGCCTGCCCAACGTCGAGGAGATTCGCAGCATCTCGCGACTCGGCATCTCGCTGGTGACGATCGTCTTTCGGGAGGGCACCGACATCTTCCTGGCCCGCCAGCTTGTGTCGGAACGACTCCCAGAGGCGAAAAACCGGATCACGCTGGCCGACGCCGATCCGAAGCTCGGGACCCTGAGCACGGCGCTCGGCGAGATTCTCCAGTTCGAGGTGAAGGGGGCGGGACAGAGCCTCATGGACCTCCGCAGCCTGCTGGAATGGGAGATCGCGCCGGCGATGCGGGAGGTGTCGGGGGTGACCGACATCAACAGCCACGGCGGCTACGCGAAGAGTTATGAGGTTCGCGTCGATCCCGACCGGATGTCGGCGCAGGGGATCACCCTGGGCGAGGTGCTGGCGGCCCTCGAACGCAACAACGTCAGCACCGGCGGCGGCTATATCGTCAAAAACGGCGAACAGCGGTTTATCCGCGGGCAGGCCCTGCTGGCAGACGCCGACGCCATCGAGCAGGTGGTGGTGCGCAGTCCGCCCGGAGGTGTCCCGGTGCTCATTCGCAACATCGGCGATGTCGTGATCGCGCCCTTGGTGCGGCAGGGCGCCGCCACGCGGGACGGACGCGGCGAGGTGGTCACCGGCATGGTGATGATGGTCCGTGGTGAAAACAGCCGGCGGGTGGTGACAGCGGCCAAGGAGCGGCTGAACACGATCCGCGGCACACTCCCCCCAGGGGTCGAACTCGATATTCTCTACGACCGGTCGGACCTGATCGCCCGGACGCTCGATACCGTGCTCCACAATCTGGCCGAGGGCGGCCTGCTCGTGGTCGGAGTGCTGCTCGTGCTGCTGGGCAATGTCCGCGCCGGGCTGATCGTCGCGCTGGCGATCCCGCTGTCGATGCTGTTTGCCGCCAATCTCATGTGGGCCACCGGCATCTCGGCAAGCCTCATGAGCCTTGGGGCGATCGACTTCGGTCTCGTCGTGGACAGCTCCGTGATCATGGTGGAGAACTGCGTGCGGCGGCTCGGCCTGGCGGCACCCACAGAATCAAAATTGGCAGTCGTTCGCGATGCGGCGATCGAAGTCCGCGGGCCGACGATGTTCGGCGAACTGATCATCGCGATCGTCTACCTGCCGATCCTCTTTCTCGAGGGCACCGAAGGGAAGCTGTTCCGGCCGATGGCACTCACGGTGCTCTTCGCCCTGGCCGGCTCACTGATCATCTCGCTCACGCTCATGCCGGTGCTGGCGGCGACGGTGCTGACCCGCGAGGAGGAACATGAGCCGCTGCTGATGCGACTGTTCCATCGGGCCTACCATCCGCTGGCGAAGCTGGCCGTCTTCCACCCGGTAATCGTGTCGCTGCTGGCCGCCGGCCTCGTGGCGGCCAGCATTCCAGTGGCGGTGAATCTCGGGGCGGAGTTCATGCCACGGCTCGACGAAGGGGATCTGCTCATCGAGGTCACCCGCCTGCCCAGCGCTACGCTCGAGGATTCGGTGCCGATCACGACGCGAATCGAAAAGACGCTCGGCGAGTATCCCGAGGTGAGAACCGTCTTCTGCAAGACCGGTCGGCCGGAGATCGCCAACGACATCATGGGTGTGCAGCAGACAGACGTCTGGGTGATGCTCAAGCCCCATGCCGAGTGGCCGGCCGGCGTGACACGCGAGCAGCTCGTAGAGCGGATGTCGGCGTCGCTGATCGCCGCGGTGCCGGGGGCCAACTTCGGATTCAGCCAGCCGATCGAGATGCGGGTCGATGAACTCGTGGCGGGCGTGAAGGCGGACGTCGCGGTGCTGATCTACGGCGACGACCTCGACACGCTGGGAAATCTCGGCAAGCAGGTCGAGGGCGTGCTCCGGGGGATCCGCGGATCGGCCGACGTGCGGGCCGACTGGCAGGCCAACGTGCCGACGATGCAGATCGATGCCCGGCCCGACCAGTTGGCCCGGCATGCCATCGACGGCATAGAAGTGATGCGGACGGTGTCGGCCATGGGGGGAATCCAGACCGGCGTCATCTATGAGGGGCGGCCCCGCTATCCCCTCGTGGTGAGGTTCCCGCCCGAGTGGCGTGAGAACGCCGAACGCCTGCCGCAGATCCCGGTCGGGGCAACGGGCGGTCGGCCGGTGCCGCTCGGAGAATTGGCCGACATCAAGCGGGCCGAGAGTCCGCCGTCCGTCGAGCATGAAAACGCTCGGCGGCGCACGTTCGTGTCGGCGAATGTCCGCGGTCGCGACGTGGCCAGCTTTGTGCAGGATGCGCAGAGGGCCATCGCGAAGCAGATACGGCTCCCCACCGGCTACGCGCTCCGGTGGGGTGGGGACTTCGAGAACCTGCTCTCGGCAAGCCGCCGCCTGATGCTGATCACGCCGGTCGTCCTGGGACTGATCGGCCTGCTGCTCTACACCAGCTTCAAGTCGCTCAGGCTGGCGTCGCTGATCTTCTTCGCCGTGCCGGTGGCTGCGTCCGGCGGCATCGCGGCGCTCGCGCTGCGGGGTATGCCGTTCTCGATTGCGGCCGGCGTCGGCTTCGTGGCGCTCTTCGGCGTGGCTGTGCTCAATGGGCTGGTATGGGTCGCGGGGGCGGAGCATGAGCGGCAGGGGGGACTCACGCCGCGTGAGGCGGCGATCACCACTGCCGAGGTTCGTATCCGGCCGGTGCTGATGACGGCGCTCGTGGCGAGCCTCGGCTTCCTTCCGATGGCGATAGCCACGAGCGCCGGTGCGGAAATCCAGCGGCCGCTGGCCACCGTGGTGATCGGTGGAATCGTCACGTCCACGCTCCTGACGGCCTTCGTAGTGCCGGCAATCTACCCGTGGTTTGTACCACGATCGCGGGTTTGGCAGACTCCAGCGGCGTGACATCTCCTTCCTGCGCAGGCATGCCCGATGACACTTCGCGAATTCCAGCAGTTGATCCGTGCCATGTACCACGACAAGGACGCGTCGCGGGGCGTGGAAGGTACGTTCATGTGGCTCACGGAGGAAATTGGCGAACTTGCCACGGCACTCCGTAGCGGGAGCCACGAGGAACAGTCGCTAGAATTCGCCGACGTTCTGGCTTGGCTGGCCACGATCGCCAACGTCGTCGAGGTCGATCTGGAGGACGCCGTGGCGCGGAAGTATGGGACGGGCTGTCCCGGCTGCGGCCAGCTGGCATGCGTCTGCCCGGATGCGGAGAAGCCATGATCGCAATCGTGCTGGCGCTGGCGGGTCTCCTGACGGCCGACGCGGTCGCGGCGGATCACCGCGACGTGCGACCGCAGCTGCGGGTTGGATTCGACGGCGTCTATCGAACCGGCTCGTGGACCCCGCTCACGCTCGAATTTCCGACGCCTGCATCAGACCTGCCACAGGCAGTTCGTGTGTGGGTCGAGGATCCTGACGGTCAGTATGTCCGCTCGCCTGCGGCACCGGTCGAGATCGGCGCCGACGGAAAGCCGGTCGTGCGGCTCTCCGTCCGCTTTGGCCGGCCCAATGCCCGCGTGCTTGTCGAGGAGGTGCGGCAACCCGATGTGGGAGCAGCCGGCCTGGAAGGGGCGGTCGCGGTGCCGCAGTCGTTACCAGCGCCGGTTCCTGCGACCGAATCGGTGATGCTCGTGCTCGGTGACCTGCCTGCCGCCGAGCGGGCCTCGCGACTGCTGGCCAAGGATGACGGCACGCGTCCTCGAGTCGTGGCGATCAACCCGCGAGTGAACGCAGCCGGGGCAGGGGGGGCGGCCACCTTGGGGCGAACGGCCCAGGCCTTCGACGGCGCCGATTCGATCGTCGTCTGCGGTCGCTCGATCGCGGACTTCGATCCCGCCGTGCTTCAAGGCGTTGACGCCTGGGTGCGTCAGGGTGGTCAGCTCGTGTTCATCTCGGGCATGTCGGCGGCCGACGTCGATCGCGGGGGTACCCCGGCGGCAGGATGGCTGCCGGGGTCGGTCGCGAAGCTGGTGCCGCTGCGGCGTGGCAATGCCCTCGAGACGTATGCGCGTGCCAACCGACCGCTCGACAAGGGGGCGTTGACTGGGCTGGAGGTGCCGCTGTTCAAGAGCCCGCAGGAGATCGACGGGAGTGTCGAAGCGTTCGAAGGACGCGGACCGGCCGATCTGCCGCTGGTCGTGCGGCGGGCGGAGGGTCTGGGCACGATCGTCTGGGTCGGTATCGATATCGATCAGGGCCCGTTTCGCGACTGGTCAGGAAGCGATTCCCTGCTCGTCGAGATGCTCCGTGGCCGTCGGGCGACCCAGGATGCCGGACGGGCAAGCGAGAACGATCGCGGCTCGCTCGATCTGGCCGGGCAGCTTCGCCAGGCGATCGATCAGTTTCCAGGGGTGGCACCGCTTCCGTTCGAGCTGATCGCCGGGCTGGGCATTCTCTACGTCGCCTGCCTGTATCCGCTCGACTGGTGGCTGGTGTCGGGCCGACGGCGAGACGGTCCAACCGTTGGCATGAGGTCGTCGTGGCTGGCGTGGGTGACGCTGCCGCTGCTGGTCGCTGCTGCGAGCGGGCTGGCGTGGTCTGCCGGGCAGCGTTTCAAGGGCACGGCATGGCAGACCTCCGCCGCGTCGCTGGTCGATCTCGACGCGGGCAGCGGTCTGGTGCGGGTTGCCTCATTTGCGGGTATCTGGTCGCCCGAGAATGCGCGGCTCGATCTGGCGGTCAATCCGGATGAGGGCCACCTGCCGATCACCATCGGCGACCCGACCGCGGGCCAGCCAGCAGTCGGGCGCGTCAGCTGGTTTGCTCCCTGCGGACGGGGAATCGGGGGCACCGATGCACCCTCACCCCATCCTTCGTTGGCGTCAACCAACTATGGATATGGCGATTCGGCAGCAACGCTCGACGGCATTCCGATCGCCGCCTCGTCGAGCCGACTGTTCGAGGCAGAGATCATAGGCCAGACGGCAACCCCGGCGGTGGAGTCGTCGCTGACGCGGGAAGGGCAGGGGACGCTGCGAGGCGAGGTGACCAACCGGCTGCCTTTTCCGCTCGAGGACTGCGTGCTGGCACATGCCGGCTGGCTCTACGAGGTGGGCAGACTGAACGCAGGGCAATCGTTCAGTCCGGCCGCGGGCCGCGGCCCCCGCTCGCTCGCCGGCGCGCTGACCCGCCGCACGCAGAACAAGGAGCGAGAGATCAACGTCCGCTGGGATCTCGCCGAACGGGATCCGCTGCGAATCCTGGAGATCGCCGGATTCCATACGGCTGCGGGGGGCAGCGGCTACACCTCCCTCGAAGCGGGACGGCTGGCCAGGTTCGACCTGTCGCCGCTGCTGCCGCTCGAACGTGCCGTGCTTGTGGGCCGTGGGCCCGCCGTGATCGACTGGAAGTGCCGGCCGCAGTCGCTCGCCGGCACCATCGGGTCGGCACAGGTACCACCCATGCCCGGGCAGTCCGCCATCTGGCGAATCGTGATCCCGCTCGTCCGGCCGACAGCCATCGCTCCCGCCTCCGCCACCTCCTCCATCATAACGCTGCCATGATCGAAACGATCGACCTGACAAAGAAATATGGCGACTTCTATGCCCTCGAGTCGCTCGATCTCAAACTTGAAAAGGGAGACCTTTTCGGGTTCATCGGGCCCAACGGCGCCGGCAAGACGACCACCATCCGTATCCTCTCCACGCTGCTAGCCCCGACCTGGGGCGAGGCCTACGTCTGCGGCTACTCCATCTACACGCATCCCCGCGAGATCCGTCGGGCGATCGGCTACATGCCCGACATCTTCGGCGTCTATGACGACATGCGGGTGATCGAATACCTGGAGTTTTTCGCGGCGGCCTACCGAATCGACGGCCCGGAGCGGCGGCGGGTGGCAGAGCGATCGCTCGAACTGGTAGACCTCGCCTTCAAGCGGGACGAACTGGTGACCAGTCTTTCCCGCGGCATGACGCAGCGACTGGGGCTGGCCCGCGTGCTCCTCCACGATCCGCAGGTGCTGCTGCTTGACGAGCCGGCCAGCGGACTCGATCCAAGGGCGCGGATCGAGATGCGCGGACTGCTCAAGCGGTTGCAGGGGCTCGGCAAGACGATCCTCGTCTCCAGCCACATCCTTCCGGAATTGGCCGACATCTGCAATCGAGTTGGCATCATCGAATACGGCCGACTGTTGGCCTGCGGCAACGTGCACGATCTTCTGGCACAGGTCCGCGGCCGGCCGGTGATCCGCTTTCGGCTGGCTGGCCCGCCGGAGAAGGCGGCCCGTCTGCTGGAGACATCGCCCGAGGCGGCGGAGGTGGCGGTTCGCGATGGCGAGGTGCTGGTGACCCTCGCCGACGGCGTTGAGGATCCCTCGCCGCTGGCGGCCAAGCTCATCGCCGATGGCCATCATCTGATCTCGATGCGGGAGCAGGAGGTCAACCTGGAGACGGCGTTTCTCGAACTCACGAAGGGCGCGATCGGACGTCCGGGACGGAGTGCGGCTGCGGACGCGTGACCGGGAGGGACTGATTGGCATGACAGGCGTGAAGGAGTGCAGTATGAATGTGCGATTTGGAAACAGGTTTCGCCTCTTTTTCACGGTCGCTGGTCTGCTGGCGGCCAGTTGTCTGATGGCGGTCCCGCTGGCGGCGGAACAACCCTCGGGCGATCTGCCTGCGGCGAGGCCGTCCGCAGAGGGGCTCGACACGCCCGCCGCGAAACTCGGCTACGCGCTCGGCCTGCGGATCGGCAGCCGCATCGCCGCCGACTTCAAAGGCCAGGAGCCGGCCGTCGATGCCGCGGCGCTCGCGCGGGGTCTGGCGGACGCCGTCATGGAGGCGCGGCCGCGTCTCGACGAACAGCAGATCAGACAGACGCTTGAAGCCTTCGATGGACGCATGCGGGAGCGGGAGCGGGAATTTGGCCAGCGGATGCGCGAGGCCGCCAAGGTCAACCTCGCGAAGGCGACGGAGTTTGCCCGGGCGAACGGCCGAAAACAGGGGGTGACGACCCTTCCAAGCGGGCTGCAGTATGAGGTGATTCGCGCGGGCACGGGCGGAAGCCCAACGCTTGACGATACCGTGGTCGCGCACTACCGGGGAACCCACATCGACGGCCGCGAATTCGACGCCACCGACCCGAAGGGCGACCCCGCTTCGTTTCCCCTTCGCGGCGTCGTGCCCGGATGGCAGGAGGCGTTGCCGCTGATGAAGACGGGCGCAACCTGGCGGATCTACGTGCCGCCGCAGTTGGGCTACGGCGAAGAGGGATCGCCGCCGGTCATTGAGCCGAACGAGCTGCTGATTTTCGAGATCGAGCTGGTGAAGATTCTGCCGTCCAAGTGAGGCGGAGAGCACACACGAGGCGGAAACCATGGTCAGGGCAGGGATGGCGTTGAGGCGGGCAGAGGGGCTGGTGCTGGCCGGGTGGCTGGCGATGGCTGTCGTGGCCGCGCCGCGGGCCTGGACCACGCCGCCGACGGTTGATCGATTGACCGAAGCCCGCGAACAGATGGTCCGCGACGACATCGCTGGCGGCGGGGTGACCGATCCGCGTGTCCTCGAAAGCATGCGGCTCGTGCCCCGGCATGAATTCCTGGCCGCCCAGCAGCGGCCCTACGCCTACTTCGACATGGCCCTGCCGATCGGCGCATCGCAGACCATTTCGGGGCCGTTCGTCGTGGCCTACATGACCGAGAAACTGGAGCCCCAACCGACCGACCGCGTGCTGGAGATCGGCACCGGCAGCGGGTATCAGGCCGCCGTGCTCTCGCCGCTCGTGGGCATGGTCTACTCCATCGAAATCAGCCGCATGCTCGGCGAGAAGGCGGCGCGCACGCTCACGCGGCTGGGCTATCGCAACGTCGTCACGAAGATCGGCGACGGCTACCAGGGCTGGGCCGAGCATGCGCCGTTCGACAAGATCATCGTCACCTGTTCTCCGGAAAACATTCCGCAGCCGCTCGTCGATCAGCTCGCCGAAGGGGGCCGCATGATCATCCCGGTGGGCGAACGCTACGAGCAGACGCTCGTGCTCCTGTCGAAGCGGAATGGCGTGATGGAGCGGGAGTCGCTCGTGCCGAGCCTGTTCGTGCCGATGACGGGCACGGCGGAGCAGGGAAGGAGAGTGCAGCCAGACGGCACGAAGCCGGCGTTGCACAATGGCGGCTTTGAGGAACTACTCCCCGATGCCGATGTGCCAGCGGCCTGGTATTACGGGCGGCAGTTTCAGGTTGTCGAGGGACAGGATGCGCCCGAGGGCCGCAGCTATCTCCGTCTGGACAACGTGCAGCCGGGGCGACCGGCCCAGCTCTTTCAGGGGTTTCCGGTGGATGGCCGCACGATTGGCCGGGTGGCATTTTCGCTGGAAGTTCGTGGCGATGGCATCGGAGTCGGGCCGAACCCAGACGATTTCCCAGGTCTCGTGGTCCGTTTCTTCAACGACGAACGCACGCGGTCGCAGAATGGCCAGGTGGGACCATGGAAGGGGAATGGTCCGTGGCGGCGAGTCGAGGGAACGGTCGCCGTGCCTGCCTGGGCTCGCGAGGCGATCCTTCAGGTCGGACTGCTTGGGGCTACCGGCCGGCTGGATGTAGATGACGTCCAAGTGACCGGAATCCCCCGCTGATCACGCCGTTTTCATCCTTTTCGGCCGCCAGCGTTCGGTCGGCCCGCGGGTGATAGTCCGCGGCGGGCAAAGCCCGCATATATTTCCCATCCTCCTTGATTTGCCAAATCCGCAAACTATTCTTGGCTCGTGCCGGCAGTTTTTAGCGCCCCAGCCGTCTTCGGCTGAAAAACGGGCGATCCACACTTTTCAAGGGAGCGTGATTCAGATGTTGGTCAATCGTCGGTGGTTGCGGGTGGCTGGAGTTGTCACATTTGTCGCGGTTGCAGCGACGGCCTGCGACGCTGATGCTGGCTGGCATCATCGTTATCGCGGCAACGGCTCGTCGGGCGGGAGCTCGGGTGGCTCGTCGGGCGGGAGCTCAGGCGGTTCTTCGGGCGGCAGCTCGGGTGGTTCTTCGGGCGGCTACAGCTCCTACAGCTCCTACGGCTCGTCCGGTGGCAGCTATGGTTCGTCGGGCTCAGCCGGCTCACACGGCAGCTGGGGTTCGCACCATGCGGCCAAGATGGCGCGTCGTGCCTACCGTCATTCGGCCCACGGCTCGTCGGGCGGCAGCTCGGGCGGCAGCTCGGGCGGTTCGTACGGCGGTTCGTACGGCGGCTCGTCGGGTGGGTCTTCGGGTGGCGGTTCCTACGGGGGCTCGTATGGGGGCTCGTACGGCGGTTCTTCGGTGCCGGCGGCGACCTACTCCAGCGGTTACAGCTACAGCGGCTACAGCAATCCGGTCGAGTCGTATCGCGTGATCGGCGAGCCGTCGGTCAGCGGTGGCGAGATCATCGAGGCCCCGCAGCAGATCAACCCCATCTCCAACGATTCCACCACCAGCGTCGTACCCGCCGATTCGGCCCTCCTCTCCGTGGAGGTTCCCGCCGGCGCGACGATCTACGTCAATGGTGCGAAGACGTCGGCCACCGGCACCATGCGGCAGTATGTGTCGCGTGGCCTTGCCGCGGGCAAGCGGTATGAGTTCACGGTGCGGATGACCGTCGACCGCGACGGCCAGACCAGCGAGCAGACCAAGGTCGTCTCACTGGCCGCCGGCGGACGTTCGAGTCTGTCGTTCACCACGGCCTCGGCCCCGAAGACGAGCCTGACGCTGCACGTGCCCGCCGACGCAAAGGTCTGGCTGGCCGGCAACGAAACCTCGTCAGCTGGTGCCACTCGGCAGTTCCAGACCTCGACGCTGGCCGCCGGCCAGGCGTGGAAGAACTACGAGATCCGCGTCACGACCGTCGTCGACGGCCGCGAGCAGGTCGTGTCGAAGGTGATCGATCTGGCCGCCGGCCAGTCGGTCGAACTGTCGCTCGACCCCGCCCAGCGGACGGCCTCGGCCGACGCGACCGCGTCGGTTCGCTAGTGTGCCTTTCATGCGGCACGGGCCTGGCCCGGCCGTTCTGTGCAGTCCTTCACTCCCGCGCGGCCGCGTGCCGCGCGGGAGTTTTTTTGCGCGAGCCCCGTGGTGACGTGCCGCCGGGACGGCAGAAGTCTGGTCGCTACGGCTTTTTCTCCTTCCACGACCTACGGCAGCGCATGCCCCAGAAGGTCGAAAAATCCTAATGCTCCTCGAGCTTCCGCCGATCCCGGCTCCGTCCAAGACTGCTTCGCAGGATGCGAAGCGCAGCACCGGCAAACTGCGTTTGCCAAGCG
>CANHCU010000089.1 GCA_947459185.1 Planctomycetaceae bacterium | reverse complement strand
GGGCTACCCGTGTCCCGAGAGCCGGCGTTGCTGACCAGCGTAGGCAGGATGCCGGAGCGCAGTCAGCATCGAGTGAGCGTAGGCAGGATGCCGGAGCGAACGTCCGGCGACGGGGCATGGGCAGCCCCGAACCGTCACGACGGCCTAATCGCGAGCGAAACGAGCCGTCGAACCTGAAATTGGTCGCCAGGGGAGGGCGATGCTACTCTTGAGAGACTCCGGGCTTTCGACCGCCCGCGGGCCTCTTGGACAAGTGAAACGGAGCGGTTCTCTCGATGCAAACAACGCAGCTGGCGGTGATGGCCAGGATCGTGCTGACGGCGGTGGCCGTCACGATGGGAACGTGCATGGCAGCCCGGGCCGAAGACTCCCCCGCCAAGGCCGCGCCACAGGAACCCAGGGCCGATGCGCCCGCACCGACGCCCCCCAAGCCAGCGGCCGACGCCAAGCCTGCCGAGCCGACGCCCGAGACCAAGGGCGGCAAACCGCCGTTTGCCGTGGTGCTCAAGGACGCGACCAAGGTCAGCGGGCTGATTCCCCTCTGGCGGAAAGACGACAAGGTCTACGCCGAACTCACCGACTCCCTGCTCGGCAAGGAGTTTTTCGTGCTGATCTCGATCGCGCGGGGCATCGGCGACAGCTTCCTGCTCGGCGGCATGAGCCTCGGCTTCGGCGACGACTGGGTCTGGCAGTTCCGCAAAGTTGACGACAATATTCAGATCGTCCGTAAGAACGTGCGTTTCTTCGCCGACAAGGGGAGCCCCGAGGAGAAGGCGGTTGACCTCGCCTACACCGACAGCGTGCTCTTCAGCGTGCCGATCGTGACGACCGGCCCCGCTGGGGGCCACGTCATCGATCTGGGATCGATCTTCCTCTCAGACCTTCCGCAGATCTCCCAGCAACTCCCCGGCTTTTCCTTCGCCAGGGATCGGTCCACGTGGGCGCGGGTCAAGGGTTTTCCGGACAACGTCGAACTCGAGGTGGCGGCGACCTATGGCTCGAGCGGCACGCGTGACATCGACACCGTGCCCGATTCGCGGGGTGCCACGATCACGGTGCACTACTCGCTCAGCCTACTCCCGCAGAACAGCTACCGGCCACGGCTGGCCGACGACCGTGTCGGCTACTTCGTGACGGCCCTCAAGGACTTCTCGCAGCAGGTGGATGAAGACCGGTTCGTCCGCTACATCAACCGCTGGAACCTCGAAAAAGCAGACGCTGCGGCCCCGGTCTCGCCCCCCAAGAAGCCGATCGTGTTCTGGATCGAGAAGACCGTTCCGTTCAAGTACAGGCAGGCCATCAGGGAGGGGATCGAATCGTGGAACGAGGCGTTTGAGAAGGCGGGCTTCGCCACCGCCATCGAGGTCCGCCAGCAGCCCGAAGTGACCGACTGGGACCCCGAAGACGTCAACTACAACACCTTTCGCTGGATCACCGCCGGCGCGAGCTTCGCGATGGGGCCGTCGCGGGTGAATCCGCGGACCGGCCAGATCCTCGACGCCGACATCATCTTCGACGGTGACTTCCTTCGTTTCTGGCGGACGGAATACGAGACCTTCACGCCGCAGAGCGTGGCGCTGCTCACGGGCGGCGCGACCCACGGTCACGGCCGGCAGCACCGCTGCGACGGCTGTTCGCTCTTCGACGGCCACGCCCGGGAGACCGCGCTGGGGGCTACGGCGCTCGCCGCCGGTGCCGAGGGTGGCCTCACCGACGCCAACAAGGAAAAGCTTGTCCTCCAGGGGCTGAAGCTCGTGGCGATGCACGAGGTGGGGCACACGCTGGGCCTGCGGCACAACTTCAAGGGAACCGCGCTCAGGTCGTTGGCCGACATCAACGACGTCACGAAGACTGCCGCGACAGGGGCGAGCACGAGCGTGATGGACTACATCCCGGTGAATATCGTGCCGAAGGGGAAGACTCAGGGCGACTACTACACCGCCAAGATCGGCCCCTACGACCTGTGGGCGATTGAGTATGGCTACAAGCCTGTCGCGGGCGGCAGCCCCGAAGCCGAGCTTCCGGAGCTCGAGAAGATCGCCACCCGCAGCGGGGAGCCGGCACTGGCCTACGCCACCGACGAAGAGACTGAGTTTGGCGATCCCGATCCGCTCTCCAACCGCTTCGACCTGGGAAACGATCCGCTCGAATTCGCCAAGAGCCGCGCCGAGCTGGTGGCGCAGGTGATGCCGGTCATCGCCGATCGCATGACCGCCAAGGAGAAGGATGGCAGAGCGAGGAGCTACGAGCGGGTGCGGCAGGCGTTCGGTGTGCTGCTGGCGGCCCACGGTCAGGCGATGTACACGGCCTCGCGGCTGGTCGGCGGCCTCCACACGTCGCGGAGCCACAAGGGGGATGCCAATGCCCCCGTGCCGTTCCGCGTGGTCGAGCCGCAGAAGCAGCGGGACGCCCTGACGCTGCTTGAGCAGCAGATGTTCAGCGCCCAGCCGTTCACGTTTTCTCCCGACCTCTACAACCAGCTCGTGGCCACGAACTGGATGCACTGGGGCAGCAATCACCCCGATCGCGAAGACTACCCGATCCATGAGGCGATCCTCACCTGGCAGAGCCGGGTGCTCGGCCGGCTGCTCAACCCGATCACGCTCGAACGGATTCGCGACAGCGAGCTGAAGGTGCCGGCCGATCAGGATGCGTTCACCACCGCGGAACTGCTCGACCGGCTCACGAAGTCGATCATGGCGGAGGTGGACCAGACAGGCCCCGGCGACTACACCGTGCGGAAGCCGGCGGTGGGAAGCCTCCGACGCGGTCTGCAACGGCAGTATGTATCACGCCTTTCGACATTGGCCATGGCTCCCAGCAACGTCACGCCCGACGCCCAGTCGATTGCGGCGGCACAGCTGCGGTCGCTGGAGGGCCGGATCGGTGCGCTGCTGGCGAAGAACGACGTGAAGCTCGACGATTACTCGCGAGCCCACCTTGCCGAGTTGCAGGCGCGGATCCGCAAGGTGCTCGATGCCAGCATCGAGTTGGCCAGCCCGTGAGCCAACGCCATGCATGTCGTGGGCACGCATTCCCTTGCTCACGCTGCGGGCTTGGATGAACGGCGGATTCCCATCCAAGCCCGAAGCGCAAGCGAGGGACAATGCGGTTGCGTCAGGGAATTCGAGGCGGATTCCCTCGCTCGTGCTGCGGGCTTGGATGTACGCGGACTTGGATGAATCAGCGTGGATGCTAAAAAGACGGTCGTAGAATGGTGCTTCCCGTAGCACGTGCAGCAACAGGATTTCGACATGCGTCTGGTCGTCGCAGTGCTCAGGCCGTCACAACTTGAGGCGGTGCGGCAGGCGCTAGCTGCCGTGCACGTGACCCGGCTGACGATCTGCGACGCGCAGGGCTATCATGCTTCGCCGGGCTATCATGCTTCGCCGGGCTATCATGGTCAGCGGGGCGAGTCGGGCATCGTGCAGGAGTCGGTGATGGAGATCGCCGTGAACGACGATTTCCTGGAGCGGACCGTCGATACGATTCGTAAGGCAATGCTGCTGGGTGATGAGCTGTCAACAGACGCCGCGCCGAACGGATCGCCGAGACCGTCCGGCAGGCTCTTCGTTCTGCCGATCCACGATGCAGTGCAGCTCTACCGTGACGTTCGTGGGCCGGAGGCAATATGACGCTATCGATCATGAGTCCACCGACGGCCGACGATCGCGGTGGCAACGGTCCGCTGATTCTGCTCGTGTCGCCCGACCTGCTCTCGACCAGCCGGCTCGCCGGACTGGCCCGGGAGGCCGGGGGACGGCTGGAGACGCTCCGTAGCCTCGACGATCCCCTGCCGGGAGGCCCCTATGACCTCGTGCTGCTCGATCTCCAGGCGGTGATCGGCGATCCGGCCGTCGTCGTCACCCGCGCGCACGCCATCATCGATTCGCAGCGGACGCAGACCGGCAAAGCCGGCCGGCTCGTGGCCTTCGGACCGCACGTCGCCAAGGATCGTCTCGATCAGGCAAAGGCGGCGGGGGCCGACGCCGCAGTCAGCCGTGGCGAACTCCTCGGCGGCTTCCCTGCAATCGTGAGTCGCTGGTGCGGCTGATTCACGCCCCGCCCACCGGCTCCTCCAGCACCACTTCGTCGCACTCGGTGCCGTCAACGTCCTGACGCAGGAGGAGATAGCCCGCGGTGGCGATCGCCCAGAAGTAACCCCATCCGAAGGACGACAGGATCGCCTCGAGCCCTCGCATCCAGAAGGCGATGGCTCGGGCGCCCCACGGCGTAGCTGCCGTCGCGCCGCCTGCCGCCCCGATTCCCTCCATCACGGCGGTGGTGCGTTCGTGCCCCATGCCGAAGCTGGCCGCCCAAAGGGCCAGCGTGCTGGCGGCGTCGGCAAAGACACCTGCGGCGGCCAATGCCGGCAGGGCCACGAGCAGCGCGATCAGGCCATAAAACGCATAGTGCAGCGGCCGCTGGTAGAGATAGGAGAACGCGGTGGAGATGGCCTGAAAGCTGTCACCACGCTCCACCCCGACCGCGGCCACCATCAGTGGCCAGCCGGCTACGAGACCAACGGCGAGGATTGCCAGCACGACAGCTCCCGCCAACATGAGCGGCCAAATGGCCCCGACCAGAGCCAGCCCCCAATCGCTCCGCATGAGAAGGCCGAGCACGGCGCCGGGCACGGAAAGCGCGAGGATGCCCAACAGGACAAAGGCCACGGCGTTGAAGGAGGAGAGCCACTTCCGCGAGCCGTACCAGATCGCACCGACCAATCCCGGTGCATCCTCACCAATAAGGGTGAGCGCCACATGCCTGGTGATAGCCGTGCCGAAAATCGACCAGACGAGCACAAACCAGCCGAGGCGGGCCAGCGCACCGAACATCTGGCTAACCGTGGCCGTCGGACGGAAGGGCACCGCCACCAGCCGCAAAACGTCGGCCGCTGCGGCCGGCAGCCGCTCGATCATGCCGAGCAGTCCCGGCAGCACATGGCGACTCGGTGCGAGCAGGTGAGTACCGCCTGGCGGGGCAACGGAGGCCGTCGGCAGGATCAGTCCATCGGCAGTCGCCGCGGCATTGGTCATTTGCTGAGCCAAGCCCGCCGAAGTGATCACATCGGCAGCTTGATCAACCCCCGGCAGATGCAGGCGATCGGCAAGAGACCAGCCGGCCCAGGTCGCAATCGCCCCTAGTGCCGCCAACAGGATCACGGTCGGGGAAAACGCGGCGCCGGCGGCCCGAAACAGAAGCCACCAGGGCAACGCCTCGCTCCACTGGATTTCGTGCACGATCCGGCCCGTCTGATCTGCCGCGGGGGCGTTGGCAGGCTGGGGCGTGGCGGAGTTGGCGGTGTCTGACATCTGGTTTCCTTCGTCGATGGAGCCACTGGACTCGTGCGCTGGGCCGATGGACTGCGCGGACCAACCTGCGCGGGCCGAACGGACGGAGCGAGAGTATACGTCGCCCCGCCCTACTCGTCCCCTTGTTCGTCATCCTCCGGCTGTTTCTTCTCGGGGACGGCGTACGCCTCGTCGAGCCAGCGGCCAAGGTCGATCAGCCGGCAGCGCTCGCTGCAGAAGGGCGCTGTCGGCGTGGCGTCGAGCCTCACGGTGGCATCGCAGACAGGGCACAGGGGCATGATCTACTCCGATCCCTTCGATCCCGATCCGCCGCCGGAGTCGGGCTTGCCGCCCTCAGACTTCTTGCCGCCCTCGGACTTGCCGCCGGTGTCGGCAGCCGCCCCCTTCTTGTAGGACTCGCTGCGGTAGTCGGTCTTGTAAAAGCCCGACCCCTTGAACACGATCGCCCCGCCGGCACCGATGAGCCGCCGGAGTTTCTTCTTGTGGCACTCCGGGCAGGTCTTCTTGACGCTGTCGGTCATCGACTGAAACAGCTCGAAGGCGTGCCCGCAGCCGTCGCAGACGTAATCATACGTGGGCATGGTTCATTCCTCTTTGGAGACGATCACCTGGGCCGGTCTGACCACCCGATCGTGCAGTCGGTAGCCCTTGCTGGCGACTCCGACGACGGTGCCCGCCGGCACGCCGGGCACGACCTGCTGCAGGAGCGCGTCGTGGACGGTTGGATCGAACGGCTTTCCCTCCGTCTCGATCGTCTTGCAGCCGTGGGTGTCGAGCACCTTCTCCAACTGCTGGGCCGTCATCCGGAATCCGGCCCGCAGACTGTCAACGTCGGCGGTCGTCTCGCTGGCGTCGATCGCCCGGCGAACGGTGTCGAGCACTGGGAGCAGGTCGCGGAGCAGGTCGATCTCGCGGTAGCGGATCGCGTCTTCATACTCTCGCCGTGAACGCTTGCGGAAATTCTCGAGTTCTGCCTGCGCCCGCAGGACGCGATCCTCTGCATCTCGCAGCTGCTGGGCGTGCGAATCGCCTCCGGGTAGTTCACCCGCCGCGTCTTCGACAGGCTGCTCGAACGGGGCATCGAGATCCTGATCGTCACCGGTGTTCTCGCGGGGATTCATGACTGGCTCTCCTTCTTTGACTTGGGCTTTTCGTCACGCGGTTTTTCGGCCGGAACGGCCGTGTCTTTCGGCTGGAAATAGTCTCCCAGCCGGCTGAAAAAACTCGACCGCTTCGGGCTGACGGCCTTCTGCTCCTCGGCGGCCAGATCCCTCAGGAGTTGTTCCGCCTTTGGGGAGAGCGTCTTCGGCACCTCCACGTGCACATGGACGTGCAGGTCGCCGATGCCGCGGCCCCGTACCTCCGGCATGCCGAGGCCCTTCACGCGAACCACGTCGCCTGCCTGCGTGCCGCGTGCGATCGCCAGCGGCTTCGGACCGTCGAGCGTGGGCACTTCCACGGTGGCACCAAGCGCCGCCTGGCTGAACGTGATTGGTACCTCACAGTGCAGGTCGCGGCCCTCGCGAGTGAGAAACGGATGATCCTCGATCTCGATCACGCAGTAGCAGTCGCCAGGGGGGCCGCCGTTGGCGCCCGGTTCGCCCTCGCCCGCCAGTCGCACTCGAACATCGCGATCGACGCCGGCTGGAATCGTCACCCGCCGCTCGACGTGCTCCATGGTGAGCCCTTCGCCGCCACAGTCGGGACACTTGTCGCGGATCATCGTCCCGGCACCGCGGCAAGAGGGGCAGGTGGTCTGCAGCCGAAACACGCCGGCCGACTGGATCACCTGGCCGTGGCCCCCGCAATACTCGCAGGGCTGCGGCTTGGTGCCCTTTTTCGCACCGCTGCCGTCGCAGCTGCCGCAGAGTTCGTGGCGAGAAAACTCGACGGTCTTGGTGACACCCCGGGCGGCCTCAAGCAGCGAGAGCGAAAGATTGGAAAAGACATCGCGTCCCTGCCTCGCCCGGTTGGGCCGCCGGCCGCCTCCGCCTCCGCCGAACATGCCTCCGCCAAACAGGTCACCAAACGCATCGAAGATGTCGGAGAGGTCATTGAACTCGTGACGACCGCCTCCCTGGAGACCGGCATGGCCGTACCGGTCATAGCGGGCTCGCAGCTCGTCGTTGGAAAGCACCTCGAACGCCCGGGCCGCTTCCTTGAAGCGGTCGGCAGCCTCGGTATTTCCGGGGTTCTTATCGGGATGGAACTTGATGGCCAGCTTGCGGTACGCGTCGGCAATCACCGCACCGTCGGCACGGCGTTCCACTCCCAGCACCTCGTAGTAATCGCGGTCGTTGGCCATGTCCAAGCGGTCCAGGCTGTCCAGACGCAGAAGCGGGCACGTGGAGAAAGACCAGACCCGGACTCCCTCCGCGGACAGCTAGCGAACGCTGCCCTCAGCCCGATGCTTCTTGGCATCTTCCTTGTCGAGGTTGGTGACGAGCGCCTCGGTGGTCAGCATCAGCCCCGCGATGCTCGCCGCGTTGGTCAGAGCCACGCGAACGACCTTCACCGGATCGATGATCCCTGCCTTGAGCATGTCCACATACTCGCCCTTGTTGGCGTCGAAGCCCATGTTGAGATCCTTGTCTGCGACCTCATCGGCAACCACGGCGCCGTCGATGCCACCATTCTCGGCGATCTGCCGGATGGGAGCATCGAGCGAGTGCAGCACGATATCGACACCGATCTTCTCGTCACCCTTGGCCTGCGAGCGTGCCTTTTCCACGGCCTCGCGGCAGCGGAGCAGGGCCACGCCACCGCCCGGCACGATCCCTTCTTCAACCGCCGCCCGCGTGGCATGCAGGGCGTCCTCGACGCGGGCCTTCTTCTGCTTCATTTCGGCCTCGGTACCGGCACCGACGGAGACGATCGCCACGCCGCCGGTGAGCTTTGCCAGACGCTCCTGCAGCTTCTCGCGGTCATACTCGCTCTCGGTGCCCTCGATCTGAGTGCGGAGCTGGTGCACGCGGGCCTGCACGTCATCCTGCTTGCCGGCACCCTGGACGATCGTGGTCTCGTTCTTGTCAACCGTGATCTTCTTGGCCCGGCCGAGGTGCGAGAGATCGAGGCTCTCGAGCTTGAGCCCGAGGTCCTCCGAGATCAGCGTGCCGCCGGTGAGCGTGGCAATGTCGCCGAGCATCGCCTTGCGGCGATCGCCGAAGCCGGGCGCCTTCGACGCGCAGATGTTGAGCACTCCGCGGAGCTTGTTGACCACAAGCGCCGTGAGGGCGTCACCATCGATATCCTCCGCAATAATCAGAAGCGGCTTGCCCGACTGAGCCACCTTCTCGAGCAGGGGCAGCAGGTCGCGGAGGTTGGAGATCTTCTTCTCGTGGATCAGGATCAGGGCGTCGTCGAGCTGACAGATCATCTCGGCCGGCTTGTTGACGAAATAGGGAGAGATGAACCCCTTGTCGAACTGCATGCCGTCGACGAACCGCACGGTTGTCTCGGTCGTCTTGCCCTCTTCGACCGTGATGACGCCGTCCTTGCCCACCCGCTGCAGTGCCTCGGCCAGCAGATCGCCGATCGAGCGGTCGTTGTTGGCACTGATAGCCCCGACCTGCGCGACCTCCTCGGGCCGCTCCACCTTCCGCGCCATTTGCGTCAGCCGCTCAACGGCTGCCGTCACCGCCTTGTCGATGCCGCGACGGACCGCGGTCGGGTTGCTGCCGGCCGCGACGTTCCGCGTGCCCTCGCGGAAGATCGCCCGAGCGAGCACGGTGGCCGTGGTCGTGCCGTCACCGGCCAGATCGGAGGTCTTCGAAGCCACTTCGTTCACAAGCTTCGCGCCCATGTTCTCGAAGGCATCCTCGAGGTCCACTTCCTTGCTCACGGTCACGCCGTCCTTGGTGACGGTGGGGCCGCCGAACGACTTGTCGATGATCACGTTGCGGCCGGTCGGCCCCATCGTCACCGCGACGGCGCCGGCCAGTTTCTCGACGCCCTTGAGCAGTTTGGCGCGGGCGTGATCATCGAACAGCAATTGCTTGGGCACGAGTCGTTACTCCTGGAAAAGAAGGGAAATGTCGTCTTGTGATACGGTTGCGAACCGGGCTGACAATAGCCCGACGTGATCAGCCCATGACCTTCGCGAGGATGTCGCTTTCGCGAAGGATCTTCACCTCGTGGCCGTCCACCTCGATGTCGCTGCCGGAATACTTGCCGTAGATCACCTGATCCCCGACAGCGATCGACAGCGGCGCCCGACCGCCGTTCTCCAGCAACTTGCCGGGACCCATCGCCACGACGTGGCCACGCTGCGGCTTCTCCTTGGCCGAATCGGGCAGCACGATGCCACCGGCGGTTCGCTCCTCAGCCTCGACGGGCTCCACCACCACGCGGTCGTCGAGCGGACGGATCTTCAGATTCTTGGCAGCCATGACTCAGTCACTCCAAAACAGAGGTAGGAAAAGAGAGAAAAGAACAGTGAAAAAACCTGGGGTCGCGACAGTGCCAGAGGCCTCGACGGCCTCTGGCCAAAGATCACATCATGCCGCCCATGCCGCCCATGCCGCCCATGCCCGGCATGCCACCCATGCCGCCCATGCCCGGCATGCCACCGCCCATGCCGTGATGGTCGTGGCCATCGCCACCACCCTCCTCCTCGGCCTTCGGGATCTCGGTGATCAGCGAATCGGTCGTGAGGAGCAGGGCCGCCACGCTTGCGGCATTCTGCAGGGCGGTGCGGACAACCTTGGCCGGATCGATCACGCCGGCGCTGACGAGATCGCAATACTCCGACTTGTCGGCGTCGTAGCCGTCGTTCTTGCCCTTCATGTGCCGCACGCGGTTGACCACCACCGAGCCGTCCATACCGGCGTTGGCGGCGATCGCCTCGAGGGGATAACGCAGCGCCTGCTTGACGATCGTCGCGCCCATCTTCTCGTCGGCATCGAGATCACCCTTGGAGATCAGGTTCTCGATCGACTTTTCGCTCCGCAGCAGGGCCACGCCGCCACCCGGGACGATGCCCTCGGCGAGCGCCGCCTGCACGGCACTCTTGGCGTCGTCGATGAGAGCCTTCCGCTCCTTCATCTCGGTCTCGGTCGCGGCTCCAACATTGATCTGCGCGACGCCGCCCGCAATCTTCGCAAGCCGCTCCTGGAGCTTTTCGCGGTCGTAGTCGCTGGTGGTCGCCTCGATCTCGGCCCGAATCTGCTTGGCCCGGCCGTCGATGGCGTCCTTCGTGCCGGCACCGCTCACGATCGTGGTGTTTTCAGCCTCGATGATCACCTTCTTGGCCCGGCCGAGGTCGCTCAGCTTGACGGCATCGAGCGCGATGCCGAGGTCCTTGTAGATGGCCTGACCGCCGGTCAGCACGGCCAGGTCGCCCAGGATCGCCTTGCGGCGGTCGCCGTAGCCCGGGGCCTTGATGGCGACCGACTGGACGATGCCGCGGAGTTTGTTGACCACAAGTGTCGCCAATGCCTCGCCCTCGACATCCTCTGCGATCACAACGAGCGGCTTGCCGGCCTTGCTGATCGCCTCGAGCAGCGGCACGAGATTCTTGGCACTCGAAATCTTCTCCTCGAAGATCAGGATGTAGGGGTTTTCCATCTCGCAGACCTGCGACTCCGCGTCGGTCACGAAGTGGGGCGAGAGGAACCCGCGGTCGAACTGCATGCCCTCGACCACGTCCACCGTCGTCTCCGCCTGCTTCCCTTCTTCGACGGTGATGACACCGTCCTTGCCCACCTTGAGGAAGGCGTCGGAGAGCACATTGCCGATCGCAGGATCGTTGTTGCCTGCGATCGTGGCAATCTGCATCAGTTCCTTCTTGTTCTTCTCGTTGATCGGCGTGGCCATCGCGAGAATCGACTTCGAAACAGCCTCGACAGCGCGGTGAATGCCGCGGGCCAGCGCCATCGGGTCGGCGCCGGCGGCGATCATCTTGAGCCCCTCGCGGAAGATGGCCTCGGCGAGCACGGTGGCGGTGGTCGTCCCGTCGCCGGCAACGTCGTTGGTCTTGCTGGCGGCTTCTTTGACAAGCTGCGCCCCAAGATTCTCGAACGGGTCTTCGAGGTCGATGTCCTCGGCGACGGTGACACCGTCCTTCGTGACCTTCGGCGAGCCCCAGCCCTTATCGAGCACTGCATTGCGGCCACGCGGGCCGAGGGTGCTCTTCACCGCTCTGGCGAGCTTGGAAACGCCGGCGAGCAGCGGCTGACGTGCCTCATCGTCGAACACCATTTGTTTGGCCACGAGAAACTCCTCCAAAGATTGACGAGTAACAACAAGAAAACGTGTTGAATTGGCAGTCCACGCTGGGCGGCGGAAAAGGAAGCAACCGGCGTGCCAAAGTCTTTCGGTTCTGGGGAAACAGGAGAGCGGCTGCTGTCTTTTCTCAATTCGGAAGCCCGATACCGGGCTGGCCTGCGGGCGGGCAGCGAGTGCCGTTTTGGCAGGACAGGCCCACCGAACGGCCTGACCTCACGGTGCCCAGTTGATCGTGCCCTCCAGGCCGCGGACGAACGCGGCCAGCAGATCGGCCGTCCGGTCAGCATCGTCGAGCGAGATTGTCTCCACGGCGGAGTGCATATATCGGTTGGGCACACTCACCAGGCCGGTGGCGACGCCCGCTCGCGTGGTCTGGAGCACATTGGCATCGGTCGGAGTGGCGCGGCCGCTGGCCCCCAACTGGATCGGGATGTCGCGTGCCTTGGCCGCGGCAAGCAGCCGGTCAACCACGTGGGGATTCATGTTTGGACCGCGATAGACGACCGGCCCCTTGCCGAGCCCCACGTCGCCTTCCGACTTCTTGTCGATCGTCGGGCAGTCGGTGGCATGGGTCACATCGACCGCAATGGCGACATGGGGATCGACCCCGTAGCAGCTGGTCTGCGCCCCGCGGAGGCCGATCTCCTCCTGCACGGTCGAGGCCACGAACAGACCGCACGGCAGGGGCCCCGCCGCAGCCGCCCGCCGAAAGGCCTCGAGCACCACCCAGAGGCCGACCTTGTCATCCATCGCAACGGCACTGGCGAGATTCCGCCTCAGTGGCTGAAAACGCAGTTCGAAGGTGACGCAATCGCCGATTCGCACCACGCTCTCGGCATCGGCCTTGTTCTCCGCGCCGATGTCGATCCAGAGATCTTTCATCTTCGGCACGACCTTCCGCTCCTCCTCGGTGAGCAGGTGGATCGGCTTCCGTGACATCACGCCGTTCAGCGGCCCCGACGCGGTCCAGATCACGACTCTGGCGCCGACGAGTTGAATGGGATCCCAGCCCCCAATCGGCTGCACCGAAATAAAGCCGTCGGAGTCGATGTATTGGACGATCAGGCCGATCTGATCGCAGTGCCCTGCCAGCATCATCCGCAGCGGAGCGCCCGGGTTTTTGGCCCCGATCACGTTGCCGTGGGCATCGGTGACGACGGTGTCGGCAACGCCCGACAAATAGTCCCGCACCACCCGCTGGATCGGCTGTTCGTAGCCGGAAGGGCTGGGGGTTTCGAGGAGACGGACAAGAAATTCACGGGCCGACGTGTCCAAGGCTTGAAGCTCCTTCGCCGCGATGCGTAGTCAGGTTCGATGGCGGAGTTGTACGCGATCCGCCAAAAATCGGACAGCAGGACACCACGCCGTAGGGGTGTGGGCGTGCCTCCGACCAGCTCCTCGGCATTTCCATTGCTGCGAACCAGTCGTCGGCGGAGCCGGGATCGGCGGAAGCTCGAGGAGATTTTGGATTTTTCGCCCTGCCCGGGGCCGCAGCACCGCAACGCGTGACGGCGAAAAAGCCACTGCGACGAGACTTCTGCCGTCCCGGCGGTGCGTCACCTTTGGTGGCACCACGAAAAGGCCCGGTGCCGTCGGCACGACCGGCACAACCCGAACCTTGGCGGGAACCGCACGCCGTGCTTCCAGCCGCAAGCTACGCTCATTACGATCAGTGATTCGTCCCGCCTTTTCTTTGGAGTCGTTTTCCGCCATGAGCGCACCAGTCCGTGTCGGCGTCGTCGGTTTGGGCACCGTCGGCTCGGGGGTCGTTCGCCTGCTCGTCGAGTCGGCCGACCACATCACGCGGCACGCCGGCCGACCAATCGTCGTCGAGCGGGCCGTCGTGAAGGACGTCGCCAAGGACCGCAGCGTGCAGGTGCCCGGTGGAAAGATCTCGTCCGACATCCGTGACATCTCGCAGGATCCCGCGATCTCGGTGGCGGTACTGCTCGTCGGCGGACTGGAGCCGGCGCGGTCGATGATGATCGAGTTGCTCGAACACGGGAAGGACGTGGTCACCGCGAACAAGGCGCTGCTGGCAGAGCATGGACCGGAACTCTTCGAGTTGGCCCGAAAGCTGGGCCGTTCGATCGCCTTCGAGGCGGCCGTGGCCGGCGGCATCCCGATCGTGGCCGCCATCGGCGAGTGCCTTGCCGCCAATCGCATCGAATCGATCCGCGGCATCTTGAATGGCACGAGCAACTTCATTCTCACCCGCATGGAGGAGGATGGCGCCGACTACGCCGACGTGCTCAAGCTCGCGCAGGCGAAGGGCTTCGCCGAGGCAGACCCTTCGATGGACGTCGATGGCACAGACGCCACGCAGAAACTCGCAATCCTCGCCCATCTCGCGTTCGGCGTCTGGGTGCCGTGGGCCGAGATTCCGCGGACGGGCATTGATGGCCTCGATCTCGACCTTCTGAAATACGCCGGCGAACTCGGCTACCGGATTCGCCTGGTGGCCGTGGCCAGCCGCAGCGACGGCCGGCTCGCGATGCGGGTGGCACCCGCGCTCGTGAGGATCGGCACACCACTGGCGGAAACCCGGGGAGCCTACAACGCCGTCAGCATCGTGGGAGATGCCGTTGGTCGGATGTTTTTCCATGGCCTCGGCGCCGGGCAGATGCCGACCGCCTCGGCCGTCGTGGCCGACATCATCGACACGGTGGTAGGACGCGCGGCGATCACGTTTCGCACGACCGGGGTGCTCGAATCCGACACCCCAGCCGCGAAGATCAGCGACACCGCCGCCAACGAGCGGCACTTCCTGCGAATTCGCGTCAAGGACCAGCTGGGCGTGCTGTCGAAGATCACTGGCACGCTCGGCGAGCACGGCATCTCGATCGCGTCGGTCATTCAGCACGACGTGTCTGGCTCGTCGGACGTCGGCGTGCCGCTGGTGATCATGACCCACGCCTGCGACTCAAGCGCGGTTCAAAAAGCCGTCGCCGCCATCGACACCTCCGACGTGGTCCGGGGCAAGAGCGTCTGCTTGAGCGTGCTCGAGGAGTGAGGCATCGACACGTTATGAACTCGCAGGAAACCGGACTCCCCGGATACCATCGCTCGCTGAGCGGCTCCTCGAACAAGCCGATTGTGATGCCGAGCCACGCCTCGGAGGCGCTCAAATGCTCGCTCAGGTATCCGGGAAGTCCGGTTTCAGCCTGACCCGAGAGCGACAAGCAGCGCAACGCTGAATCAATAGAAGAGAGACAGAACTATGAAATACGTGATCGTGATCCCCGACGGTGCGGCTGACGCGCCGCAGGCTTCGCTCGGCGGGAAGACGCCCTTTCAGGCGGCCCGCACGCCCGCCATGGATGCCCTCGCCGCCCGCGGCCGCGTCGGCCTCACCAACCACGTGCCCGACGGCCTGCCTCCAGGCTCGGAAGTGGCGTGTATGAGCCTGATGGGCTACGACCCGCTCGCCTATTTCACCGGTCGTGCGCCGCTCGAAGCAGCCGCCCAGGGGATCACGCTCGGGCCCGACGACTGGGCCGTGCGATGCAACCTGGTGACGATTCGTCCTGGCTCGGCCAGAGCCAACGGCGGCAGCGACGCTTCGAACGAAGCCTTGATGGAGGACTTCACCGCCGGCCACATTTCGTCGGAGGAGGGCGCTGAACTGCTTGCGGCCGCGAACCGCGGGCTGGCGGCTGACTTCCCGGATCTGGCCGCCCAGTGGGAATTCAAGCCGGGGGTCAGCTACCGCAATCTGCTCATGTATCGGGGCACCGCTGGCACGGCTGCTCCGCTGGGGACCGACCTGAAGGCGACGCCGCCGCACGACCTGATGGACAAATCAGTCGCCGATTCCTTCCCCCGCGGCACGGGCAGCCGGCTGCTCACTGAGATCATGGCGAAGAGCGCAGCGTGGCTGGCCGGTCATCCTGTCAATCAGGCCCGGATCGTGGCCGGCAAGCGGCCCGCCACGCACGTCTGGCTGTGGGGCGTGGGCCGCGCCCCGGCGATGGAGCCGTTCACTGAGAAATATGGCATGAATGGCACGATGATCACGGCGGTCGATCTGCTTCGTGGACTGGCGTCGCTGGCCGGCTGGAAGCGGCTGGAGGTGGCCGGTGCCACCGGCTATCTCGATACCGACTACGCGGCAAAGGGCCGGGCGGCGATCGCGGAATTGGCCACGGCCGATCTCGTCTGCGTGCATGTCGAGGCTCCGGACGAGGCGAGCCATCAGGGCGATGCGGTGGAGAAGGTGAAGGCGATCGAGGAGATCGACGCCAAGATCGTGAAGCCGCTCGCGGAGTTTCTTGCCGGCGTGCCGCAGCATCGCATCCTCGTCTGCCCCGACCACCCTACCTTCATCACGACGAAGACCCATTCCCGCGGCCCCGTGCCGTTCGTGATGGCAGGCAGCGGCATCCAGCCACTCGGCCAGCAGACCTACGATGAGATTGCGGCCGCCGCGGGCGGGGCTTCCATCCTTCCGGGCTGGAAGCTGATGGGGGAGTTTTTGCGGAGCTAGTTGGCAAGAGATCGCGTCGTCAAGCGACGCACACAATCGCGCTCACAAGCGGCGCAGGGAGACAATGTCGATGGCCCTCGTGGTGCAGAAGTTTGGCGGGACGAGCGTGGCGGATCCCCAGAAAATCCTGGCGGCCGCGACGAAGGCGATTGCGCGGCAGCAGGCCGGCCATCAGGTGGTGGTGGTTGTCAGCGCGATGGGCCATCAGACCGACGTGCTCGTCGATCTCGCCAAGCAGATTTCCGACCGTCCAAGCGCCCGGGAGATGGACATGCTGCTCTCCACCGGCGAGCAGGTGAGCGTGGCGCTGTTTGCGATGGCAGTCCAGTCGCTTGGACACAAGGCGGTCAGCCTCACCGGCGCTCAGATCGGCATCCGCACCGACTCGACGCATACGAAGGCC
>CANHCU010000088.1 GCA_947459185.1 Planctomycetaceae bacterium | reverse complement strand
GTGGTCGTCCAGTCCATGCCGTCAAAGACCACCAGCACGATGTATTTCTTGCCGGCCTCGGCCGCCATCAGCTGGAGCCGATGGATGTCGGTCTGGTCGAAATAGTCGGCCTCTGGATTGAGCGTGTCGTCTGGCAGGCGGCCGTACAGGCTCGTGAGCCGTGCGGCGTCGCGATAGGGACTCTGCGGGCCCGCCACACCGTTGAGCAGCGTGCCAAACGTGTAGACCGGGATCAGCCTGTTGGAATGGCTCGACCACGATATGAAGCGGCCAGGCTGGTCGCCCCAGTGCCCCCACGCGGCTCTTCCCGTCGCCTCGGCCTCGGCTTCCATGGCTCGGATCGGATCGGCGGCCGAGGTGCTAGCCGTCGGGGCGTCGGTCTGCTGGCACACCACGGGCACTGCTGCCAGTGTCAGCCCCGCCAGCAACGCCAGCGCAAGAAGTGTGCACCACTGCCGCCGCACTGGGCCATGTGGCCTCTGCCCGTCGCTCGTTGTTGTGATCATGAATCCCATGATATCCGCACAGAACGATATTCTGGTCGCACCCAAGATTTTTAAAGCGGCCCCGGCGCATCATTTGCTCTGCCAAACTCCTTCTGCAATACCCGTCGGCAACGAGCGTCCTTCAAGCGTCCCCGTTTGATTTGTACATTACTACCGCCCGCCCCCCGCCTCCTTTCCTCCCCACACAAAAGGGCTCTCCCGTGGCCAACGACGACCTGCTGCGTCGCGACGTCCGCCTGCTCGGCGACATGCTCGGGGCTGTGATCGTGGAGCTGGCCGGCCAGGAGTCGTTTGCCCTGGTCGAGGAGATTCGCGGTCTTGCCCGCGACCGTCGCGCCAGCCGGCACGACGCCGAACGGGCGCTCGCGGCAAAGATCGAGTCGCTCGACACAGCCCAGGCGGAGTGTGTCGCCCGCGCCTTCAGCATCTATTTCGATCTGGTCAATATCGCCGAGGATCGGCAGCGGGTCCGCGTGCTCCGGGAGCGGGAGCGGGAGCGGTCGCCGCAGCCGATCGGAGAATCGCTGGCCGCGGGCATCGCCGAACTCAAGTCGCTCGGCCTCTCGGCGGCAGCCGTGCAGCAGGCGCTCGACCGGCTCTCGATCGAACTCGTCTTCACGGCCCACCCCAGCGAGGCCAAACGCCGTTCGATCCGGGCCAAGCTGCGGCGGATGCGGCACAACCTGCAGGAACTCGACCGCAGCGACCTCCTCCCCCGGGAACGATCACGGCACGAAACCGACCTCCACAGCGAGCTCGATGTGCTCTGGCAGACGGAGTTTCTCAGGCCCACGCGGCCGACCGTGCTCGACGAGGTGGAACGCGGCCTATCGATCATGCCGCGGTTGTGGGAGGCGGTGCCGCAGGTGCACGCCTCGCTCCGTCACGGCCTCGCGGTCTGCTATCCGGGCGAGTCGTTCCACATCCCGCCCTTCCTCACCTTCGGATCGTGGATGGGGGGCGATCGCGACGGGAATCCGTTCGTGACCGCCGATGTCACGGAACGCACGCTCCTGCGACTGCGGGCCGCGGCGATCGACCGCCATCTCGACTGGTGCGACCGCCTCCACGACCTGCTCACGATCTCGCTCCATGCCGCCCGGGGCGCCGGCCCGTTGGTCGAGCGACTCGACGCCCTCGCCACGGCGTGGCCCGATCTGGCCGCTGCCCTCGAACCGCTCGCCCCGCACGAGACCTACCGCCGCTGGATCCGCATGATCCGCTTCCGGCTGGAGCGGTCCCGCACCGCCAGCCTCGCCGAGCCGGCGGCCATCGGTGCGTATGCGTCGGGAGGCGAACTGGAGGCCGACGTCGCCCTGCTCGTCGACTCCCTTGGCCACGACCACGGCCTCGCCGACCATTCCCCCGCCACGCACTGGCTCGACCTCGTGCGAACCTTCGGCCTCCACATGACGCGGCTCGACGTGCGGCAAGACGCGCGGGCCTACGGCGACATCATGGGAGGAATCCTCGCCGCTGCCGGTCGTGTGGCCGATGCTTCCACCTATTCCGCACTCGACGAGCCAGCCCGGCGGGCCCTGCTCGTCGACTCGATGCCTGACCCGGCCAGCCAACCGACCGGCTGTGTTGGCGGCATCAACAACGACATTCCCGTTGATGGCCTCGCCCCGCTCGCCGCCGACACGCTCCGTCTTTTCGAGGTGCTCTACCGGGCGGTGGCGCGGTTCGGCCCGGAATGCGTCGGGGCGGCGATCATCAGCCTCACCCGCAGCCCGGCCGACGTACTCGCGGTGCTCTGGTTGTGGCGATGGGCGCGCTCGAGAGCAGCCGTCCGCGGCGAAGCGGTCGCGGCCAGCGATATCGCCATCGTGCCGCTCTTCGAGAAGATCAACGACCTCACCCACGCCCACGAAACGCTCTCCGCGATCCTCGACGAGCCCTCCTACCGCGAGCATGTGGCCGGCCGGGGCCACCGGCAGATCGTGATGGTCGGCTACTCCGACAGCACCAAGGACGGCGGCTATCTGGCGGCCTGCTGCGGCCTCCAGGCGGCGCAGGGCAATCTTCACGCCGCCGCCGCGGCCCGCGGCGTGAGCCTCACCTTCTTCCACGGCCGGGGCGGATCGCTCGGCCGTGGCGGCGGACCGGCCGCACGGGGCATCCTCTCGCTCCCACCCGAGACGCTCGACGGCAGCCTCCGCCTCACCGAACAGGGAGAGGTGCTGGCCGAGCGGTACGACGACACCGAGGTCGCCTGCCGCCATCTGGAACAGGTGTCGTGGGCCACGCTGGTGGCGTCGAGCGTGCGGCGCAGCGAGCCGCGCCGCGAGTGGACCGACGTCGCCGCCCGGATGGCCGAACGGTCGTGGGCCGTCTACCGCGAGCTCGTCGATCAGCCGGGCTTCATCCGCTATTTCTCGGAAACGACCCCGATCGATGACATCGAAACCCTGCCGATCGCATCGCGGCCCTCCCGCCGCCGGGGCGAGCGCACGCTCGACGACCTCCGCGCCATCCCCTGGGTGTTTGCCTGGACGCAGAGCCGCTGCATGATCCCGGCCTGGTATGGCCTGGGCACGGCGCTCGTGGAGGTGAAATACGACGACCGCCATGCCTGGCAGAACGTCTGCGACATGTATCGGCAGTGGCCGTTCTTTCAGGCCACGATCGATAACGCCACGCTGGCTCTCGCCAAGGCCGACATGTACATCGCGCAGCGGTATTCGGAACTCGTCGATGATGCCGACGTCCGCCGCCCGATCTGGCAGCGAATCGCCGCGGAGCGCGACCGCACCCGTCAGGCGATCCTCGACATCGTCGGTGGCGGCGAACTGCTCGCCACGACGCCCTGGTTCCAACGGTCGATAGAAGCACGCAACCCATATATTGATCCCTTGAATCTCATCCAAATCGAGTTCATGCGCCGCCGCCGACGGCGACCCGACGACGAATCGCTCCGGGATCTGCTCCGACTCTGCGTGCAGGGCATCGCCGCCGGCATGCGAACGACTGGCTAACTCAGGGACACACCAGTGACCACCGCCGCCGATCTCGTCGTGAAAACACTCGGCCCCTGCCGGATCGACTCGCCGCTCAAGCCGATGCTGGAATCCCGCCGCACTACCGTGCACTACGTTGGCGAGGACGACCGCGTGCTCTTCCACGACACGGTGAGCCTCGTGCGGGAGAGCGGCTGCGACCTCGATTCGCTCCCCGGGTTCGAGCCGGCCGGGCCGCGGCGGAAGATCTTCTTCGACGCCTCCAAGATGCGGGTGGGCATCGTTACCTGCGGCGGCCTCTGCCCCGGGATCAACGACGTGATCCGCGGCATCGTGATGGAACTCACGTTTCACTACGGCGTCAAGAAGATCCACGGCTTCCGCAACGGCTACCAGGGCTTCGTGGCGAAGTACGCCCACGACGTGGTCGAACTCACGCCGAGCCTTGTCAGCAATGTTGACGAAGACGGTGGCACGATCCTTGGCACGTCGCGGGGCGGGCAGGATCCGGAGGAGATCGTTGACTGCCTCGAGCGGATGAACATCAACGCGTTGTTCGTGATCGGAGGCGACGGCACGCTGCGGGGCGCGATGCAGATCGCGGCGGCGGTCGCGGCCCGTGACGCCAAAATCGCCGTCGTCGGCATTCCCAAGACGATCGACAACGACATCCCCTACATCGACCAGAGCTTCGGCTTCCAGACCGCGTTCGGCGAGGCGACGAAGGCGATCCAGTCGGCCCACGTCGAGGCGAAGGCGTCGCCCAACGGCGTGGGACTCGTGAAGCTGATGGGCCGCCACTCCGGCTTCATCGCCTGCTACGCGTCGCTCGCCGAGCCCGACGCCAACTACGTGCTGATCCCGGAGGTGCCCTTTCAGCTGGATGGCAAGGGCGGCCTGCTCGACCACCTGCTCGACCGGGTAAAGCGGAGCGGCCATGCCGTGATCGTGGCGGCGGAGGGAGCTGGGCAAGACCTGATCGAGCAGTCCGCCGAGGGGCACGACGCTTCCGGCAACCGCAAACTGCAGGACGTGGGGCTTCTGCTCAAGGCGCGAATCGCCAGCCACTTCGCGGCGGCTGGCGTGGAACTGAACCTCAAATACATCGACCCGAGCTATCTGGTTCGAAGCGTGCGGGCCAATCCCTACGACAGTGTCTATTGCCTCCGGCTCGCGCAGAACGCGGTACACGCGGCGATGGCGGGCCGCACGGAGATGGTGGTGGGCCGCTGGCACGGCCGGTTTGTCCACATCCCGATCCCGCTGGCAGTGAGCCACCGCAATCAGGTGGCCCCCGACGGCGACCTCTGGCTCTCCGTGCTCGAGGCTACCGGCCAGCCACGAGTGTTCGGCGAGTAGGCGACCAGCGCCCATGGAGCGACTCGCTCCTGCTCGGGTGCGGCACGGATGTTGCGTCGTTGGCGGCCGCGCCGGGCACGGGCAGGACGATCACCGCATCCTCGGCGAACGACGCCTCGCCCGGCTTGCCGTCGAGACGGTATTGGATCAAGAGACGCTTGGTCTGGCCCGGCGCGGGATCGCCGCCAAAACTCGCGTTGTAGCCTGCCGCCGGCAGCGGGATGAGAGGCACGTTGCCCACCACCTTCCGCAGAGGCGTCGTCACGTCCTTCTGAACGTCGCCTGCGCCGTACGTCGCCCGCAGGATCTCCAACTGCACCTTCGGCAGGCCAAGCCGGCCAGCCAGCGTCCATGCCTCCGGCGTCGCCTCGCCCATCTTCGACATGATGGTCGCCGTCGCGATCCGGGCATCCTCGCGAAGCTCCGGCGTCGCGCCTGCCTCGACCACCATCGTGAGCATGTCCATCGTGGGGGTGCGCCGCACCGCGTCGAGAACCGCCTTGCGGTCATCCACTGTTCTGGCCGCCACGTAGGCCAAACGACCCATCTGGCTGCGTTCGGCGTCGGAGGCCGCGAACTGCCGCAGGATCCGCAGGTAGCCGCGAAACGCCCGGCTCTGATACTTGCCGGCTGGCAGACTCTTGGCGAGATCCAGGAGCGATGGCCCGGCCTCCGACGTCATCCAGTTGCCGAGGAGCCGTGTGCTCGCGTCCTGCAACGTGGCATCGTCACCTTCCGCCGCCGCCACAACCGCCGCCAGCGCGTTCGCTCCCTGCATCTCCCCAAGAATGTCGAGGATGGCCACCTTCGTCTCCGGCGGCGCCGACGCCATGGCCGACACAAGTTTTTCGGCGCAGGCCTCGCGATCCGGCATCCGGACGCTCGCCGCCCGCAGCGCCTTCATGGCCGCCCCGGCATCGGCCTTATCCTTGGGGACGACCGCCTGCTGCACGAGCAGCGGCAGACGCTCGAGGTCGACGATCTCCCCGAGGCATGCCAGCGCCGTGCCGCGCACCGCCGGGTCGGCGTTGCCGAGCGCGGCAGCGACCTCGTCGACCGCGCCGATCCGACGACGGCCGACGAGTTCGATGAGGAGCGGAAGCGCCGGCCCCTGCGCCTGCGCGAGCCGGCCGCGAATCTGGTCGTCGATCTCCTTACTGCCACCAGCCGACACCTCCGCCAGTGCTGATTTCGCGGCGCTGGCGAGATCGACGTCGCTGTCGGCGGCCACCGTCAGCAGCGGGTTGACGCAGGTGGCGTCACCGATCCTGCCGAGAGCCCGTATGGCAGACAGCCGGACCGGCTTCGGCCCGGTGCCGGCGGCCTGCAGGGTCGCAGGCACGGCGGCCATGCCGCCAAGATCAGCCAGGGCCTCGATCAGGAGGACAGCCCTCTCGGGCGTGGCCCGCGGCAGTTCGGCCGCCAGAGCCGGAAGGACACCTGCGGCCTTGAGCTCACGGGCCGTCCCCAGCGCGATGCGGTTCTTGTCTCGGTCGGGCGATCGCAATGTCTCCACGAGGAGTGGCACGCCCTGCTCGCCGCGGGCCAGGATCGCGCCCCGCGTGGCTTCGATCACCCGCGGCTTCGGAACGTCGGCCTGCCGCACCGCATCGTAGAGAGCAGTCGCGGCTGCGGTCTGGTTGGCGGCGAGGAGATGCTCGGCACAGAGCACGCAGCCCTCGGCGGCGGAGGCCCGCAGCGCCGGCGTGGCCGCTGCCAGGCTCTTGCGGAGCGGCTCAGCCGCCGCCGCGGTACCCACCTTCCCAAGCGCCGCGGCAGCGGCATCCGCGACGGCAGGATCCGCGTCGCCAAGCCGCTTGGCGAGCAGGTTGATGGCAGCGAGGTCGCGGCGAACGCCCAGCGAATTGATCACGCCCACGAGCAGCCGTCCCGACAGCCCGTCAGCGGCCTCGCGCAATGCCGCATCGCATGCGGCGTCGGGAATCGCCTCCAACGGAATCCTCGCCCATGACGCGAGCCGCTCGTTATCCAGCAGCTTCGCGAGGTCAGGCACCGCGTCGACCGAGCCAAACACCGCCAGCTCTTTGCAGGCCATCGCCTTGTCGGCCTCGGTGGCATCGCCACGGAGCACTGCCAGCAGCTTCTGCTCCTTCGGCGTGCGGCCGTCAGCGGCACAGGCCTCACCGGAAAGCATCACGACGAAGACCACGCACCATCCGGCCATCAGGCATGTGGCGGCGGCATACAGGCACCTATTCACGGACATGGCTCATGATTCCTTGAGACATTGGCAATGAGGAACAAAACGGGCACGGCAGGAGCAGATCGCCATGGCTCACATCCGCCACGGCTCGCGGAGGGCCTCGGACCGCAGCCGGTTGGCCTCCACGTCTCCCGGAAATTCATTTGTGACCGTATCGAATCTGACCGGCCTGCCGAGAAAGATCGCGATGTTGGCCGCGTGGCAGGCGATGTGTGCGTTGCACGCCGCCTCGGCATTGCCCTTTGGCCGTCCACGGGTCTTCACGCAGTCGAGGAACTCGCGGACGTGGAAAGTGGCAGGATAGCCGCCGATCTCCTCGACCTTGCGGCCCGCCAGGAGCGTCGGCGAGCTGAAGACGAGCTTGCCACTGTCGCCCGCCTCCACCCAACCGTCCTCCCCCTCGAACCGCACCGGGCAGGAGCCCAGCGGAAGCCAGCCCTTCTCGCGAAACACGAGTTCCACGCCGTCGGCGTACCGCGTCACGATCTCGCCTTCGCGCGGCGGATTGTACTCCACAGGCGGCGGGCGGTCGTCCGCCGCCCACTGGCAGAGGTCGACGCAGTGCGAGCCCCACTCCAAGACGCCGCCGCCAACGAGGCCGCCCCCCTTCTCGAAGTTGAATCCGTCGAGTAGCTTCGGGTTGAACGGCCGCCAGGCCGCGGGGCCGAGATACCTGTCCCAGTCGACCGACACCTTCGCCGGCTCGGTCTCCGCCGGCAGCCAACCGCTCGTCATCGCCTTCATCCCTGCCGGATGGGCGTAGAGCCGCTTGAGCTTCCCCAGCCGGCCGGTGCGGGCGAGTTCGCACGCGAAGGCGAAGTGCGGCAGGTTTCGCCGCTGCGTGCCCGCCTGGAACACCCGTCCCGTCCGCCTGATCGTGTCCCGCAGAATCAGACTCTCGGAGATGTTCTTCGTGCAGGGCTTCTCGCAATACATGTCCTTGCCGGCCTTGGCAGTGAGCACGGCGGCCAGCCCATGCCAGTTGGGGCCGGTGGCGATCAGTACCGCGTCGATGTCTTTCCGGTCGAGCAACTCACGGAAGTCGGCATGCATCGCGCAGTCCTGGTTGCCGTACTTCCCGTCGGCGATCTTCTTGACCGCGAGGCGGCGGGCCTCCTTCACGTCACAGACGGCGGCGAACTGCACGTCTGGCTGCTCGAGGAAGCAGCCCAGATCGTAGGTGCCGCGGTTGCCGATGCCGATCCCGCCCACCACGATCCGCTCGCTGGGCGGCACGGCGCCGTCGAGGCCGAGTGCCGATCCAGGCACGATCATGGGCGCGGCTGCAGCCGCAATTCCGGCCTTGATGAACCGCCGCCGCTGCATGCGGCCAGAGCTGCCCGACCCCTTTATCCCCGATGCGATCATGGACGCCATCTCCTCGCGTTTCAGGACGAGAACCGCCTCCGGTTATACGGTACCAAACAACGAATGCACCACTGGCGACACCCCCAGATCGATAGCGAGTCCGTCGGCAGTCCTCTGCCGGAATCACCAATCTGGATGCGGCGCCGACTTGCCCACATCCCGGTGATGGGGGATGCTCTTGGCATCGCCCGCACTGAAAATGCGGTCGAAACCTTCAGGAGTCCACCGATGCATGCAATCCGAGCACAGGGGATCCGCGCCGCGAGCCGATGCGGATGGCGGCTTTCGCTCACGGCAGTGACGGCTTTCGCGACATGCTTGTGCAGTTCGCAAGCGCACGCTGCAGCCCCCGAGTGGCCCGAATGGCGGGGACCGGGAGCGCAGGGCCATGCGACGGCGGTGCGCGATCTGCCGGTGACCTGGAGCGAGACCGAGAACATCGTCTGGAAAACGCCGCTACCCGGTCGTGGCTGGTCGTCGCCGGTGATCGATGGCAACCAGATCTGGATGACCACGGCGATCGAGACGGACATCTCCGCAGAGGAGAAGACGAAACGCCTGGAAAGCGTCAAGGCGAGTCAGCCGCTTAATGTATCGGGACCGGTGGCGCTGCATGCCCTCTGCGTCGACCGCGACTCGGGAAAACTCCTGCACGACATCGAACTCATGGTGGTCGCCGACCCGCAGCCGATCCACTCGCTCAACTCCTATGCCTCCCCCTCGCCGGTTCTCGCCGCAGGCCGGCTCTACTGCCACTTCGGCGACTTCGGCACCGCATGCGTCGACACCACAACAGCGAAGGTGGTCTGGAAAAACCGCGACCAGCGGCTCAACCACGAGAATGGCCCCGGCAGCACTCCCCTGCTCTGGCAGGACAAGCTCATCATCCACTGCGACGGCAGCGACACGCAGTCGATCGTCGCCCTCGACGCAGCCACCGGGAAGGTGGCCTGGAAGACCGCCCGCAGCGGCGAACTCCGCAGTGATCCCCAGCTCAAGAAGGCCTACGGCACGCCGATGGTGCTCACCCTTGGCGAGCGGGAGGTGCTCGTCTCACCGGCGGCCGACTGGCTCTACGGCTACGACCCCGCCACGGGGAAGGAACTCTGGAAGATGAGCTACGGCGTGCTCGGCTTCTCGATCGTGCCGCGGCCCGTCATGGCCCACGGGATGCTCTATATGAGCACGAGCTTCATGCAGCCCGAACTGCTCGCCGTGAAGCTCGGCGACGCCGCGACCGCCCCCACGATCGCCTGGCGGGAGAAGAAGGGCGCCCCGCAAATGCCCTCGCCGCTTGTGGTCGGGGATGAACTCTACATGGTCAGCGACAAGGGCGTGGCCACCTGCCTCGACGCCAAGACGGGCGACGCGGTCTGGACGGAACGGCTCGGCGGCAATTTTGCCTCGTCACCCCTCTTCGCCGACGGCCGGATCTACGTGGGCAACCGGGATGGCGCGACCTTCGTGATCAAGCCCGGCCGCAGCTTCGCCCTCGAGGCGACAAACCAGCTCGAAGGCCAGATCATGGCCACACCCGCAGCGGTGGACCGGGCGATCTACCTCCGCAGCGACAAGGCGATCTACCGGATCGAGAAGCGGCGGCCACCGGCAGCCGCCAGCACGCGGCCGACCGTGACGGCTCGTGCCGTGGCCTTCCAGGCTCCGGCGGCAGCGGCGCCCGCGGCACCGACTCCCGCGGCAATTGAGGCTGCAGCCGCGGCACCCAAGGGCGAGGTGATTTCCTTCAGGTTCGACACGAGCAAGATCTTCCCGGGCACGACCCGAGAGGTTTCGGTCTACGTGCCGAAGCAATACGACGGCACGACGCCAGCCTGCGTGCACGTCAACCAGGACGGCATCCAGTTCAACGCCCCCGAGGTTCTCGACCGGCTGATCGCCGAGAAGCAGATCCCGGTGATGATCGGCGTCTTCGTGAAGCCGGGAGTCGTGCCCGCCACCAGGGAGGGAGCCCTCGATCGGTTCAACCGGAGCTTCGAATACGACGGCCTCGGCCCCGACTACGCCCGCTTTCTCCTGGAGGAAATCCTGCCCGCCGTCGAGACGAAGAAAACCGCCGACGGCCGGGCCATCGTGCTCTCGAAGAGCGGCAACGATCGCTCGATCGGTGGCACCTCCAGCGGCGCGATCGCGGCCTTCACGGCGGCTTGGGAACGGCCCGACGCCTTTTCACGGGTCTACAGCGGCATCGGCACGTATGTCGGCCTCCGAGGAGGCCACGCCTATTCGACGCTCGTCCGCAAGTTCGAACCGAAGCCGCTGCGGATTTTCCTGGAGGACGGCTCGAACGACCTCAACATCTACGCTGGCGACTGGTGGATGGCCAATCAGGCGATGCAGCGGTCGCTGGAATTCGCCGGGTATGACGTGCGGCATGCGTGGGGCGACGGCGGCCACAACGGCAAGCAGGCCACGGAACTGTTTCCGGAAACATTCGCCTGGCTGTGGCGTGGCTGGCCGCAGCCGGTGACCGCCGGACTAGGCAGCCCGCAGCTGCAGGAGATTCTCGTTCCGGGCGAGAACTGGCGGCTCGTCGGCGAGGGCTACAAGTTCACCGAGGGCCCCGCGGCCAACGCCAAGGGCGAACTCTTCTTCAACGACGTGGGCGACGGAAAGACCTACCGCGTCACGCCGGACTGGAAGGCCGAGGTCTGGCTCGCCGATTCGCACAAGGGTGACGGCCAGAATTTCGCGCCGGACGGCCGGCTCGTGGCGGCCAGCGGCGGCGACACGGCGATCCTCGCCTGGGACACGGCAAAGCAGCCGACGACGCTCGTGCAGGGCTGGCGGGGCAACGATGTCGTCGTCAACTCGGCCGGCGTGGTCTATGTCACCGAGCCAGGCTGGGATGGAAAGTCGCCCAGCAAGATCCACTGCCTGAAACCCGCCGACGGCGGCACTTTCACCGACACCGTCGTCGATACCGGCCTGAAGTTTTCCAACGGGCTCTGCCTGTCGCCCGATCAGAGCCTGCTCTACGTCGCCGACAGCCGCACCCACTGGGTCTACAGCTACCAGGTAAACGCCGACGGCACGCTCGCCAACAAGCAACGCTACTATCACCTTCATGTGCCCGACACGGCCGACGAGAGCGGCGCCGATGGGATGCGGGTCGACCGCGACGGCCGACTCTGGGTGGCGACGAAGATTGGCATTCAGGTCTGCGATCAGGCGGGGAGAGTCAACTGCATCATCCCCACGCCCAATGGCAAGATCTCGAACCTCTGCTTCGGCGGACCCGACTTCACAACGCTGCTGGCCACCTGCGGCGACAAGGTCTACGTGCGGAAGGTGAAGCCGACGGCCGCGCCGAACTTTCTCCCGCCATCCACACCAGCCAAACCGAAACTCTGACCGTGAGTCGCATCATGCCAGCATCGCAAACTTCCCGCCGCGGGTTCATCACCGCCGTCGCGGCCCTCGCGGCCGCGCCCCTGGCAGCCGCCGACCTCCGCCGACGCGGCATTCCGCTGGGCTTCGACAACTTCGCGGTGCGGGCCATGAAGTGGAACGCACGGCAGCTCATCGACCATGCGGAAAAGCTGCGGTGCGACTCGCTCTTCATCACCGACTTCGGCCCCTTCGAGGGCCGTCTCGACGATGCCTCGCTCGGTGACATCCGTCGCTACGGTGAGGATCGCGGCATCGCCCTCGGATTGGGCTCGTGGAGCATCTGCCCGTCGTCCAAGACATTCAAGCACGACTGGGGCTGCGCCGAGGAGCACCTGGCGGTCGGCATCCGGATGGCGAAGGCCCTTGGGTCGCCGGCGTTTCGTGTCATTCTCGGTAACCTTGACGACAGGCTCTCCGACGGCGGCATCGAGGCGAGAATCGCCGACACGGTCGAGGTGCTCAAGTCCCAACGCACGAGGGCGATCGACAGCGGCGTGAAGATCGCCGTAGAAAACCATGCCGGCGACATGCAGGCGCGGGAACTGAAGACGCTCGTCGAGGCGGCCGGGCCGGATTATGTGGGCGTCAACTTCGACTCCGGCAACGCCTGCTGGGCACTCGAGGATCCGCTCTCCGCGCTCGCCACGGTGGCGCCCCACGTGCTCACGACGAGCCTCCGCGACACGATGCTCTGGGAATCGGCCGATGGGGTGACGGCGCAGTGGACGGCGATGGGCGCGGGCTGCACCGACCTCCCCGCATTCTTCGATCTCTTCGAGCAGGCCTGCCCGGGGGTGACGGTGCACATCGAGACGATCTCAGGATTTCCGCGATCCTTCCCGATCTATGAGCGGGACTTCTGGCGAGCCTATCCCGACGCCCGCGCGGCAGACCTGGCCGGGCTGCTCGCCCTGGCGAAAAAAGGCCGTCGGATCGCACCGTTCACGCCGCCGGCGGGCGACGGCCGGCAGCAGGCCGAGCAGGAGTATCAGCTCGGCGAACTCGAGCGGAGCATCCGCCACTGCCGCGACGTCCTCGGAGTGGGTGTGCGAGCGTAGGGCCCCGGCGGTGCGTTGCCTTCCCCATCCAAGCCCGACGCGCCAGCGAGGGAATCCGGGACTGCTTTCTGGGTGATGGATCGCGATCTCCCTTGCGTGCGCTGCGGGCTTGGATGAAGCACGTCAAACGTTCCTAAAGAACGGTCAAATCCATCCTGCTCTCTGGAGTCGCTTGAGTAACCCGGGCGGAATGCCCTATGCTCCCGACTCTCCCATTCTGTCCTCTAGCCCGCCACGTGATCCCCTGATATCCGACGCCCCGAAGTCACTGCTCATCACCGGCATCACCGGGCTGCTGGGCTCCTATTTGATTCGTGATCTGCTCCTCGACGGCCGGAGTCTCGCCGTCGTCGTCCGCCGCAGCCGGAAGCAGTCTGCCGCAGCCCGCGTGGAATCCATCCTTGCCCACTGGGAGGAGATGCTCGGGAAACGCCTGCCGAGGCCGATGGTTCTCGAGGGTGACCTGACGCAGCCGCTCTGCGGCCTCGATCCCGATGCCCGCCGCTGGGTGGGAGAACACTGCGATGAACTGCTCAACAACGCGGCCAGTCTCACCTTCCGAGGCTCCGACCGCGCCGAGGAGCCTTGGCGGACGAACGTGACCGGCACCAGTGAGGTGCTGGCGTTGGCCCACGAAACCGGCCTCAGGCATGTCCACCATGTCTCCACGGCCTACGTCTGCGGCCTCCGCTCAGGCCGGGTCATGGAGGACGACCTCGACGTCGGCCAGGCGTTTGGCAACGACTATGAGCGATCCAAGGTGGAAGCGGAGAAACTCGTCCGCGCCGCGGCAGCACCCGCTGGCGGCTTTCTCGACACCGCCACCGTCTACCGTCCATCGATCATCGTGGGCGACACGAGCACCGGGTGGACGTCCACCTACCACGGCCTGTTCGCGGCCCTCCGGCTCGGCCACACGCTCTTGACGAGGGTCACGAAGGGCACGACGAGCGGCCCGGCACTGCTCGGCCTGATCGGCGTGGCCCTCCACGACACCAAGAACTTTGTGCCGGTGGACTGGGTGTCGGCCGTGATCGCCCACGCAGTCCAGACGCCCTCTGCCCGGGGCACGACCTACCATCTCACGCACCCCGAACCGCTCTCGATGGACATGATCGGCCGGCTCATCCAGCAGGCCGTCGAGTCCTATTCACAGGATGCGTCGCCCGACGACCCTGACCTCTGTGACGAGCAATGGTTTGCCGACAATCTCGGCACGCAACTGGACATCTACAAGAGCTATCTGCGGAACGACCCCACGTTTGACCGCTCGCACACGGCCGCCATCGCCGGGCATCTTCCCTGCCAGCCGCTCGACATGCCGACGCTGATGAAGATGGCGAAATTCGCCATCGACCATGAGTTTGGCCGCAAGAGCCCATGGCTGGCAGCGATGGAAAATAGGCCCGCGCCCATGCAAGCATTCCCTTGCTAGCGCTGCGGGCTTGGATGAGGACGGGCTTGGATAACACCCACCTCCCATGCAAGCACGACGCCGACCGGGGCGGCACGTCGGCTCAGCCCGTGAGTTCTGTGAGTTCGCGGGTCGAATCGCTGAACGACGCGGTCTCGATGCCCATTCGCTGAGCCATCGTCAGCAGCAGGTTGCTCATGCGGGCCTTCGGATCGACCGGCTTGAAGCAGATGCCGATAAGGTCTTTTTCATAGTCGTGGCCGGCGGCCAGATTGAAGTCCACGTTGCTGCCGTGCTTGAGGCCGAGCGCCGAACCCCCGGCGAGCACCAGCGGCATGTTGGCCACGCCGTGGCTGTGGCCGTAGGCCATACCGCTGCCGAAGAGCACCATCGAGCTGTCGAGCAGCGGCCCGTCGGCGTCGCGGGTTTCCGCGAGCCGCGTGAGAAGGTAGCCGAACTGCTCGAGGTTGAAGCGGTCGCTCGTCGCCAGGTCGGCCATCAGCGTGGGATTACCGTTGTGGTGCGAGAGCGCGTGCCGCTCCTGCCGGATGCCCCGTTCCGGGATCGCCGGCCCCCTGCCCTCCGAGCCGGTGCAGAAGGTCACGACGCGGGTCATGTCGGTCTGGAAGGCGAGCGCGACGATGTCGTAGACCGTCCTCATGTATTCGCCCAGCTTGTCGAGACCGACGTCGCGATTGAGCTTTTCCGCGACCGCCGCCTCGATCTTCGGCCGCGGCGTGTCGAGCCAGCCCTCAGCCCGCTTCGCCCGCACCTCCACCTCGCGAACGCTGGTGAGATACTGCTCCAGCCGGCCACGGTCGGCCGCCCCCAGCTGTCGATCGAGGCCCTGGGCCTCCTCGAGCACCACGTCGAGGATGCTCTCCTTGCGATTGAGCCGCCGCCGCTGGGCCGCGATTCCATCCTTCGGCTCCGAGAACAGTCCGTTGAAGGCGACCGCCAGGTTCCGCTCCGAGGGCAGGCCCACGCCGTCGGCATTGACCGAGAGGCTGCCCTCGGCCGCCAGTTCGAGCGAGGCATAGCGGGTCTGCTTCGCCGTGTGGCCGGCCATCAGCTGATCGACCGAGATCGTGTTGCGCACCCCATCGCCGACCTTCGCCCCGGTCAGCCAGACGCCCTGGCAGCCGTGGTGATGGCCGAGGGCGTGGGGATGGTGGAGTCCGCTGATCGGCGTGATCACCTCCCTGTGCTTCTCGAGCACGGCCAGCGACTTCGACAGCTTGTAACCGCGGCCGGCCTCACGGATCTGCCAGTCCCAGTTGTTCACGCCGTTGGGCAGATAGATGAAGACACTGCGGGCGATCCGTTTTCCCGCCTCGGCGGCACGGGCGGTGGCCGAGATGCCCGCCGCCCCCGACCGCATGCATTCGAGCATCGGTAGGGCGAGCGACACACCGAGCCCCCGGAGCACGTGGCGGCGATTGATGCGGGGCGTGGAGGAGAGCACGTGCATGAAGCACCTCAGCGTTTCTGAAACAGATCGGAAAGAATGAACGTCTCGAACAGGGCTCGCATCCGGTAGTCGTCGGTCTTGGCCTTCGCGACGATCGCCCGGATCTCGTCATGGTCGTCGATCGTCATCGTCCGCCTCAGGGCGTAGGTCGCGAGGCTGCCGACGAACGCCTCGGCGATCCGGTCGACGTCGGCCGCGAGCAGCTTCTTGAAGGCCTCCGGGCCGTCGAACGACCGGCCGTCGGGCAGCACGCCCGACGCATCCACCGCCGGGTCGGCGCCCTTGCCCACCGGGAGCTTTTCGTGCGTCCTATAGCGGCCGATCGCATCGTAGTTGTCGAAGGCCAGGCCGAGCGGATCGATCTTGCGATGGCAGGCGGCGCAGGCGGCATTGGTCGAGTGGGCGGCGAGCTGACTCCGCACCGTCGCCTTCTCGGCATCGGCCTTCGTCGCCGGCAGCGGCTCCACGTTGGGCGGCGGCGGTGGCGGCGTGACTCCAAAAATCGCCTCCGACACCCACACGCCCCGGTGCACCGGCCGGTGCCGCGTGCCATCCGAGGAGAGCGATAGCACCGCCGCCTGCGTCAAAAGACCGCCGCGGTGGTCCTCGGGCCGGAGCGTCACCTTCGTGAAGTCGCCGGTCGCGGGCGGCTGGAGGCCGTAGTGCTCGGCCAGCCGCGGATTGATCATCGTCCAGTTGCTG
>CANHCU010000087.1 GCA_947459185.1 Planctomycetaceae bacterium | reverse complement strand
GCCCTGCTCGCCCAGCCGCTTCGCATCCGTTCCCAGCAGGGCCACGAGATGCGCACCGGCTGAATGGCCGACAAGAAACACCTGCTCCGGATCGCCGCCGTTGTCGGCGATGTGGTCGTGGACCCAGGCCACGGCGCGGGCCACGTCCTGGACGATCACGGGATGCTTCACTGCCGGAGCCAGCCTGTAATTGATGCTGACGAAGACGAATCCCCGCCCGCAAAAGAACGCCGGGAGACTACCCGTTTGAGATTTGTCGCCCGCCTTCCAGTAGCCGCCGTGCACATAGACGACCACGGGTGCCTTCGTAGCGATCCGCGGTGCGTGGATGTCGAGCGAGAGCAGGTTCGCATCCACACCGCGTTCGGAGGAATAGGGCACGCCGAGCGACTCAACGATCTCCGTGTTCGCGGCTCGCGCCTGGGCCGACATCGGCACTGGCCGGGATGCGACGGGCGCGCCGCCCGCGGCTCTCGGGGTCACGAAACCGCAGGCCTCGTTCGCCAGGGTGAGAAATGCGGGATAGGTCGGAGCCTTGTAGTGCTGCGTCTGCACCATGAAGAGTGTGCATGTGCGCTTGCTACGATCTACGACAAACTGTGTGCCGTCCGCGCCCCCCCAGCCGTAGCTGCCCGCGCCGTTCACGATCCCGCCGAGGCCATACTTCATCGTGGGATGCTCGACGTGATTCTGAAAGATGAGGTCAACCGTCTCGGGCTTCAGCACTCGCACGTCGTCGAGCACGCCGCGATTCAGGATCATCTGGCACAACCGCTCGTAGTCGCCAATCGTGCCGAACAGGCCATGCCCGCCGAGGCACAACGTGGGCTTTGTCGTGACGCTGGCACGGTCGGTGCCCGGCATCAGTACGCCAGGACTCGGCTGGCCGTAGATCTGGCAGAGGCGACCGACCTTTGCAGCCGGTACGTGGAAGTCCGTGTCGGACATCTGAAGCGGCTTGAACAGCCGTTCCTGCAGGATGACGTCCAGCGGCTGCCCGGTGAGGGCTTCGAGGTAGCGACCGAGAATGTCGAGCCCCATGCCGTAGCTGTAGCCGGCGCCGGGCTGGAACATGAGCGGCTCCGCCGCCACGGCTCTGGAGAAGTCCTCGAGTGTCGCGCCTGGCTTCGTCATGGCCTGATACGCCATCTTCGCCGCCTCCTGACCGCCGCCGTACCCCAGCCCGCTTGAGTGGCTCATGAGCATGCGCGGCGTAATGGCCGCCTTGGCGGGCACCAGCCCGCCGCCCTCTTTCACTCGCGGCACGGCCCACTCCGGGCAGTGTTTGGTGATGGGATCATCGAGCGAGAATCGGCCCTCGTCATAGAGCGTGAGCGCGGCAAGGGCGATGACTGGCTTCGTCATGCTCATGAGGCGGAATATCGCATCCTCCTTCATGGCACGCCCCTTCTCGATATCTGCCATGCCGAAGGTCTCGAAATAGCCCCGCGCACCGTCCTTGTTGATGATGGCGGCAATGCCGGCGACGTTCTTCGCCGTGACATGCCGCTGCATCTCGACGTCGAGCTTCGCGATGACGTCAGGCTTCAATTCTGCCTTGGCAAGTTCGGGCCCGTGCGATCGAGGCGTAAAGTTCTCCGCCGGGGGCAAGGGAGCGCCAACGGACACGCTCATGCCTTTCCACTGTGAAGCCTGCGCGTGACTGCGAACGGCAGAGGCACAGAGGACGCAACAAAGCAACATGGTAGCGATGACTCGAGGCAGTCTTTGAGTCAATGCTGCGATGCATTCTTCCGCTGGTTCGGGCACGAAATCTTTCACTTGTCGCCTGCTTGCTTGGCCATGGCGTCACGCAACACGTTGATCTCGCCGGCGTCTAAGACGCCATCCTGATTCTTGTCGACCTTGTCAAACCACGGTGGATCACCGGCCTCCGCCTTGGTGATGCGACCGTCAGCGTTCGTATCGGCCTTTGACAATTGGTCGCCTGGCTGTCCATCGCCGCCGCCTTTGCCGCCGCGCATGGCTTCCTTCAGCTTCGCGAGTTCACCCGCGTCGACGACGCCATCCTGATTGCGATCAATACGGGCAAACCAAGGCGCGTCACCTGCCTCCGCCTTTGTAACCCTACCATCACCATCCTTGTCTACCGCCTTGATCATCGCCTCGTACTGCCCAGCGCCCTTGCCTTGAAAAGGCTTGCCTCGGGCGGTCATTCCCGAACCGGCATTGCCCGCTGTGGAAACCTCGTCGGGAGTGATGGCACCGTCGCCGTTCTTGTCGAACTTCTCCAGCGCCTGCCGGTTGGGCAATTCATCGGAGCTGATCCTTCCGTCGCCGTTCCTGTCGAACTTCTTGAATAGATCACCGGCGACCGGCATCTGCGCGAGCGCATGCGTAGAAAAAATCGCCAGCAGGATCGGGAGCGAATGGGCTAGGACTCGTCGCACGGTAAATTTCTCCAAAAGAAAAGGACATGCTCTGGGTTTTGGGTGCGGAAGTCATCCGCTTGCTTTTATTTCCGAATCACGCGGCCGTGCCTCGTTGGCTACTCCGCACCTCCATTAGGACACGATCGCGTCGACAACATGGCCCTTGACGTCGGTCAGGCGCATGTCGCGGCCTGCGTACGGAAAAGTCAGCCGTTCGTGATCCAGGCCGAGCAGGTGCAGTATCGTGGCGTGCCAGTCGTGGACATGCACCGGGTTGACGACGCTCTCATAGCCGAACTCGTCGGTCTCACCATGGCTGGAACCGGCCTTGACGCCTGCCCCGGCGAGCCACGTGGTATAGCCCGTGTGGTTGTGATCGCGTCCGTCGTCGATCTGCGCGTAGGGTGTACGACCAAACTCCCCGGCAAAGATGACGAGCGTGTCGTTAAGCATGCCCCGAGCCTCGAGGTCTGTCAGCAGGCCTGCGATGGGCCCGTCGACGGCCGCTGCATGTTTGGCATGGTCGGCTCGGAGATTGCGATGTTGGTCCCACCCCCCGTGGTTCACTTCAACGAATCGGACGCCGGCCTCGAGCATGCGTCGAGCCATGAGGCACTGGCGGCCAAAATCATCCGTGGACGCGTCACCGATGCCGTACAGCTTGCTCACTGTCGCGGCTTCGCCCTCAATGTCAAGGACTCCTGGCAACGCATCCTGCATGCGGAATGCGAGCTCATGCGATTCGATGAGGCTCTCGATGGCGGCGTTGTCAGGCTCCCGCTGAAGAGCGGTGTGATTGAGCTGTTGCACAAAGTCGAGTCGAGCTCGCTGTTCCGATCGAGTGAGAGTGGAATTCGTGAGATTGCTGATCGTCGCCTGAGCGATGGGCTGTCGCCCACTGCCGATGCGGGTGCCCTGGTAAATCGCAGGCAGAAAAGAACTGCCGTAATTCGCCGGCCCGCCATTTCCTGGGTTCGGATTGAGGGTGACAAATCCGGGGAGATTGTCGTTCAGGGAGCCAAGACCGTAGGTGATCCAGGCACCCATGCTGGGCCGTGGTGCCGTGGGGATGCCGCAGTGCATCTGCAGGAATGCAGGCGGATGATTGGGCACGTCGGTCTTCATGCTTCGAATGAGGCATAGCTTGTCGGCTTGGCTTGCGATCTTGGGGAAGAGATCACTTATCCACAGGCCGCTCTGCCCGCGTTGCTTGAATTCCCACTGCGATGCAAGCAGCTTGCCCGTCGGCACCTTCCCCTTGCCGATCGTCCTGCCGGCATATCTGGCCAGTTCCGGCTTGTAATCGAAGCTATCGACGTGCGACGGCCCTCCGTCCATGCAGAGAAAGAGGACGCGTTTTGCTTTTGCCGGAAAATGCGGCTCCTTCGACACGAGCGGTGCGTTCGCCGCGTTGCTGGTGCGGCGAGTCGCAAGTGCACTCAGGGCGAGATAACCGAACCCTGCGCTGGTGCGTTGCAGCCATTCGCGGCGGGAGAAGATGCCGAAGTCTTGTGCTGGACTGTGAGTCATGAACTTCACGAAGGTGCGTGGGGAAGCGTCAGTTTCGAGCGAGAAATTCCTGGCTGGCCCAGAGGCTTTGACAGAAAGCCGCCCAGCCTGTGGACACATCGGGCTGGGTTTTGATGAAGTCGAGAGCCGCCCGGATTTCAGTTTCGGCAGGTGATCTGTTGAAGACCCTCTCGTAGGCGAGCGTCACGCGGTGCGGTTCACTCGTTGGTCGGTCGACAAGGAGCCGCTGGGCGGCACGCTCGGCCATTTTCGTCACCAGCGGGCTGTTCAGGAGATAGAGCGACTGGGCAGGCACCGTGGTCTGCGGACGTTGTCCTGTCACGACGCTGCCCGGGGCGCCATCGAAAAGAGCGAGTGATTCCAGCGGCATGTTCCGTACTACCGGCAGGTAGACAGAGCGATGCAGGTCCACCTGATCACTCAAGCGGGTTTGAGCACCCACTGCATAGCCCTCCCCAAATGCTCCAACTGTGCTCCCCGTGGGGGGCCGCAGATCCAGCATTCCAGCCGTGAGCAGCATCGCATCGCGAATCGACTCGGCATCGAGCCTGCGCGGGGTCATTCGCCAGAGCAGATGGTTATCGGGGTCGACCTGGAAATTCTTCGTGTCGTGCGCGGTGCTCAGCGCATATGCGCGGCTCGTCATGAGTTCGCGGACGAGCGACTTGACGGACCACCCCTCCTTCACGAACCTTGCCGCAAGGTGGTCCAGGAGGGCCGGATGCGTGGGTGCCTGCCCCGACACGCCGAAATTGTCGGGAGTAGGCACGAGGCCTTGCCCGAAGAGATGCAGCCACACGCGATTGACAATGACGCGGGCTGTGAGCGGGTTCTCGGGTGATGAAATCCATGAGGCCAACTCCTTTCTGCCGCTGCCGTACGCGATGGGTCCGCCCCGCTTCGCAAAGGCTGGCAAGCCCCGAGGCACCACGTCGCCGGGCTTCTTTGCCTCGCCCCGAATGAATAATTCCGAGTTGCGCGGCGTGTCGCGTTCCAGCACACAGGTGGCGAATTGTTTCGGTGTCCCATCTGCGTGGTAGGCGTCCAGGCGAGCCTTGTCGGTAGCGAGCCGCAGCCGGGTTTGGACGAATTCCAGCGTCGCGTATTCGCGTTTTTTCGCCATCTCGGCCAGTCGCTCCGACTTCCGGGATATGGCCGCCTCGAGGGCCGTTCTGTCGCGAGCGGTCAGCACCTTGAGTGCATCGGCCTGCCCCGCGGTCGACGGCAACGCCTCGAGATCACCGGGGTTGTTGTTCTGCACCATCTCGACCGTGCCATAGCGCGTGTCTGTACTGCGGAAGATCCCCGCGAGCGCGTAGTAGTCCCGTTGTGATATTGGATCGTATTTGTGGTCGTGACAACGGGCGCAAGCGACGGTGAGGCCAAGGAATGCCACGCTGACGGTGTCGATTTGCTCGTCCACCACATCGAGTTCGAACTGCAGGGGATTCTTCTCGATGTGGGACTTCGGACCGATCGCGAGGAAGCCGGTAGCGATGAGCAACTCCGCGCGCATTCTGTCGTCTCGCGCGTCGTACAGGTCACCTGCGATCTGCTCCCGGATGAACTGATCGAACGGCATATCTTGATTGAACGCCTGGATCACGTAATCCCGATACCGCCAGGCCTGCGGATAGGCGAAATCGGTCTCCTTGCCGCTACTTTCCGCATACCTCGCGACGTCGAGCCAGTGACGCCCCCAATGCTCGCCGTATCGAGGCGAATCCAATAATTCGTCGATCACAGTGTCGATCCGAGTCGCACTGGGATCGGAAAGAAACGCCTGCACTTTCTCGGCCGTGGGCGGCATTCCCGTGAGATCCAGATGCACGCGACGGAATAGCGCCGCCGGCTCCGCGTCGCCTGCCGGCTCGAGTCCGTTTGCTTCCAATTCTGTGAGGATGAAGCGATCCACGTCCGACTTCGGCCACGAGGTGGTCTTCACTTCCGGCACGACTGGAGCCGTCACCGGCTTGAACGCCCAGTGATCCATTCGGGGTTCCAGCCTTCGGGCGAAGTCCGCCGCGTCGCCCTCAGGCATCGCCGCGCCGCGCTTCACCCATTGCACGAAGGAGCCGATCACCGCGTCGCTCAACTTCCCGCCGTGCTTGTCTGGCGGCATTTTCAGATCCGGATTCGTGTGCCGCAGCGAGGTGATGAGGAGACTCTCATCCGGTTTTCCCGGAACCACGGCCGGTCCACTGTCGCCGCCCCTCAACAATGCAGCCCTCGCATCGAGTACCAATCCGCCTTTCACGTCCTGGGCATCAGCACTGTGGCACTCGTAACAGTTCTTGATCAGCACCGGCCGGATATTCTTTTCGAAGAACGCGATGTCAGCGTCTGCGATGGCGCTCACGCTCGCCGCGGCGGGTTCCGCGGAAGCTGCGGCGGCCTTCATCTCTGGCGGTAAGGGCTTCGCCACACCTTGCCCGGTGTTGCCGCTACGAGGCCTGCCAATATTGCGATATTCTTCGGCGGTCAAGGATCCATCTGCGTCTGCATCAAGTCGCTTGAAGACGGGCTGGACGGCTTCTGGATGCTCGCGGAAGTACGCCGCGGATGTCTGGAGTGCTCCGAACTCCTTCGGGCTGAGTCGCCCATCCCCATCGGAGTCCAGGGCGGCGAACCCGTTGGTCGGGTTCGGCATCGCGGCGCGCTCCGCGATCGGTCTTGGGGCTTGGGTATCGGCTCCCGTCGGCGCGTCGGTCGAGTCGGCGCTCGCGCCCACCGCCTTCTCCGTCGTGCCCTTGAGATACTCGTCGAACCAGGCCAGTTCCAGCGTAGTGGCTTCGTCGAATCCCTCGCGATAGATGCCGTAGTGGCTGATACCCTTGATGACGTGATACTTCACCGGCACGCCGTTCTTTCGCAGGATGCCTGCAAACTTCTCGCCGTTTTCCTTGGGATTTGACAGCTCCTCTTTCTCGGCATCGATGAAGATCATCGGAACACGAATCCGATCGACCAATTCGTATTTGTTCGGATAGCCAATGCTTTTGGCCGGATTGCTCCGCATGCTCTCATAGCGCGCCATCGGGCCGCCCAGCCTCCCGGTGTCGACTGGCACCGGCTCTGTCTCGCCTCGCGCCTGCTTTCCGAGCAATTGGTAGCCCACTTTGTCTCGTTGCGGACCCGTGCCGAGGCCGGCCACTTGGGCTGCAACACACTTGACGCGGGGGTCGATGGCCGCCATCAAGGTGACAAGCCCGCCGCCGTAGCTGCTGCCGAAAAGCCCAATGCGTTCGGCGTCCGCTTCCGGTTGTCCCTCGAGGAACGCAATGGCACAACGGATGTCGCGAATCTGGTCATCGAGATTCATTTGCCATCGCAGGAGACGAACTTTCATTGTCACTTCCGTCGATTCCGCGGAATGTGGCTGAGGTTCCGCCGCGATCAACTGGCTGTCACTCTCGCCCCACCCCCGATAGTCGAAGGCCAACGCGACATACCCACGCGAGGCGAATATCACACCCAGCCGTCGGCCCGTGCCCTTCTTGGTGCCACCGGTCCCGGCGCAGAAGACCACTCCCGGCAGTTTCTCGTTGGGCTTGCGGTCGCGCGGCAGATAAAGATCGCCCGCCATTCGCGTGCCGTCACTCCAGATCGTGACGCTCCGCTTTTCCACGCCGACGGGAAGCGGAGGCTGGTCCTGCGCAAAAGCCGTGATGCCCGTGAGCATGGCCGCGACACAAGCCAACACGAGCCCCCACATGGCCGTCAGGCCATCGTTGCGGACAGCGAACATCTTCAGATTTCTCACTGTCAGATCACTCCGGAGTAACGATCCAACGCTCAGCCGGCGAGCCAAACCAGTTCGTGAGTAATTCACGGCGGCGATCCGGGACGGTCGCACGGGACAGCAATTCGTATCGCTCCTCAAGATGGCCCGCGGGGCTGTAGTCGGTTTCTGTGGCTGGGCGAGTATCGACCAGCGTGAACGTCACGGTTGATTTGCCGTACTCCGGAAACTCGCGATCGAGCACCAGCCTGCGGACCGCCTTCGACTCTCTGTCGACCTCGATCGTCGCCTTTCGCAGCCCGCCTCTCGCGTTCGTGAATCGGGGTACGACTCGGATCACGTGGTCGCCGCTTTCATCCTGCGACTGCTCCAGGCGGCAGTGGCGGCGGAAGTTCCGCAGAAGCGTCTCGATCTCGAGCGAATACAGGTCGCTGACGTATCGAAGTGCCGGTCCGAGTTCGTCGTCCTCCACCACGATCGCCCGGCGTTTGCCGACCGTCATCCAGATGGAACCAGCTGCGTCACAACCCCATATCCACTGCCTGGGGCCACGGCTCATCGTCACGAAGAATCGATCGCCCCGAGTCGCCACGCGGACGTCGCGTGGAGGAACGAACGGGACGGCCGCCTCGGACCGTTCGCTCTCCACGACGTAGACTCTTTCCAGTTGCTCCGCATGGACGCTCTCTGCCGCTTGGATCACGATCGCCGCACTGGCGACGGACGAAGGCTCCCACCGCGAGAGCCCGAACACGATACCGCCGAGGCACATCGCAGCCGCCAGCCAACCGACCTGCCGCCTTGAACGAGACGAGCCGATATTTGGGGTGGCTGCTCCCGCCACGCCGGCGGTGGATGCTTGGTAAGAGCCGGATTCGGCAACCACATCCACCAGCGCGGTAAGTGAATCCGCGCCGAGTTCCTCATGAAGCAAGGAGTCGAGTATCAACTGTTCGACAAGCGCATCGCGGCACGCCGCGGAGTCACAAAGGGCCCGCCGCAATTCAACGACGAGTTCCTCTGAACATTCCCCGTCGATGAGACGCGAAATAAGTTCGGCATGACGTCTGGCGGCTTCTTCGGCGCTCATCATGCGTCTCCCGCGGCGACAAGTCGGCCTCGATGCATCCCTGCAACGCTGCACGAATCCGATAGAGCGTCTGCCGAACAGATCCGTTCGGCCGACCGATGGCGCGTGCTACGGCCTCCACGGTCTGGTTCGCGCCATAGCGAAGTTCGACCAGCTGCCGCTGTGCGGGCGGCAGCCGCTTCAGGCACTCGTCGAGGGCCTCGCGGCGGCGATCAAGGTCGTGAAGCTTCTGCGAGGCGGTCGCAGCCAATTGATCTAACAGGGTCTCGTCAAAAATCAGAAGTTCGCGGTCGTAGCGGCGGATCATATTGAACGCCTTGTAGCGGGCAACCTGACTGGCCCATGCCCAAAAGTCGGTTCCCGGCTCGAACTCTCCAGCCTTCTCCCACAGCACCGCATTGACCTCTTGGAGAAGGTCGTCCACGTCGCTGGGGCGAACGAGCAGGCACCGCAACAGCCCCCTCAGCCGGGGCTGGTGCCGGGCAATCTCGGTAACCACCAGCGATTCGCGTTGTGGATCGGTCATGAAACGGTCTCCTGAAGGCAGATGTCGCCGGCAGGCGAAACGTCAACAATGGACACAAGGAAGCTTTATGAAGGCCTGAGGCGTGCCACACCCGGTCAGCCTATGTCCACCCTGCACGGACCGCACAGGGGGGCATCGAGGGGTGGTCGGCGACAGCATTTTTCCAGGCCACCGACCTCACCTCGCCATACTCAGTTGAACGGCATGCCCGCTGCTGGGTTGTGCGAATTCGTCGAATCGGCATCGGCATCCGAAGCCGCAGATCGTTTGGCGGCTTTGGACAGTCGTCGGCGGGCGGAGCCGATCTTGGCTAGTGTCTTTCGACCGGCACAGATCGGACGCGGGACGGCGATGGACGCCTCCACGCACGCGGCACGGTCCGCCGTAGGCGCCGACCGGGATCACAATTTCCGCGGCTTGCGGTTGGGGGTCCGCGGTCACCCCAGGATGGCTGCCGCGATCACCGCCAGATAGGCAAGGGGCAGGACGACCGCCGCCAAGACGTTCACCCGGCGACAGACGCTGGCGTTTTTCCGCACGAGCAACTCCGCGGCACTCGCCATGACCAGGAGCGCTACGAATGCATAGGTCAAGACGAACAGCCGGTCGATCACCGTCAGGTAGCCGACGTGCGGCAGATTGAAGCTGATGGCGAAGTGAGTGGCGATGCAGGCGAGCAGCGCCGTCAGGCAGATTGACACGCGGTCGGCAAACGCCTCCAGTGGCACGAGGAACACGGCGCAGGCGATCAGAAAGATCAGCACGACCGGCCCGAACACCGTCCAGAGGTAAAACGCCCAGTTCCGGACGACGATGATGCTCGCCTGAAACTCCACAAAGCGTTCGGCGCGGCCCGAGAGTTGCACGATCCGCGATTCGGCCGTCACGCCAGTGACCCGCAGTTCCTCGAAGGTGCTGTCGTGCTCCCAGCCCGGTTGGCTTGCCGACGGTATGAGCCGGACCCGGTCGGCATCGTAGAGAAACGATCGAATGCGAACGTCGAGTCTCTGCCTGTCGAAGGGGAAGCGGCGGAGGTCAAGATTTGCCCGAAACGTGGTCGTAAGCCCCACCGTGTGCTTCACGTGGCCCGACGGAAAGATCTCCAGCGACTGGTTCGTGACCGTCGGCTCCGACGTGTTCACGTATTCGATCTGGGGCCACCACATTGTCTTCAGCCGCTCGTCCACGGCGGCGTCGGCAAAGAGTTGCTCCTCACCGCCGTTGTGCGCCAGCCGGGGATCGTCCCACTCGTACTCCAGATACAGGTCGGCGTCGAAGGTCTCGTCTTTCTCGCTGACGGAATCGAGGTTGAGCAGAAAGAAATCGACCATCACCGTGGTAACGCCAACCTGTGGGGGCGCATACACCTGCGCATACACCGACGCGGACGCCGACGTGGCGGCGAGCAGAGCGAGAACGGCGGAGAGAAAACGTCGCATCATGACGACCGGATTGGGTTCGGTGGTGGTGAGGATAGCGCCGCATGGACTGCCGACGCAATCCGGCTCGCCCGTACCCTCCGCTACGGCTTCGCGGACGGCGTCTCCAGAGTGAAGGCCGGCGGCAACGGGACGAAGGATAGGTCGGCCAATGGCACTTCGGCAAGCGTCGGCGGAGCGGGGCGGATCATGAGGAGCAACAGCCGGTGCTGGTCGGGCTCGATGCGGCCCTCACATGGCGGTGCCGAGAAGCTTCCTATCCACGCTCACGGCCGGCGGCAACGTTCGACGCCTCTCCCAAGGCCGACGTGTTTATCAGCGGGGACTGACGTCTTCAGTCGCGGCGGCGCGTGCGGCGAACCGGTACGTCGTGCCGATCGCTGACTGACTGACGCGGTCGCCGTAGGCGTTGGCCAGCGCATGGACGGCCCTCCACCCGGTGCAGTGTCCGGGGATGAGGAACTGGATATCGAACGGCTTCAGGCCGGCGACCGTCTCGGGAATGATCCGCTCCATCACGCCACCGAGATGAAGCCCGCCCAGGATGGCGTGGATCGGGACTCCGGGAAACAGCCGCCGGACCTCCGTGCAGACATTGACGATCCCTGCATGCGAGCAGGCGCTGAACACGACGAGACCGAGGTCCTTGACGTGAACGACCATCATCCGCTCGTCCATGAGCAGCGGATCGGGCTGCCAGTCACCCCCTGCCGGCCGGCAGAGGTGGTCCGTCCGTCCTTTCTCAAACGCCGACACGCGGGGAATCTCGCCGCTGTAAAAGAAGTGCCCGTCGAGGACCGCGCGGGCTTCGTGCGAGTTGACGACCGTCGCCCCGGCCTCCTCCATCCGCTCCGCGGAGATCACCTTGTCAGCCGGCACGATTCGGCCGTCAGGCAGCCTCAGGCCGCGTTCCACGAACATGTCTGGATTGACATGGACCGCCACCCTGCCCCGCCCGCGCTTGGCGACGATCACGGGCAGCGTCTGCGGGAGTGCGCCCATGTGGTCCCAGTGGCCGTGGGTGATCGCGATCGCCTCCACCTCGGCAAGGTCGACTCCGAGCGCCCGGCAGTTGTGCAGAAACGCATTTCCCTCCGTGCCGACGTCGAACAGGAGCACGTGTTCGTCGTTGCCGACGCGGGTGCGGAGCCGCAACCCGTAGCCGAGGTTGGCGACGCACAGCGTCTCGCCCGAGACAACAGTGGCTCCGGCGGCGACGACGTTCGACAGTTCCGAGGTCGCAAACGAGGTTTTGGTGACGTAGGTGTCGCTGACGTCATCGGAGAGCACGTCAACGACGAGCGAATCGACGGCGACGATCGCTGGTCGGTGCGACGGCGCCGGGTCGGCCGCCCTGGCCACGCTGTCTGCAGCGATGGCGATCGAGAGCACGAAGACAGCACAACGCAGCATGGTCATCGTCGCCATCGACCTCGGAGGGGTCGCTCCCGAAGCGTTTTCTTGTGATAGGCGGGGATGCGGGCACCAGACGGCATCCTGCGACGGCAAGGTAGCAGAAGCGTCCGGCGAAGCGAATCTGCTGACGGGAGTCTCTGAAAACAGACGCCCGTGCGGAGCAACAGCCGGGCCCGCTGACGCCTAGCCGTCGTCGAATGACCCGTAGCCGTTGCCCACCGGTCACGGTCCGGCGACCGTTTCATCGGCGGCGTTCTCGACGGCGACGCTCACGCTGAAATCGTTCACGAGCGCTGCGCCCTCGCCGAGTGTAGGGACATTTTCGCGCGGGATCGTTGGCAGGAACGTGTGGAAGCCGAGCCGCGGTGACGCTCCCAGATCGAACCGCTGCCGGCTGACCACTTCGCCGCCGTTGACCATGAGCGAGAGTGTCGCGCCTCCGTCCCGTAGGTGGCCCTCCGGCGAGTCGTCGATCGTCACGAGGACCTGATACGGGCCGACCGCCTCCTCGTCCCGCTGGAAGATCCGCGGCATATTCACTGTTTTTCCACGAATCCTGAGGCTGGCCTGCCACTCGGGCGACACCATCACGGCAGCCGCGGCGTCCGAGGAGTACGCGACGGGCACGCGCGGCGGGGCGGCCGGAGGAGAATCGCTGTCGATCACGAAGGCGAGCCAGCGGCGGAAGCTGGCGGAGCCGATCGGGGGCAGTATCGCCTTGAAGGCGATGCTCGAACGCCTGCCGACGAGCCTTGAAAAGTCGTGGTCGATCAGGATACGCACCGTCGGATCGTCCGGCGAGTGGCGGTTGTCGATCGGAATCACGAGGCTGCCATCGATGATGCGGGCGGGCTTCGTGGGGTCGAGATCAATCCATCGCAGCGGTGCGGCGGCGGCCGCGACGGAACGCGATGCCTGCTCTCCGGCGAAGTGATCGATGACGATCGGCTCTTCCACGACGCTCGGGGCTGTCTGGGCTGGCGAAAGCAGCTTTGCAGCGAACCCCTGTGTCATCCGGAGCGGCTTCGACCGCCGCGAGTGGCCGCTGGCCACATCGACCTCGCCGTCGATCACGTAGACGCTCGTTTGGCCGTCGGCATCGACCCCGACGGAAAACTCAGTGCCCAGGTCGACCACCTCCCCGGATGGCGAGACGACGGTAAACCCATGAGCCTGAGGGGGAACGAATGGCGTGACCGACCCACTCCGGAGGAAAATCCGATCTTTGTTGACGATCTCCACGTCCACCGGCCCGTTCAAGGTCACGGTTGCACCTGAGGCAAACCGCAGCTGCACGATCCCGCGAAGCAGCCGCAGCGGCCCGGCGAAGACTGGATCACCAACCGCGAGCGAGAGCGGCTTCTCCCAGACAGCGTCGCTTGAATCGGCGACGCGGGCGACTCCGGTGGACGGTTGATCGAGCGTGGCCACAGCAGACGCAGCGATCGGGACGATGGGCGTAGAAGAGGACCATGCCCAAAGGGCAAGCGCGACTAGCATCGCGGCAGCCACACTGCCTGCGAGGCCCAGAGCCAACGTACGATCTCCTACTAATTTCCGGCCGGCAGCCATCATGCGGTCATACAGGCGTTCAACCGTCCGCTGCGGCCGCGGCGCCTGGGCTGCCACGACGCCCCAATGAGCCCGGCCCCACTCCACGAGCGCAGCATGCGTGCCACACACCTGCCAGAAGAGGACTCTTGCCTCCCGCGATCCGAGGAGAAGGCGTTCGAGTTCGCCCCGCTCCTCTTCGGCGAGGTCACCTGCGAGATAGCGGTCGATGAGTTCCCGGGCGTGGAGCTGGTTCATGGTGCGGGCCGTCTTAGAGCGACTCTCCCGTTGCGGTGATCTTGGCATCGAGGCAGAGACGGATGGCGGCGCGGGCTCGGGACAGGGCCACGTGCACGCTGGCCGGCGTCCAACCGATGACCGTGGCCACCTCCGCCGGCTTCATCGCCCGTTGGTAGCAGTATTCGACGATCCGCCGCGCCTGCGGTGCCAGTTCGCCGACGCAGGCGTCGAGATACCGCAGCCGCAGGGGTGTGAGCGACAGATCCGCCTCGGCGGCGTCGGTGCAAAGAAGCGCCTCGAGCACCTCGTCCGCCAGTGGGCGGGCAGAGCGGCGGGTTTTTCGCGACGCCTCCATGATCTTGTTGCGGGCGAAGCCGAAGGTCCAGGCGAGAAAGCTCCTCGCAGGATCGTAGTCGGCAGCGCGGGTCGAGACAGCCATGAACGTCTCCTGGACGACGTCGTCCACGAGCGACGAGTCGGGCATGAGTACCGAAACGAAGCCGCGAATCTGGGCGGAGTGCTCGATGAACAGTTGCTGCACACGCCGCAGGCTGTCGTCCGGCGGGGTGAGGAGCGTCATGGCTTGGCCGACGGTAATGTTGCCTCGGACGACAGCTCTAGCATCACTTCGTTAAACACACCCCGTCGAATCTCGGCATCGAGGCCAGAGGTGTCGAAAGAGACATATCGCTGCGGCAGGAGTTGCCGCCGCAGGTGGGTTGACAAGCCGGCCCGGTTGGCTGCCTCCAAGGCGGCCCGATGGGCCTCGAGATCGACGGTTGGGTCAGGAATGGTGACCGCGGGATTGGGCCGCACCTCCTCCCAGGAGACGAGCACCCGATACTGCCCCGCCACGGCGCCGTCGCCGGAACGGAACGTCGTCAACGTCGCCCTGCCGTCGGCGGCCGTCGTGCCCTGACCGGCATACCCCTTTCCGACTGGCCCGAGTATGACGAGCGCTCCTTCCACGGGTTTACCATCCAGCCGTACGACGGCAGTGGTCGGCTCGGTCAGCGCCGGCCACTTCTGCGATCGGCCGCAGCCGGCGAGCACCGCGCAGGCGATCGTGACACAAAGCACCCAGCGGGGAAAGGTCGGTCTCAAGAGCATGCTCTGTCACTCTTGGTATTTCACGGTCTCGCGGCCGCAGCGGCTGCCCATCGCGCCCCAGACGCCAAAGGGGCTTGGGTCGTTGATTGCCGCTACGTTGAGGTCGCGTGCGCCGGCACCCGCGCTCTGGTTTCCGGCGTCGACATTGTCGGTGACGAACCGTACCGCACCATCACCCATCACCGCGAACACGCCGCCCTGATGGAAGCTGCTGGCCGTGTAGAGGCCGATGTTCCACCACGGCGACCCATTCATGTCGCAACTCGGCCCGTTCGGGGGAACAGCGGTCACGATGCCATGGTAAAACGCCAAGCCAGACGACCACGCCGACCAGTTGCCGCTGTTAGGCCAGCTGACCACGATCGCCCCCGATCCCACGAACTCGCCGTTGACCACCCTCGAGGCGAGCACGGAGGGCGTTCTGCAGGCATTCGGGTCAGCCCAGCTGTTTCCATTGCCCCACATGGCGTCAGGCACGCGGCGTGTCTCACCCCGATAGATTCGCCTTTCGCCATATGCCATCGTGAAGCTCAGGCCATCGGTAATATCCGCGGACTTGAGGCCGACGTTGGAACCGAACATTCCTCGAAAGCTTCTCTTGTCGCCCGTATAGCCCGCTCGACTGCCGTTGTAGCTGGCGGGGCCCAATGCTGTCGGGGCCGACCACCAGTCGCCCTTGTTGGCTGCGTAACTGCTCGGCCCCCGGGCAGATGCATAGGCACTCCGTCCGAGAGACGCAGCGGCGTCGGACGGACAGACGAACTGCGTCAGCCAGCGGTTCCAAACCGGATAGCTGTCGGTTGACCGTGGATTAAAAGGAAGATTGGGCGGGCCCGAGTTTCCGGTGCCCGTCACCGCCTTGTTGTAGAGGTCTTGCTCCTCCAGAAACGGCAGCAGAAGCACAAACGAGGAAATGTGCGGGGCACCAGTGCCCACATAATCGCACATCGGCGGCATGACGAGTTTCGCCGACTCGTAGTTCCCCAGTGCCTGGCCGACCTGCCGCAGGTTGTTTTGGCACGTCGCGCGACGGGCCGACTCCCGAGACGACTGCACCGCCGGCAGGAGCATGCCAACGAGAATGCCGATAATCGTGATCACGACCAGAAGCTCGACGAGCGTGAAACCAGGCCGTCGAGAAGACAAACTTCCGAGGCGGCAGGGCGATCCGGCGACGAGCCTGCACGGCATCGAAATCGCTGCCCGGCGACGAGATTGTCCCAACGTCATCACCCACCCCCCTGCTTGGAAAAACACCAACATCCGGCAGAACGGCCGGTCAGGCAAAAACCTGCGAAAAGTCTCAGTGTCATTCACATTGTCCGCGATCTTCAAACCTTAGCAAATATTTCCCCGGTCGACCTTTCGTACCGGATGACCTGGGCACAGGGCTGCTGCCGCCACTGCTAAGGAATGCAGTCGCTCGGTCAAGAACTCTGCAAGTCGCGGACCGGTGGCGCCGGCCTTCTCCG
>CANHCU010000086.1 GCA_947459185.1 Planctomycetaceae bacterium | reverse complement strand
GACCCTGCTGACCCTGTCCCTGCTGACCCTGTCCCTGCTGACCCTGTCCCTGCTGACCCTGACCCTGCTGACCCTGACCCTGCTGACCCTGACCCTGCTGACCCTGACCCTGCTGACCCTGACCCTGCTGACCCTGTCCCTGCTGACCCTGTCCCTGCTGACCCTGTCCCTGCTGACCCTGACCCTGTTGGCCTTGTCCCTGTTGACTCTCGCCAGGATTCCGTTCGCCGCCCTTCTCGCCGCCCGCTCCTGGCTGCGGCTCACCTTCAGCCGAAGTGCCCTCACCAGGGTTGCGCTCACCCGGCTTGTCCGCTGGTTTTTGGCCGGCAGACTTCCCCTCGTTCGAAGAGTTCTCACCGGCCTTGCCGTCGCTTCCGCGGCCACTTTCGCCTGCACCGTCGCCGCCGGGCTTTGTCTTCCCCGACTTCATTCCATCGGACGAGTTGTCGCCGGCCTGCCGGCGGTGATCGAGAATCCTCTCCATCGCCTCGCCGTCATTGGTCCCATCAGCAGCCACCGCAGGGCGGGGCTGCTGACTCCCGCCTTGCTGACTCCCGCCTGTTTGGTTGCCCATTCCGCGCTGGTTGCCGGTCTGCTTCCCTTGGGTTGTTCCGTCTGCACCGCCGGCCCCTCCGGAATCATTGCCCGACTGCCCACCGTCTGGCCGCTGCGCAGAGTTCTGCCTGCCCCCCTGCTGGCCGCCCGTACCGTTCCCTCCATCGGACTGTTTGCCGTCCGACTTTCCGCCTGTGCCACCCTTCCCCTCATCGCCGCGGCCAGCTCCCGGGCCGTCGGCTCCGCCAGCTTCTCCTCCCTGCCCCTGCGAGGAGCCCTGCTGCTTGTTCTCTCCGGCCTGAGGCTGCTTGCCGCCTTGCTGACTGCCGCTGGCGGCGCCGCCCTGTTGCCCCGGCTGGGCTTCGCCCTGTTGGCCGCTGTTCTGTTGTGGCTGGCCCTGTTGCGGCTGGCGCTGTTGTGCTCCACCCGATTCCTTGCCATCCGTTGGCTTCTGCTGCTGGCCGCCTTGCTCCCGCTGCTCTCCTTCTGCTCCTTGTTGCGTTCCCTGTTCTCCCTCTTCCGCTTGCTTTCCCCGCTCCTTCTGCTGCATGGCGCCTTCGCGGCCCTCCGATGCTCCCTGCCCGCCACCCTCGCCCGATGCACCGCGGTTGTCTTCAGAAGCCTCGCCAGACTCACCTTCGCCATTTTCCTGCTGCTCATCCTCCTGCTTCTTTTGCTCGCCCGACCGCGGCGGCACCTTCTCGGGCTGCCGCGGCGGCGCAGAGGCATCGATCTGCAGCAGCTTCCAAGGCGTATGCGTCACGTTCGGCTGGCTGGGCCGCGTATCGACGGCCACGCCACGGTATTCGAGCGTGCTTCCTCCCCCCGCCCCGAGCCGCTCTGGCACGAGTTGCAGGCTGCCGTTAAACGCGCCACTCCGCTCACTGCCCGGCAGCACGATCTCCGGCTGTGCCGCCCCACCCTTCACCCGGGTCTCAAGGCCGACGCGGGCCAGACCAAAGTCGGGGTCGAGCGCCCGCACCCGCACCGTCACCGGTGCCCCAGGCGGCACGCGGGCCGGCGATTCCAGCGGCTCCTCGATCGAGATCTCGGGGGCCAGGTCTGCCTGCACCTCAATCCGGTGTTCGAGCTTCTCGGCCTCCACCTGCCCTCGACCGGCGAGCGCCGTGCCGCGAGGCTGGAAGATCAATCGGTATGACACGTGCTCGGCTGAGGTCCGTTCCGGATTCATCTGCAGTACGAACGAGCCGGTGGCCCGCGCCAGATCACTCGCGCCGACCTTGAGTTTGAGATCGCGACTGCCGTCACAATCGAAATCGATCCAGGCCGATTCCAGCGGCTGATTACTCTCCGCCACGATCACGACACGCGTGCCCTCGACGGCCCGCAGGTCGCCCTGCCAGGCCACCGTCTCACTCTCGCGCCGCATGTAGGCCGGAAACTCGTACCGCACCTCGCGCACCATCAGCGTTGGCGAATCGACCATCGCCACCCGGATCGGCTCGCTCCGCGCATCGCCTGCCTGGATTGTGAACGTCACTGACTGATCGAGTCCACGCGCCGCATCGGGCAGTACGGCGGCATAGCGTTGCCCGGTGCCAGTCTCGCCGCCGACCCGTGTCATATCCGCCCGCCATGGCACCGCCGCCCCATCGACGGCACCGCTGTCAAGCACAGGCGTGACGGTGACGATCGGCCGCTCGTCGCGCCGCAGGCCGTGGATCGCAGTCGTCACCACAAGCTGCCGACCCCGTACCAGCGTGGCACCGCCCGCTTCGACCTTGACATTTCTTGGATCGTGCGGATCGCTGCCATCGGCGTCGGCGGTCGCCGCGCCCGCACCGGGCCCGACCGGAGCTGCGTCCTCACCGGGCATCCGCCATCGCAGCCGCGTTGGCTCGAGCCTCACCCGCGTCGGCGCGGCAACGCGGGCCCACGGCGCGAGCAGCCGGGCCGTGGTCGTCAGCAGACTCTTCGGCGCCACCAGCGAGTAGACACAGGCCAGCCCCACGAGCGCAGCCAACGCATACGCCAGCCCAACCGCCAGAGACCGATCGATGACCGACTCCGCCGGCACCGACGAGAGCCGCTTGGCGGCCCGCCGCTCGAGCGACTTCACGACCGTGGCAGCATTGCCCTCCGGATGCGCCTTGACGAGCACGGTGTTGACGAGATCGTTGTGGAGTTCCGGGTGTTCTTTCTCGATCACCCGCGCCGCGTAGACGAGATTCACGCGATACCGCATCAGCGGCAGAATCCACCGGCAGCCAGCCGCCACGATCGCCGCGAGCCCCGTCAGGAGCCACGTCCACCGCGCCCAGCGGGGCAGGCCGCCAGGCACGAGCCAGTGTTCGAGCGCCACGCCGCATGCTACCCAGACGAGCGTGGCCACGCCGGCGCCAAGCAGGAACGTGATGAGAGCGACACCCTTGTAGTCGGCACTGGCCGCGGCCAGCCGCCGGGCCAGATAGCGTTCCGATTTAGAGTCAGGCTGGCCGTCGTCTGCCCACGTGCTGACGGCGAGCGGCTCGGAGGGTGATTGGGAAGCCGTGGCCATAATGGCAATTATATCGGCAGCTGCGACGATCCGCCCGCTCCGCGTTGACGGCCGTCGGAAAAGCCGCCTAAGGTAGGCTTCGCTGCGTCTTGAGACGGCAGCCCTGCCGGCAAAGGACTCCCGAAAAATGACCCTGCTCCCCGACGCCGAGGCTTTCAAGCGTCTGGTGGACGGCACGGCCAGCGGTGCAGGGCCGACGCTGGCACGGCTCGCCCTGGCCGGACTTTCCGTTCCCTACGGCCTGGTGATCGGCTGCCGCAATGCGGCCTACGATCACCGCCTGCTGCCAATCACCCAGGGGCCGATACCGGTCATTTCGGTCGGCAACCTCACGCTCGGTGGCACAGGGAAGACGCCACTGGTGGCCTGGCTGGCCCGTGCGGTGGCCGACCACGGCATGCGGCCTGCCATCCTGAGCCGTGGCTATGGGGCCGCCCGTGGGGAACGGAGCGACGAGGCGGCCGAACTGGCCATCCTGCTGCCAGACGTGCCCCATGTGGCCAACCGCGACCGCATTGCTGGAGTCCGCGCCGCCGCAGCCGCGGGAGCGGAAGTGGCGTTGCTCGACGATGGCTTCCAGCACCGTCGTCTTGCCCGCGACCTCGACATCGTCGCCGTCGATGCCACCGATCCATTCGGTTGCGGCCATCTCTTCCCCCGCGGCCTGCTGCGGGAGTCGCTCTCCGGGCTTGCCCGCGCCCACGCCGTGGTGCTGACGCGGGCAGGGGCGGTCGATGCCCAGCGGCGGCGCGACATTCGCCGCGTTCTCACGGACGCCTGCCGGGGCCGACTGCCGCCGGTCTGGGTGGAGGCAACGCACCGACCGGTGCAGCTGCGATCGGCGACCTCCCACACGCAGCCGCTCGACCGTCTGGCGGGGGCACGGATCGTCGCCTTCGCGGGAATCGGCAACCCGGCGGCATTCCGCACGTCGCTGACAAACGTCGGCACCACGCTAGCGGGCTTTCGCCCCTTCCCTGATCACCACGTCTACACGGCCGCCGATCTCGCTGCGATCCGTGACTGGGCGACCGAACTGCGTGCCGATCTGGTCGTGACCACGCTCAAGGATCTGGTCAAGGTTCGCACCGAACGGCTGGGAGCTCTTCCGCTCTTCGCGTTGGAGATCGCGCTGGAGATCCTCCCGGGCGGCAACTCCTCCGCCCGCCTCGACACGCTGCTGGAGCCGGTGGTGGCCCGCGCCGCAGGAAGGATAGTTCACCCATGAACAATGAGCCCACCCACTCGGCCCGCGACGTCGCCCTGATCGTCAACACGTTTCAGAAGCCCCGTCACCTCGCGCTCGTGCTCGCGTCGATCGCGGCCCAGACCGGCGTCGATGGTCGATTCGAGGTGATCATCAGCGACGACGGCTCGACCGACGGCACGGCCGCGCTTGTCCACGACTTCGCCGCTCAGGCCCGCTTTCCCGTGCGGTTCACGTCGCAGCCCCACGACGGCTTCCGACTCGCCCGCACCCGCAACGCCGGTGCCCGCCTCACCAAGAGCGACTACCTGCTCTTTCTCGACGGCGATTGCATCCTGCCCCGCGATCACGTGGCCGCCTACCTCGAACGCCGCCGCTCCGGCCGCGCTCTGCTCGGTTATTGCGCCCGACTCCCAGAAGACACGAGCGCACGACTCGACACAGCCACCATCGCCGCGACCGACCTGCCGGCGCTCGCTCCCGCCTCCGAACGAAAGCTGCTGGCACAACGCTTCCGCAAGGCCTGGTGGCATGCGGCAATCCGTCACTCGTCGAAGCCGCGGCTCGCGGGCGGCAACTGCGGGATGTGGCGGCGCGACTTCGAGGCAGTGAACGGCTGCGACGAACGGTTCGTGGGCTGGGGGCAGGAGGACGACGATCTCGGCCTACGGCTCCGTGCCGAGGGCGTGCGGCTGGAGTCGATCCTCGACCGCACCTGGTCGCTGCACGTCTGGCACCCGGTAGACACGTCGGCCACGCCCCGCTGGCGGGACGGCGTGAACGTGCCCTACTTTCTTCGCCGGGGGCGACTCAACCGCTGCCGCCACGGACTGCTGGATCGCGCGGCCCACGACGTTCTCTGGGGACTGCCAGCTGATGCAGCCGACACACCGTTGGGCCGCGAGGTTCTCGCCCTGCTGGCAGACGCGTCGAAGGCGGCGTCGGGCGAACCGTGCGAGGTGGAGATCGTGCTGCGGCCCGGCCGCGGTCGGTTTGAGCGAAAGGCGGAATGCCGCCTGCTCCTCATCGAAGGCGAAGCTGAGCCCTCACTCCGCCGCCAGGCCGATCAGATCCACGAACTGGAGGCTGCCGCAGCCGACGACCGGTCGGTCCAACTGTCCAGGATCCTCGCCTCTTGCGGATGAACCCTGCAGATGAATCGTGCGGGTGACCGCGGCCCGTTCCTACTTCTTCTTTTCGTTGTGGAGCGTGTGCTTCCGCAGCCGCGGTGAATACTTCTTCACCTTCAGTTTTTCCCCGCCCGACTTGCGTCGCAGGGTGTAGTTTTGGTCGCCCGTCTCCGCGCAGACGAGATGGATCACTTCGAGTCTCTTTTTGCCCTTGGCCATAGACCTAATCCTTGCGAAATTCCTGGGACGTGGGACTGCGGATCGTACTCCTCGACCGGCCGCGCCGCCAGCCGGACGCTGGAGACGGGCCTGAACCGGGCGTTTTCCGAACACTGCCCGCTTCCCGACGGCCTCCCGATCGGTTGCCCTTTATGAGGTCCTCGATCCAATCCCCCTTCAATCCACCTGACGTTTGCGACCGCATTGTCTGAAAGGGTAGTATGATGTGGCAAGCTCTTGAACGGGGTCGCACGGGGCGACGGCCGGTTTCCAGCGTTTAACATGCGTGACAGCCATGGGCAGCACTCCCCCGCCGAATCTTGGTAATCCGTCGCAGGGCCAGCCTCCTGCCAAAGCCCCCCCGTCGGCTGCAGCCAAGCCGGTGGCAGCCAGCGGTGCCAAGCCCGCGCCGGTGATTCCCAAGCCGGCTGCTCCCGCCGCGGCCGCTCACCCCGCCGCGCCGCCGGCAGCGGCAGTGGCTGAGATCGCCGCCCCGCGGAGGTCGTCTTTTCCAGGCCTGCTCATGATGGCGCCAGCCTGGGCGGTCAGCATGCTGGTGCACATCATCGTGCTGCTCTCGATGGCGCTCGTCGTCAACGAGGTGCCGAAGCCGGAAGCCCCGCGGATGATCACGGCCAGCGCGCCGGAGGTCGAGGAAAGCTTCGAGGAGTTCGAGGAGGAGCTTCCCCAGGAGGATCCGGGCCCGCAGCAGGACATCACCGATGCTGTCGCGCTGCCCGAATCAGCGAATGTCGAGACGGTGCAGGTCGTCTCCACGGCCGACGATCTCGACGCCGCACCGATCTCGGTTGAATTGACCGACTTCGGCTCTGAAACGGTCGCCGCAAGCGATCTGCTCTCCAGCGTCGGCGCCGTGGGCGGCAAGACGGCCGGCGGGCTCGGTGGCCGCACTGATACGAAGATGCGGCAGCAGCTCATCCAGTCCGGCGGCGGCAGCAGCCAGAGCGAAGCCGCCGTGGAGTCGGGCCTCAAATGGATCATCCAACACCAGATGCCCGACGGGGGCTGGACGTTCAGCCTCAACGCCTGCCCAAGCTGCAACGGTCAATGCTCGCATGGCGTGGACAAGGGAGCTGGGCTCGATCGCTGCGGTGCCACCTCGATGGCTCTTCTCCCCTTCCTCGGCCGCGGCTACACGCATAAAGAAGGCCCCTACAAGAAGCAGCTTGAGGCGGGCATCGGATTCCTCGCGGCCATGACCGTGAAGGGACAGGGCAAGGCCTATGGGCTCGGCGGCGGCAATATGTATTCGCAGGGGCTGGCCGGCATCGTGCTCTCAGAGAGCTATGCCATGACGCAGGACCGCCGGCTGCAAATGCCCGCGCAGGCGGCCCTCAACTTCATCATGGCGGCGCAGGATCCCGCCGGTGGCGGCTGGCGGTACTCTCCCAAGCAGGCGGGCGATACCTCGGCCGTGGGCTGGCAGTTGATGGCGCTGAAGAGTGGCCACATGGCGTTCCTCCAGGTCTCGCCGCTGACGATCAAGAAGGCAGTCGAGTTTCTCAACGACGTCCAAGGCGACGATGGCGCTACCTATGGCTACACCGATCCTGGCAACGGCGCCGGCACCTCCGCCGTCGGCCTGCTCTGCAGGATGTACCTGGGTTGGAAGAAGGATCACCCGGCACTCCAGCGCGGGGTTGACCGGCTGGCCAAGATGGGACCGAGCAAAGATCTCTATTTCGACTACTACGCCACGCAGATTCTCCACCATCTTGAAGGGGATCGGTGGGTGGGATGGAACAATCGCATGCGTGACATGCTCGTGACCACCCAGTCGAAGAAGGGGCACGAAGCGGGCAGTTGGTACGACGGCGTGGATGGCGGCCACGGTGCGCATGCCGCCGGGCGGCTCTACTGCACGTCGCTGGCCACGATGATCCTCGAGGTCTACTACCGCCACCTGCCGATCTACGGCAAGGGGAGCGTTGACGAGGATTTCAAAGAGTAGGCCGCCAGACTGCTCGCCCTGCGCCGCCGATCCCTGCCGTTCGTGTTCAGCCGCCGGCCGGATTCGGCCGATACCACATTCGTGGGTCTGATGGGGATCGCCGTCTGCGCGGCCGCCGGGCCCCGCCGCGACGGCACGCTTTCCCCAATCGGAAAAGTCTGCCGCGAGGTTGTCTCGATGGAACCCGACTCGATTGAATTCTCGCCGCTTGCGGCCACGGAATCGGAGGCCGCGCCATGGGTCGACCGGGTGGTGCGGAGCCCGGTCGTGCGTTCAGGCTACCTGAGCCTGGCGGGGCACCTGCTCCTCTGCATCCTGCTGGCGGTTTTTGCCCTGGAGAAGAAGCCGTCCCCTCGGCTCCGCCCGCTGGTGTTTTCCATGAGTCGGCAGCCGCAGGACGATGCGGCCGGCGATCAGGCGGCTGCCGTGGAGATCGGTGCGGCTGACGAGGCTGCTGGCGGCGAAGCTATTGCACAGGCCAGGGCATCGGCCCCCGCCACTGAGGCGCCGCTGGTGGACGAACCACCCCTCGTGGCGATGGCTGCGATCGATTCCCTGCCGACCAGCGATGCCGTTGGCGCAGAGGCGATCCCGGAGGCTGAACCGTCCGATCAGGCGATCGCTCCGCCGCTTGGAGCAGGTCCGATCGCGCAGCCGGTCTCCGCCCGCGGCGGCCCGGCCCGCCCGGCGGCATCGGGACGTGCCACCGCCCGCGTTGCCATCGGCGGAGGCCCGCCTGATGGCAAGCCTTTCGCATCGCGAACCGGCGCCGGCCGCTCCGCCTCGGTCCGCGGCCGCGGCGGGAATGCGGCCAGTGAGGCGGCCGTCGAGCGGGGGCTCGAGTGGCTGGCGCTGCATCAGGCCGTCGACGGCTCCTGGCAGTTCGACTTGAGCGGGTGTCGCTGCAATGGCGCCTGCCGTGATCCGGGCTCGCTCACCAGTTCCACGGCCAGCACTGCGATCGCGCTGCTGCCCTTTCTCGGCGCCGGCCACACCCATGTCGACGGCCGCCACCAGGAGACCGTGTCTCGTGGTATCTACTACCTGATCAGTAGGATGCAGCGCACGTCACGCGGCGGCGATTTCTGTGAAGGCACGATGTATGGCCACGGCGTGACCACACTGGCCCTGGCCGAGGCGCTCGGCATGACGAAAGACGACATGCTCGTGCCGCCGGTGCGGGATGCGATCCGGTTCATCGAGACTGCCCAGGACATGCACAGCGGCGGCTGGCGCTACCTGCCCGGCCAGGCCGGCGACACCACGGTCACTGCCTGGCAGCTTGCCGCACTCAAAAGCGCGCAGCTCGCCGGCCTCGAGGCTCCCTCGCCGACGATCGACGGCGTGCGACGGTTTCTCGACCGCGTGCAAACTCTGAACGGCGCGGCCTACGGCTACCGCAGCCCGTCTGCCAAGCCCTGCACGTCGGCGATCGGACTGCTCTGCCGGATGTATACCGGCTGGGGGCCGGAGCAGGAGCCGCTCAACCGTGGCCTCACCACGCTCGCCAAGCCAGGCCCAGCTCCTCAGGCCATCTACCAGAACTTCTATCTCGCGCAGGCGCTCGTGCAGTCCGACCACCCGGTCTGGCCACGGTGGAACATCAAGAACCGCGATCAGCTCGTGGCCCAGCAGACGCGGGTCGCCCACGAGGCAGGCAGCTGGTCCTTCGACGACCGCGACACGGCCCCGGGCGGTCGGCTCGCCCACACCGCTCTGGCGATTCTCACGCTCGAGGTCTACTACCGGCTGCTGCCGATTTACCGGCAAGAGGCGGTCGAGTCGGAGTTTTGAGGCTGTATACACGCGACACATGGCATCCTGCCATTGTCGCTTGGCAAACGCAGTTTGCTGGTGCTGCGCTTCGCATCCTGCGAAGCAGCCGTATACGCAGCCGTATACGCAGCCGGGATCGGCGGAAGCTCGAGGAGCTTTTGGATTTTTCGACCTTCTGAGGAATGCGCTGCCGTAGGTCGTGGAAGGAGAAAAATCCAACGCGACGAGCCCCTCCGCAGTCGGATCGGCGGACGAAGTCATGCTGCCGTCCCGGCGGTGCAGCACCGTTGACCGCCCCGCTACGCTTCCCGGCTGATCGGGCCTAAACTACCGGCAGGAGCGAGTTGCATGCGTTTGGTCACCTATTCCTGGTTGGCGGTCGTGCTGGCGATCGCCTGCGCGGCGATCGGCTGGCTCGGTCTCGCCGGCTGGATGGCCGCGGCGGTGCTGCTGGCCAGCGTGGCTATGCACGTGGCCGGCAACGCCATCGGCACGCGGCTCCGCGAGGCGACCGACCACGATCTTGCCCTGCGTCGGAATACCCCCCTGACCGCCGCCGCTCCCCTTCCAGCCTCCGGTCCCACACACCTCGAACGCCGCTCCAGCCTCGGGCGACTGGTGCCAATCTCGGCTGGAATCGGCGCGGCCTGCGGCGGCACCGCGGGCACGCTCTCGCTCCTCTGGCTCACCGCCAGTTCGCCGGCGGGGGCCGTGCTGGGTGGAGGTTCGTCGGCCGTTGTGGGAGGCCTACTCGGATTCCTGGGAGCGAGCTTCGTGGAAATCGTCCGCGCCAGTCTCCGGGAATCGCTGGCCGCGGAGCGTGCGGCAACTCGGCCACCGGACGGTACCACGTCCCCCTCGCAGCGGCGGGCATGAGCCTGTTTCGACGGCTGCGCATCAGGATGGAACCGCGTCCGATGGCATGGTACAACTCCCCGTCCCGCTTCATGCGTGACCCATTCCCGACCGCCCCGATTTTGGAGTTTCCAATGGCCAAGCCGCATCGCACTCTCAAAAAAGCCAACCATGGCTCCCGGCCCGCCAACAGCAAGGCCCGCAAGGCCAAGCGGAAGCACATTCGTACCTGAGACGGATCGGAGGGCGAACGCAGTGGCCCCGCGCGACTACATCATCCATCCGAGCGAATACGACCTCGATCACGTTATCGCCGACATCCACGAGATCCGCCGCTGGAACATGCAGCGGTTCGAGATGGAGCAGTTGACGGCGATCGTGCACGAGGATCAGTCCCGTGGTCTGTGCGTGGGCTACAAGGACGTCACGCGCGACGAGTTCTGGGTGCGTGGCCATTTTCCCGTGATGCCGCTGATGCCCGGCGTCATGATGTGCGAGGCTGCCGCCCAACTCTCCAGCTACTACACCCACCGCTACAACCTGCTCGACGCCAAAGTGATCGGCTTCGGCGGTCTCGAGGAGGTGCGATTCCGCGAGCCGGTAGTGCCCGGCGACCGGCTGGTGATCGCGGTGGAGCGGGTTCGGGTCCGGCCTCGGGCGATGATCGTCTGCCGCTTCCAGGGACTTGTCCGTGATCGAATCGTCGTGGATGGCATGATCAAGGGTGTGCCCCTGCCGGTCGATGCACTCGCCAGCGCCGCGGGCACCCCGGCCGAATGACTCTGGCGATGACTCCTGCCGCAACTCTTGGTCCCCCCGGCCATTGCACGCTCCCATGCCCCGCCGTCCACCCCGCAAGCCCGATCCGTCGCTCGACCTTTCCGGTCATCTGCTCGAATTGGCCGCACTGCCCGCGCCGCTCGATCCAAACAGCCTGTTTCCGCACCAGGCAGCCATCGAGATGGAGGTGGGGAGTGGCAAGGGGCTCTTTCTCTCGACGGCCTCAGCCGCACGGCCCGACCTGAATTTCCTGGGCGTGGAAATCAGCGGCGGCTATGCCCGGCTCTGCGCCTCGAAACTCGCCGCCCAGCAGGCCACCAACGGCCGGATCATCCACGGCGATGCCACCTACCTCGCCCGCAGCCTGCTGCCCGACTCCTGCTTGGCAGCCATCCATGTCTATTTTCCCGATCCGTGGTGGAAGGCCCGCCATCGCAAGCGACGGGTGCTCTCCGACGCTTTTCTCGTCCATGCCGGCCGCGTGCTCATGCCCGGTGGAAAGCTGCATATCTGGACTGACGTGGAAGAGTATTTCCACGAGGCACTCGCCGCAGCCCAGAGCACGGGGCTTTTCTCCGCGGCCAGCGACGTGGAGGCCCGCCCGGCCGAGCACGATCTCGACTACCGCACGCACTTCGAGCGGCGGACGCGTCTGGCAGGAGCCCCGGTCTGGCGGGCCCTGCTGGAGCGATCCCCTGCCCCAGCCACCTGCAGCCGCACCGAGGTAACGCTACCGGGCTGAGGCAGGCTCGTAGGTGCGTCCGGAGTCGCCACGATCCGAGCCACTCCGGCCCGTGTGCGTGAGGGCGACCTCATACAGCCGCTCGCCAGCTGGCGTGGGATACTGTCCCGTCAGGCATGCTTGGCAGAGCTGTGACGGCTCGAATCCGATCGATCTCGCCACTGACTCCACGGGCAGATACCGGAGCGAGTCGGCCCCCAGCCGTGCGGCCATCTCCGCCTGGGCGTCCTCGGTGAGCACGCCATCCCGGAGAAACTGCGGGGCGAAGAGTTCGTCGATCGTGGACATGTCGATGCCGTAGAAGCAGGGTGCGACGATCGGCGGGCAGGCGATCCGCACGTGAATCTCCCGAGCCAGCCCCAGCGACCGCATCCGGCCCAAGAGCACCTTCATCGTCGTGCTTCGCACGATCGAATCCTCGACGAGGATCACCCGTTTGCCCTCCAGCACCTCGCGGAGCGGCGTGTATTTCGATTCGGCTTTCTGCCGCCGGCTCGAGGCGCCGTCGATGAACGTGCGGCCGGTGTAGCGATTGCGGATCAGCCCTTCCACCGACGGGATCGAGAGCCGGTAGGCCATGGCGTCGGCGGCCGCCTTGCTCGTGTCGGGAACGGGCACGACGACGGTGTCGGCGTCGATCGGGATCGTCTCCAGACGGGCGAGTTCTTCGCCGAGTTGCTTCCGAGACAGATAGACACTGCGATCGTCCATCGTGCTCGCGACGTTGGCGAAGTAGACCCATTCAAAGAAGCAATGGGCCTGCTTCGGACTTTCGGCAAACCGTTCAACCCGCACGGTCGCGCCATCGACGATGAGCGCCGTCCCCGGCTCGAGTGACCGGATCGACTCGGCCGGAAAGCCGAGGTTGAGCAGGGCGACGCTCTCGCTGGCCGCGGCGACGAGGGGGCCGAGCTGGGCATATTCCATCGGACGGATGCCGAGCGGATCGCGGGCCACGATCATTCGGCCGCAGGCGTCGAGCATGGCGATGTTCCAGGCACCGTCGAATCGCTTCGAGATCGTCGCGAGCAGTTCGATAGGATCTGGATCGGCGGCGCCCGACAGTTCGTTACCGATGGCGTGCATGATCACTTCGGTGTCGTTGTCACGGGCCAGATGGTTCTCGTCGTTGGCGAGGATCTCGGCCCGCAGCTCCATGTAATTGGCCAGCTGCCCGTTGAACCCAAAGGAAAACCATTTCCGCTTTTGAATGTGCGGACGCTCCAACGGCTGGGCATAGCCGCGGTCCTCGGCGCCGCAGGTGGCGTAGCGGACGTGGCCGATGGCGGCCCGGCCGGTGTGCTGCGCCATCAGAGCCTCGTACTTGCCGCGGTGGCTGAGGCGAAACACCTCGCTCACGCTGCCAACGTCCTTGATGGTGGCAAGGAGCTGGCTGCGTTCGGGGTTCCAGACGGTCATTCCAGCGGAGAGCTGACCGCGGTTTTGGATGTCGAGGAGCATCCGCGGCACAAGACGCGACACCTCCTCCGGCCCCTGAGCGGGGCAGAGGTGGCTCGGATCGGCCCCATCGCGGCACGGCAGGTGGTAGATGGCTACCAGCCCGCACTCATGGTGCAGTTCGCTCAAGCGCACGGCCCCGAAAGGTGTTCCGCAGATGCCCGGCGGAGGGCTGGCCGTAGTCCTAGTCCTGTCTGAGTCCTGTCCTAGCCCGGCACCACCGCACTATACGCCCTCGGGCCCGACCGCCTCAACCAGTGGCTCGCACGTGCGGTGATTTGCGGCCCGCAGCAGTTTTCGACGCCGTCTCGGCCGCAGCAGTCCATCTCTGTGGCCTTCCCTTCCCCGCCAACGGTACGATGCGTGTCCAGGGAAACATCCGATTTGCTCCCCCCGCCACTGGCCCATGACTGACCCGCTTCGTACGGACCTCGCCGCTTCCGCCAACCTGATCGTCGTCAAGGTCGGTACTCGCGTGCTCACCGGCCCCGACGGCCTGCTGGACAACGCGCGGATCGAGACGCTCGGCCGGCAGTTCGACTCCATCCTGGCCCAAGGGCGACAGGTCGTGCTCGTCAGCTCCGGCGCCGTGGGGGCGGGCATGGGGCGGATGGGGCTGACCAAGCGGCCCCAGGAACTGGCCCGCCTACAGGCCGTGGCGGCGATTGGCCAGAGCTGTCTGATCGAGGCCTACGAGCGTGTGTTACGGGCCCAGGGCCGCCACGCCGCGCAGGTGCTGCTGGTGGCGGACGATCTGAAGGACCGGGCCCGCTACCTCAACATCCGCAACACGCTTCGCGCTCTGCTCGACTACGGGGCGATCCCGATCATCAACGAAAACGACACCGTGAGCGTGGAGGAATTGCGAACCTCCTTCGGCGACAACGATCGCCTCGCGGCGCTTGTGGCCACGCTGCTCGGCGCGCCCCTGCTCGTGCTCCTCTCCGACGTCGAGGGGCTCTTCGACCGCCACCCATCCGACCCCTCCGCCACCCGGCTCGTCACCGTGCCTCGAATCGACGCGTCCGTGGCCGCCCTGGCCCGCGACCGTCTGGGAGGCCTCTCCAAGGGGGGCATGGCGAGCAAGATAGTGGCCGCTGGGATCGTCACCGAGGCGGGAGGCCACTGCATCATCGCCTCTGGCCGCGACGACCACGTGCTCGAGCAGATCTGCCGCGGCGAAAGCTCGGGCACGCTTTTCGTGGGCCGGGAAACGACCATGCCCGCCTGGAAGCGGTGGCTGGGCTGGTCGGCCGACGCCCGCGGCAAGGTGATCGTCGATGCCGGGGCGCGAGAGGCGGTCGTGGACCGGGGCCGCAGTCTGCTCGCGGCGGGCATCACCGCAATCGAGGGCTCATTCGCGACCGGTGACGTGGTCTCCCTGGCCACTTCCGACGGCCGGGTTTTCGCCCGCGGACTCGTCAACTACTCCCTCGATGAACTGCGGCGGATCGCCGGCCTCAAGACGGAGCAGATCGCCGCCGTGCTGGGCTCCTTCCCCTACGAGGAAGTGGTGCACCGCGACAATCTCGCGGTCATCAGCCGGGATGGCCCGATGAACCGGGATGGCCCGATACACATGGCGAGTCCGATCGGCGGGGACGACATGGCCCCTGACAACGGCGCCGCCGCGCCACGGTGATTCCACCCCGATCGGATCCACGCATGCTGCCGGAAATCCTCCTCGTCTTTGCCCTGATCCTCGCCAACGGATTCTTCTCCGGGGCCGAGATGGCGATCGTTGCCAGCCGTCGGGGCCGCCTCCGACAGCTGGCCGAAGCGGGCGACAAGGCTGCGAAGACGGCGCTCGAACTGGCATCGAGTCCCGACCAGTTCCTGCCCACGGTCCAGATCGGAATCACGCTGGTCGGCACGCTCGCCGCGGCCTACGGCGGCGACAGCCTGGTGAGCGACCTTGCCGAATGGATCACGGCCCACGCTCCGCCTGCCATCGATGCCATGGCCCGTCCGATTGCCCTGACGGTGTTCGTGGTGCTGCTGTCATTCGTCACGCTGCTGTTCGGCGAACTGGTGCCCAAGCGGTTGGCGCTGCGTCGCGCCGAGGACTTCGCCCGCATGGCCGCCCCGACCATGAAAATCTTCTCGCAGGTCACCAAGCCGCTCGTCTGGATGATGGGCGCGTCCACGTCGGCAGTGCTCGCCCTGCTGGGCGCCCACAAGCAGGATGGCCCGACCGTGTCCGTGGACGACATCGAGCACCTCCTCGAGGCGGGCCGCGCGGAAGGCGTGCTCGAGGCCGTGGAGCAGGCGGTGGCGACCGAGGCGCTCCGCCTTGGCGAACGAACGGTCCGCGACATCATGCGGCCGCGGATCGACCTCGACGCACTCGACATCGAAACACCCCCCGGCGAGGTGCTCGGCGCGATCGCCATGGCCGGCTATTCGCGGCTGCCGGTCTACGAGGGGTCGCTCGACCACATCCTCGGCTACGTGTCGCTCAAGGACGTGCTCCGCCAGAACTGGATGGGCTGGCCGATCGAACTCCGTAAGATCATGCACCGTGCCCTGTTCGTGCCTGAGACGATGCCGCTCGACCGGCTGCTCGAACTCTTCCAGAAGGAAAAAAACCAGCTCGCCATCGTGCTCGACGAATACGGCGGCACGGAGGGGCTCGTCACGCTCGAAGATGTCCTGGAAGAACTGGTCGGCGAGATTCATGACGAGCATCGCCACGAGGCCTCGCAGTTTGTCCAGCGGGAGGATGGCTCCTGGCTGGTGGACGGCGGCGCGGGCGTCGAGGATCTCGCCGACAAGCTTGGCATCAAGCTCGACGCCGTGCCTCGCGACTACTCGACCGTATCTGGGATCGTGCTCGCCGAACTCGAGCGGATTCCCGCGGCGGGCGACACGCTGCGTTGGCACGGCCTGCTGATCGAGGTGGTTGACATGGACGGCCGTCGGATCGACAAACTGCTCGTGCGTTCAGGCTGAACGTTGGCCCCTGACCGGACCGGGATCAGGCACCGACGATTCCAACGACCCGCAGGTGCTTTCGCCCTCTATTCGTTCAATTTCAGTATGTCTCCGAGGATGAACGGCTTCGGGAACGGTTCATCGAGTTGTTCGAGGACTTTGCGGTAGCGGTCCACGATTTCACGGAGGTCGTCGGCCGTGATCGAATCTGCCCGCAGCACGGGGGAGCCATCGAGCACCTCCTTCCAGGCTGCAAAGGCTTCGTCGTAGGCCTGCTTCGCGGGCTGCAGCCGCGCGTTCTCGAAGTCTCTGTCAGCCCGCCACGTGGCTTCCCTCGCCTTGATTGCCGACTCGGTGACTTCGGCCTCACAGGTCGCACGCCACACGTCGAAGTTGACGATCTCCCGGTAGCGGTCGATGATCTCGGCGGTCTCCTTCGCCTCCCT